>JACPCJ010000048.1 GCA_016179865.1 Actinomycetota bacterium | reverse complement strand
GGAACAGGCCCCTTGCCGCCCGCTCGTGCGTGGGAAGCCCCAGCAGGCTGTCGCCGTCCAGCGTGACGTCGCCCGCCGTCACCGCGTACGCAGGGTGGCCCATGATGACGTTGGCGAGGGTCGACTTTCCCGAGCCGTTGGGCCCCATGATCACCTCGACCCGCCCGGGCGTGACCTCGAGGTCGATGCCGCGCAGGATCTCGTGGCCGTCGACGCTGGCCCGGAGCCCGGCAACCACGAGACCCGACCCGGCGGTCACGGCAGCTCCCCGATCACATCGTCGCCCTCGACCCGAACCGCGTAGACGCCCTGCGGCCGCGTGGCGGGAAGGGTGATGGCCCGGCCCGTCTCCAGCTCGAACGTGGAGCCGTGACGGGGGCACTCGATCTCGCGGTCGTCCGCCCACACGACCCCCTCGGCCAGCGACGCCTCGGCGTGGGAGCAGCGGTCGTCGATGACGTACCAGTGGTCGGCACCGTCGCCATCGGTCACCCGCACGACGGCAAGTCGGTGACCAGCGGCGTCGACGCGGACGGCGGAGTTGGGCTCGACGTCGGACACGGAGCAGAGGCGGACTTCAGACATCCGCACCCCTTCCCCGCTCTGACCGGCCGCTCGGGCCCCGGCGTCTAGCGAACTTCTCCCGGACGGTTTCCCGCAACGGGTCGGCCAGGCTTCCCACAGGAAGGCGTTCGAAGACGTCCTCGAAGAATCCGAAGACCACGAGCTGCTCGGCACGCTCGGGCGGGATCCCGCGCGTCTGGAGGTAGTAAAGCTGGTCGTCGTCGATGGGCCCCACGGCGCTGGCGTGGGTGCACTGCACGTCGTTGGCGAGGATCTCGAGGTTGGGCACCGACTCGACGTGGGTCTCGGGCGAGAGCTTCATGGTGCGGTTGGTCTGGTGGGCGTCGGCCTTCTGAGCCGACGGTCGGAGCCGGATGAGCCCCGAATACACGCTGTGGGCGCGATGTTCGACCGCCCCCTTGAACAGCAGGTTGGACCGCGACCGGGGGGCGTCGTGGTCCTGCAGAGTGCGGAAGTCGAGCATCTGGTCGCCATCGGCGAAGTAGACGGCGAGGAGGTCCGATTCGCCACCCTCCCCCGTGATCAGCGTCTCGCTCCGCAGGCGTGCGTACGAGCCGCCGAGTGCTACCGAAGACGAGGTGAGGCGGGCCCCCCGGCCGACCTCGGCACGCTGGAGCGCAACCTCAGTGACCGCGGAACCGAGACTCTGGACTCCAACAAAGTTCACGTTCGCCCCGCTCTCGACGACAATCTCGCTCACCGCCGAGCTCAGGAGCCGAGCCCGGCTCGACGACCGATGCTCCAGCACCGTGACCTCGCTGTCCTCTCCCGCAACGACGAGGGTGTGGGGGAAGACGGCGGCGCCGTCGGGGCCGTCGATGAAGTGGAAGGCGAGGATGGGCCGTTCGACGACGACCCCCGCCGGGACGGCGAGGAAGGCCCCTCCGGGCACGAAGGCGTCGTGCAGCGTGGTGAACCAGTCGGCCGAGGCCCCGGACACGGAGCCGAGGACGCCGCGGGCTTCGTCCGCGCAGTGGACGGCGAGGTCGCCCAGCATCACACCCTTCGACGCCATCGCCTCGTCGAGCTCGCGGTGCACGACCCGACCGTTCACGGTGACGAGGAGGCCCGAGCGCTCGACCATCTCCTCGATGACCGAACGCACGGCCACCGGAACCCCTGTTCCCGGCGCATCCGCTGCTGGTGGCAGCGGCGCCCAGTCGGCGGGGTCGAAGTCGTCGATCCGCGAATAGCGCCAGATCTCCTCGTCGCTCGTGGGTGGCGCCAGCGCCGAAAGCTGCTCCGCCGCCACCACACGCCGGGCCGTGAGCCACTGAGGCCCCCCGACCCCGGCGGCGGCGCCGGGGGTGAACGCGTGATCAGCCATCGGTGGTGCTAGGGGCCTGCTGAAGAAATGGCAACGGCGCGGATCGCCGAGCCACTCGGTGCCATCCCGCGAGGACGCAGCCCGAAGGTGCAGCCACAAGCTGCGTCGAGGGCGAGGACGTCGCGGGTGGTGACGATGGCCGGCGAGACGTCGGTGCCCATTTCTTCAGCAGGCTCCTCGGGGTGGGGCGGCGCCGGCGCTCAGCCGACCGCTCCCTCCATCTCGAGCTCGATGAGGCGCGACAACTCGACTGCATACTCCATCGGGAGCGTCTTGACGATCGGCTCGATGAAGCCGTTCACGATCATCGACGCCGCCTCGGTCTCCGACAGACCCCGGCTCATCAGGTAGTAGAGCTGGTCTTCCCCCACCTTGGAGACGGTGGCCTCGTGCTCGACGCGCACGTCTTCCTCGGCGATCTCCTGGTACGGGTAGGTGTCGGAGCGACTGTCTTCGTCGAGGATGAGGGCGTCGCAGCGGACGGTGCTCTTCACCTTGGTCGCACCCTCCTCGACCCGCACCAGGCCCCGGTAGGTAGTGCGGCCGCCGTCCTTGCTGATCGACTTCGACTCGATGATCGAGGAGGTTTCGGGCGCGGCGTGGACCCTCTTGGCCCCGGCGTCCTGGTGCTGGCCGTCGCCGGCGTACGCCACCGAGAGCACCTCGCCGTGCGCCTTGGGGCCCATCAAGTACACCGACGGGTACTTCATCGTCAGCTTGGAGCCGAGGTTGCCGTCGATCCACACGACGGTGGCTTCCTCCTCGGCCCGGGCCCGCTTGGTGACGAGGTTGTAGACGTTGGGCGACCAGTTCTGGATCGTCGTGTACTGCACCCGCGCCCCGGGCTTGGCCACGATCTCGACCACGGCCGAGTGGAGAGAGTCGCTGGTGTAGACGGGGGCGGAACAGTTGTGCACCGCAAAGCCCGACGCCAAGTAGCTGTCGGGGGCGTCGACATCGAGGTTGAACACGTCGCCCTCGAACTCCGCTGCGGTGACAGCCCGGACTGGGACGAGGAAGTATTCCCCCGCGTCGCGAACCTCCCGCGGACCATCCCCGCCCTCCGTCCACTGCACCTGGTAGAGCGCGTGCCGTTGCACCGTGCGGCCGAGGATCTCCCCGGGACCTGCTGGCCGGCGAAGGCTGACCGTGGCGAAGATATCGAGGCGGGCCAGAATCGCCTGGAGCTGGTGCGCCCAGCTGCGTGACGTGGTGTGCGCCCGACGCCACCGGGCGCCGTTGGAGCGCTCGATGAGGTTCCCGTCGCCGCGCATGTACGTCTCCACCAGGTGACGCAGGAACTCCTCGTCCTGCCGGAACAGGTCGGAAGAGAGCTTCTTGCTGCGGGATCGCGTCCCGACGTGGGCTCGCATCGCCTCGTATCCAGCCGGGGTGTAAACAAGCACCCGCGCCTCGTGCTTCTTCTGGTTGAAGAGCACCGAACCAGATGCGTCGTAGAGCGCCTTACAGAGCCGCTGCACCTCCTCGACCGATTCGAAGTCGTCGATGTGGAACGAGAAGGCGAGGGACTTACAGCCGTTGGTGAGCGTCGCCGAGCCGTCGGCAAGGAAGTAGCCGGCGAGCCGCGCGAACTCCAATGACAGGACGTGCTCCGCGGGCGTGGGGCGGAGCTTCGGGAACACGAGGAAGTCGCCGGCCTTCACCGACCCCGCCTCGACCCACTGCGGCGCTGCCACGAGCAGCTTCTTCGTGGAAACCTCGGGCTTCCAGTCGCGGCGAGGCTTCCGGGGCGCGAGCACGTCTGCCCTGCGGACCACGAGGAGGGGGTGCTCCGGCGTCACCGCGAACTCGCTCGCCGGCGAGATCGGTCGAAACCGGAGCAGCGGCCCCCGGTAGGTGCGCACCTGGAACGCCTTGACCCGAGCCGGATGGCCTTCGTGCGCTAGCACCCGATCACCGACCCGGATCTCCTCGATCGGCCGCCAGTCCCCATCGGCCATCGCCACCAACTCGCCCCCGGGGAGGCATCCTTCCACGTAGTGCACCGAGGCACCGGCCTCCACGATGATCAGCGTGCGCTCGAACTGGCCGGCGTTCTCGGCGTTGATGCGGAAGTAGGCCTGGAGCGGCATCGGGACGTGGACGCCCTCGGGCACGTAGATGAACGACCCCCCCGACCACACGGCGGAGTTGAGAGCGGCGAACTTGTTGTCACCGGGCGGGATGATGGTGCCGATGTACTCCTGGACGATCTCGGGGTACTCGCGCAGAGCGGTGTCGAGGTCCGAGAACAGGATCCCCATCTGCTCGAGGTCTTCCCGGTTGCGGTGGTACACGACCTCGGACTCCATCTGGGCCGTCACACCGGCGAGGTACTTTCGCTCCGCTTCCGGGATCCCGAGCTTCTCGTAGGTGCCCTTGATCTGGTCGGGCAGCATTTCCCAGTCGTCGACCTGCTCGGTCGAGGGCTTCAGGTAGTAGTAGATGTCCTGGAAGTCGAGCGCGGGCATGTTCTTGGCGAACCACGGCTTCATGGGCTTGCGCTCGAAGATCTCGAGGGCGCGCAGGCGGAACTTGCGCATCCAGTCCGGCTCGCCCTTCATCTCCGAGATCTGCTCGACGACCTCGCGGTTCAGCCCCTTCTTAGGCTGGAAGGCGTACTCGATCTCGTCGTGCCAGCCGAGTTGGTAACGCCCGAGGTCGACCTTCGACTCAGCCATACGTCACCGCGCTCCGAGGGAGATTTCCACTACCGGGATAGTAACAACTCCCCCCGTCACCGCCGAACGGGGTCCACCACTGGTGTGGCTTGTGTGGTTAGCGTGACTCATGATGAAACTGCGACTTCCCCACTTCCGCACCCGCTTCGAACCCCTCCCGGAGCTGGGGATCATCGACCCCGGTCCGGCCTTCCGGATCCTCGAGCCGCCGACGCCCGACGAGTCGGTGCGCCTGATCACCCCCGATCGCACCGCGCCGCCGCCTCCCCCGCCGATGGAAGCCGGTTACCGCTGGGGTGTCGCCGCCGCCCAGGGGCCCTGCGACCTCAGTGACGCCCGGTCGGACGCCGTGGCCACGACCCCGGCCCGGGCCCCGGCGGTCGAGGTCGTAGTCGAAGGCGCCGAGGTCGTCCCTGCCTGGACCGGCGACCACCTGCCCGTCCCGCGATTCGAACGGGCCGTCCTGGCCGTCGCTGCCCGCACCGAGGTCCTCGCCGGAGCCATCGAGCGGCTCCACGACCGCCTGGGTGAGATCGACGAACGCTTCGTCGACGTCGTCACCCATGGCGACCTGGTGGAGATCGAGTCGCGGCGGGCCCGGCTGGCGGCGGAGGTCTCACGCCTGTCGGTCGAACTGAAGGCCGAGATGGATCGCAGGCTGTCGGATCTCAACCGCGCCGTGGCCGAGGCAGGCCAGCGCGGGGCGCCCGTCGACCACCGCGGCCCCCTCGACCTGGCCGACGCCCGCCGGGTCGACCTCCATCTCGATCTGATCTCCGAGGCCCTCTCCGACCTGGAGACCCGCCGCACCGCCTGATCCAACGTCTGCGTCGCGTTGAGCGCGTATGCGCGCCGTAACGCGACGCAAACGCCAGGAAACCGGTCAGGCCTCGGCGGACGGTGCGGTCGAGGTCGTGGTTGAAGTCCCAGAGGACGTCGTGGTCGTCTCGCCGACGTCCTCCCCGCCCTCCGCACCCTCCCCTGCGCCGACGAGGCTGCCGATCTCCTCGAGCTGGCGCTGGAGCTCTTCGATGGCCTTGCGGGCCTCGTCGAGCGCCTGGCGCAGCTTGTCGGCGTCGGTGGGCTCCTCGCCCTCGGGTGCAGGCTCGCCCTCTTCGGGAGCGGGTGCGGGGGGTGGTTCAAGGCCCTCGAAGAGTTGGGCGAGCGCCCCGTCGAGCGTTGCGTCGATGACGGCCTCGCCGGCGTAGAAGGCGATGACGAACTGGAGCTGCGGGAACTGCGTCTCGCCTTCGGCCTGCACGTAGAGGGGCCGGATGTACAGGATCGAGTCGCCCACCGGGATGAGCTGCAAATTGCCCTGGAGAAGCTGCGAACCGCGCTGGCTGAGCAGCGTGAACTGACGGGCGATCTCGGGCGTGCCGAGCACCTCGTTGTTGACCTGGCTGGGCCCGAACACCTGCTCACCCCGCGGCATCACGAACGCCCGCAGCTTCCCGTACTCGTCGGGGTCGGACTTCGCCACCATGAACGACAGCAGGTTCCCGAGCTCGCGCCCCTTGGCGGGCGGCGTGAACGGCTGAAGGAGGACGAACGCCTCGTTGTCCTCGTCGGGTAGTCGCATCAGGAGGTAGTAGGGATCCATCCGCTGGCGGCTGCGCTCGGCCTGTGAGAGGGGCCGGCCTCCCGCCGTGACCGTCGTCTGGCTGGCGTCGACGGGCTGGATCTGATCGCCCGTGGTCTGGAGCCCCGACGCCGGGTCGGTGGCGATGGCCCATTGGTCGGAGCGGTTGTAGAACTCCCGCGACCGCGTCATGTGGTACGTGCTGTAGAGGTCGGTCTGCACCCGGAACAGATCCTCGGGGTAGCGCAGGTGCGCCCGCAGGGCGTCGGGCATCTCCGCTTTGGCGGTGAAGAGGTCGGGGAAAGCCTTGCGGTAGGCGCGAATGATCGGGTCCTCGTCGTCGATCACGTAGAAGGTCACGGTCCCGTCGTAGGCGTTGACCGTCGCCTTCACCGAGTTGCGCACGTAGTTGACGCGGTCGTGCAGCCCGCTGTCCGCGGGCAACCGGTCGGGGACGATGGCTTGTGAGTAGGGGTAGCGATCGGTGGCCGTGTAGCCGTCGAGCATCCAGAGGAGCTTCCCGCCGACCAGCACCGGGTAGGGGTCGGCGTCGAAGCGAAGGAAGGGCGCGGCCTTCTCGACCCGCTCCCGGACGTTGCGCTCGAAGAGCACCACGCTCTCGGCGGTCAGCTCGCTCGACACGAAGAAGCGGAAGTCGGCAAACCGGAGCCCGAACGCCGCCCGCCGGAGGAAGCCGCTCACGTCGATGCCGCCGCCGCCTTCGTACCGGGTGGTGACGTCTTCGGTCCCGCCGCTCTCGGCCCTCGGGAAGTCGAACTCGCGTTCCTTGGTCCGGACGATCGTGTAGCCGCCCGCCCCCTCGCCGAAGTAGACCTGCGGGCGCTCGATCTTCCCCGCCTCCGACTCGGGCGGGATGTCCTTCACAAGGAAGTCGGGGAGCCCGTCCTCAGTGACGGAGCTGGCCCTCGACATGACCAGGCCGTACCCGTGCGTGAACACGAGGTGCTGGTTGACCCAGCTCGTGTTGGGCAGCTCCTCGAGGTTGATCTCTCGTGCCGAAAGCAGGGTCTGCACCACCTGGCCGTCGAGGGAATACCGGTCTACGTCGACGTCGCGAAAGTCGTAGATGTTGCGGATGCGCTGGAGCTGGTCGTAGGTGTTCTCCAGCACGTTCGGGTCCCACAGACGGGCGTTGGCGATCGTGCCCTGGTTCTGCTGCACCGTTTCGGCGGTGAGGTTCTCTTCGTACTTGAACTCATCCACCTCGACCTCGTCGAGGTTGAAGGCCGCACGGGTCGCCTTGATGTTGCGGTCGATGTAGGGCGCCTCGCGGGAGAATTCGTTCGGCTCCACCCGGAAGCGCTGGATGACGGCGGGGTAGGCCTCACCCAGCAGCAGCGACACCAGGAACCAGAGGCCCACGCCGAGCGCCGGGAGCACCCAGCCGCGGCGCCAGATGTTGAAAATGAACAGGCCCGCCCCGACGGCTGAGATGAGCATGAGCATCTGGAGCGCAGGGAGCTGCGCCTTCACGTCGGTGTAGGTGGCGCCGTGGACGGCCCCCCGGGTCGAGAAGCTCAGCTCGAACCGCTCCAGCCAGTAGCCGGCGAGCCGCACCAGGGCGATCAGCGCCAGGAGCACGGAGAGGTGCGCCTTCACGGCCGGCGTCACCTTCTCGAACGGGCTTCGCACGCGAATGCCGCCGTTCAGGTAGTGGGCGACGGCCGTCACGAGGAGCACGACGATGAGGCTGGTGAAGGCCCACTCGAAGACGAACTTCAGGAACGGGAGCTGGAAGACGTAGAACCCGACGTCACGACCGAACTGGGGATCCTTGACCCCGAAGTCGACGCGGTTCCGGAACAGGATCCAGTCGTGCCAGTGACCGGCCACGTTCCCGCCCGCGATCAAAGCGAAGAGGACCGCCACCCCGGCCCGGATCCGACCCGCGTACGGCCCAACCACCTCCCGGTAGCGCTGCACGAATTCTTCCTCAGGGCCGGCGGGAACGAAGGTGGGGGCAAGCCGCTCGGCGATGACGAGGTTGACGAACAGCAGGACGAAGAAGACGGCCATGAAGACGACCGACGGCACCAGGCGAGCCCGCAGCAGCTCGCCCCACGTGTCGCCGAAGCCGAGGCTGTCGAACCAGAGGTAGTCGGTCCAGAAGCGGGCGATCCCCCTCAGGCTGAGGAGAACGACGAGCAGGGCGGCGGCGGCGACCGCCAGCGTGATTCGCACTCGACGCGACGGGCCGCGGCGCCGAGGCTCGATCCGCTCTACTCGCATCTTTCCGCTCCTGGCCTTCGGCCGGGCCGCTCGGCCCCTCTCGCTCTCGCTCGCTCGGGCCGCACCTTAGGACAGCGGGGCGCGGCGGGAAGGACGGCCCGCGTCAGACGACTTCGGCCGGGGCGGGAGCCTCAGCCGGAAGCACGACGCAATGGCAACCCGCGTGCGCCGGGGGCAACACGTGGCCGGTGGGGAACTTCATCCCGCGGGGGGCCTGCTCGAGGGCGTTGTCGGCGCAGTCGGGGCACGGCGACGAGTCGGTGGTGATCCAGCGCAGGGGCATACCGTCGGGCACGGCGTCGTAGAGCCCACGCACGAAGGCCACGGCCAGCGCGTCACGGCACGCGTTGTCGATGCGCTGGCCCTTCCACTCCCGGTAGCGCGCCCGCACCCGCTCGCCGATGGCGCCCTTGTCCATCGACGCCGCCTCGCGGAGGGCGTCGCCGAGTTTGCCCCGCAGCGGATCCATCAGCTCGCGGGCGAGCGCCGACGCCAGCTCCGCGGCTCGAGCCCGCCGCTTGGCCCCGTCGCCGTTCGCTCCACCGCTGGCGCTGAGTTCTCGCGCCAGCGCCTCCCCGGCCGCGCACGCCTCGTTGAGGATGTCGGCCGTCGCCTCGGCGAAGGCGCCGTCCTGATCGGAAACGCTCGGCAGCACGTCGTCGGCCGACGGGGCTCCCCGGTGCTCACGCACCGCCTGGAGCACCACGTTCTGCTCGTCACGCACCACCCGCTTCACCGCCCGGACCAGCTCCTCGACGAGCGGCTCGAGGGCAGAGTCGCGCTTCGAGCGAAGACTGGCGTCGGGAGCGGGAGCCAGGGTCCGCTCGGCGACAACGGGTTCGGCCGGCTCCTCCTGCGGAGCTTCGGCGGATTCTTCGCCGGGTTCTAACCCAGGGCCCTCAGCCGACGCCTCCGCGCCTTCACCCACCGCGGGGGCTTCGTCTTCTTGGGCCCGGAGCCGGGCGAAGATCTCTCCGGCGTCGTGTGAGCGGTGGTCTGCGCTGACGGGAGCCTCGGCCGGCGACCCGGCTGGCGGCTCCGGTTCGGGTTCGGGTTCGGGTTCTCGGGCCGGCGGCGCGGGGGTATGGCCCGGAAGCTCCCCGAGAGAAAAAGCGGCCACGCGAGGTGGGGTGGCGGGGCGTGCTCGGTCGCTGGCTTCCTCGGGCGCCTCGGGGGACGGTTCAACCAGCGCTTCGGCGCCGGCTTCTTCCAGAGCCGCCTCAGGCTCCGGCGCTTCGATCACCACGTCGTGTTGGGGCGGGAGTGCGGGGCTGACGACCCGGGGCCGCCGAGTCTCGCCCGCCGGTCGGGCGTCACTGACTCGCAGCGCCTCGGTGGCGTCTTCGAGGGTGCGCTTGACGACCCGGTAAGCCTCGAGGAGCCGGTCCCTGCCCGCCCGCAGCCCCTCTATCTGCACTTCCAGCGCCTCCCGGCGGCGGGTCAGTTCGTGGAGCGTGCGGTCACGAGTCGCCTGCGCCTCGGCCAGGAGTTCGCGGCTCCGGCGGCGGGTTGACTCCAACTCGGTTTTGGCGTCGACCTGGGCCTGGGCCTCGAACTCCGCCACCCTCGCTTCGGCGCCCTCTTGAATCTCACGGGCCAGCCGTTCCGCCTCGCGCAGCAGCTCGGCGGCAGCCTCATCCGCTTGCCGGGTGCGCTCGGCCGCACCCTGTTCGGCCTGCTCCTCAAGGACGCGGGCCTCCTCATGGGCGGCGTGGACGAGTTCGGTGGCCTTCTCGTCGGCGACCCGCCGGATCTCTTCGGCCGACTCCTTGGCCGAACGCAGGACGCGCGCCGTCTCCTCTCCCAGCGCGCCCATGAGGTCTTGTTCTTCGACGGCTCGGGTCTCGTTCAGACGCGCCTCGAGCTGCTCGATCTCGCCGAAGAGCTCGTCGTGGCGCGACCGGAGCGCTTCGAACTCATCGGCGACGCGCCGGAGAAACGCACGGACGCCCGGCTCGGCCAGGCCCCGAAACGCCTGGGGAAAGCTCTGGTTGACGATCTCGTCGCGTGTCAACCGCGGCGTACTCCGGATGAGCCGCGGCTGGCGATCCTGTTGGGTCATGTTCCCTCGCCCCATCGCGGGGTCCTGCGGCGAAATGGTAGGGGGCAGACGGCAGCTTGACGAGGGATGGCCTTTCGGGGGTGTCTGTGTCGCGCCCACCCCTGAGGTGCGAAACGCGACACAGACGGGCTCAGCGCAGGTTCTGGAGAAATCGGAGCTGAGCCAGCGCCTGCTCCCGCCGGTGTTCGGCGATGCCCTGACCGGCGGGGTCGTACGCCTGCTCGACCCATTCGGCCAGGCTCAGGGGGTTGAAGGGCTTGACGATGTAGTCGAAGATCCCCTCTTCCCAGCCGCGGATCTGATCTTCCTCACCTGCCCTCGCCGTGAGGAGGACCACAGGTACGTCGGACGTCGACTCTTGGTTGCGGAGCACCCGCAGGACTTCCCACCCGTCGACGTCGGGCATCATCAAGTCGAGGAAGACGAAGTCGGGCCGGTCCTCCTTGAGCGCCTCGATCGCTTCGGAACCGTTCCCGGCCTCGACGACCTCGTGCCCGGCAAACTCCAGATTCACGCGGCACAGCCCCCTGATTTCGGGCTCGTCGTCAACGACCAGGATCTTCACCGCTCTGAGTCTTCCAGATCAGCCGGGTCGAGCTACACCGGGATGCAGAGTCCGCCGGGAATCGGGATGCACGGTTGTGTGGGTGGCGGCGTCGGGCTGGTGGTCGTGGTCGAGCCCCCGGGGAGGGTCGGGATGGTCGAGCCCCCGCTCGTCGTCGTGGTCGTCGGGTTGCCCCCACCGCCCCCGCCCGGCTGGGGGTTCCCCCTCCGCTGCTCGGCCCCTCAGCCCCGGGCGCGGCGACGGGGCCCTCGGGCACCGCCACGGGCAGCGGAGCACGGTCGATCGCCGCCTCGACCGCCGCCACCACGTCGGGAGCCTCGTACCCCAGGTCAGCGGCAACCAACCCCCACCGGGCCCCGGCGTCACGGAAGTCGAACACGGCGTCGAACCGTTCTTGGAACGCCCCCTCCCCGAGGGCCACGAGCGCCAAGCCGATCAGGTTCTCCCCAGCGGAGCGGCCGGCAAGCAGCGGCGCCGTCAGGGGTTCGCCCTCCAGGCTCGGAAGCAGGCGGCGGTACAGGGAGGGCGTTCCGCTGCCCTCGTCGGGCAGCAGTACCTCGAAGCCCCGGCCGAACGCCACCAGGCGGCGATCGAGTTCGAGCACAGAGCCGAGGAAGCGCCGGTCCCATTCGTCGCCCTCGTCGATCACCAAGGGCCGAGTTTCCCGCGGGAGCCGACCCTGACCCACGACGGCGGCCTGGCGGTAGCGGTCGACGGCGAGCGAGCGGCCGGCACCCACCAGCACCGCGTCCCCGTCGTACACGCCCAGGACCAACGAGGCCGAACGACGAAGCTTCGAGGCGCCCGACTTGACGGTCACGTGCGCCGACTCGCCATCGACGACCGCGCCGGAGTCGGACGCCTCCACCAGGAGATCACCGCGATCGAGGCGGAGTACGGCGCCCTCGGCTCCGCCGACGGTCACCGCGCTGCCCGTCCGGAGTTCGGCGTCCATCCCCCCCGCGAACTCGAGGGCGGCGCGACCCGACTTCACCCGGACCCGGTCGCCGCGAGACAGCGTGGCTTCGTCCTCCACCTCGGTGAAGTCGGCGCCGCCGAACGACGCTTCCACGACCCCCTCCGCGGCCATGCGAGCCTGGCCGGGGGCGAGGTCGTTGCCGCGATTCCGGATGACGACGGTGGCGAGCCCAACCGCCACCAGGGCCACCGACAGGGCGACGGCGACGGCGATCGGACGATCACGGCCAGCCCGCTCGGCGAGCGAGCGCAGCCACGCCGGAACGCCCCGGGTCAAGTGCGCCCCCGAGTTCGCCGAGTCCCCCGGGGCGCAGGTGCCCGAGCCTCCCGGGACACCCGTACCCGGGTCGACTTCGAGCTCGGGCGCGCCGTGCGGGTGCTCGGCGGCAGGGCGATCGTGAACGTGCTGCCGGCTCCGGGCGTCGACGCGGCTTCGAGCGTGCCCTGATGGGCCCGCACCACCCGGTGCACGAAGGAAAGGCCGAGTCCGAGACCGCCGAAGCGGCGCGTCGACGAGCCGTCGACCTGAGAGAAGTCGGCGAAGATGGCGTCGAGGTCGGCGGCCTCGACGCCGATGCCGCGGTCGGCAACCACGATCTCGACGCGCCGTCCCGTGCCCGTCCCTCTGATCCGCGTCGAAACCTCGATCGGCCCGCCATTGGGCGAGTACTTGACCGCGTTGTCAACGATCTCGTTGACGGCCCGCTCGAGGAGCCGCTCGTCGGCGGTCACGCGCGGCAGCCGAGCGGCGGCCGCCAGCGCGAAGCGGTGGGCGCGGGTCTTCGACCGCCACCGCTCGACCACGCGCCGCACGAGCGCGCCGACGTCGACCTCGCTCGTCTGGAGCTCGAAGCGACCCGCCTCCATGGCCGAGAAGTTCACGAGCATGTCGACGTAGCGCTCGAGGCGCTCGGCGCTCTCCAGGATCGTGCCGAGGAACTGGCGCTGGCGCGACTTCGGCACGTCACGGGCGAGCATCACCTCGACGTAGCCCTTGATCGGCGTGAGCGGGGTCCGCAGTTCGTGGCTGATGTTGGCCAGGAACTCCGACTTCATGGCCTCGACCTCGGCCTCGCGCTGGATGTCACGCATCACGTAGACGCGCCCGATCAGGTCTCCCCGGTCGTCGGCGATGGGGGCGCCTGAGATCGCCACCGCCAGCTCGCCCCGGCGCCGCGACACGCGACCATGCACCGACCACGGACGCCGCATCTCGGCGGCGAGTCGTTCCTCCAGAGGACGCCCCGAGTTCTCCGTTCCCCTGACGAGCGCCGCGACGGGCTTGCCCAACGCCCGCGCCTCCTTGGTACCGAGCATCCGCTCGGCGGCGGGGTTCAGGGCCACGACCCGACCCTCGGGATCGGCGGCGACCAGGCCGTCGGCCATCCCGGAAAGGATGGCGGCCGTCTGCGCCGCCGCCTCACGGATCTCGCGGGTCATCCCCTCGATCGAGGCCGTCATGGTGTCGAAGGACGCCCCGAGCGTCCCGAGTTCGTCTTCAGACTCCACCTCGGCGCGAGCGGTGAGATCGCCCGAGGCCACCCGCTCAGCCGCCACCGTCAGCCGGCGCAGCGGCGCCGTCACACGGGCACCCCCCGAGGTGGCGAAGAGGAAGGCCACGGCGGTGGCGCCAAGGGCCACCAGGAAGAGGGTGCGGAACAGAGACGCCAGGGTGTCGTCGACCAGGTCGGTGTCGATGTTGACGGAGAAGGCCGCCACCGTGCGCCCGTCGCTCGCCATGATCGGAGCGACGGCGACGAAGGCGTCGCCGCCTCGCACCGTCGTCTGGCTCGCCAGCGGCGACCCCGTGGCCAGCACCCGGCGGGCGACGTCGGGGGCCAATGCCGGGCCGACGACGTCGCGCACCGAGTCGGGCGGGCGCTCACCCGTGCTCGCCAGCACCCGGTCACGGGTGATGACGGCAAACGACGTCCCGCGCTCTTCTTGGAGCAACTCCTCAAGTACCGCGGCGTCGATGCGGAAGCCGGTCACCACGGCACCGACCTGTTGGGGCGCACCCCGGGCGTCCGGCACCGAGACGGGAATGGCCCCGAGCGCCATGAGGCCGCTCCCCACGATGTCGACGGACGCGGCGGCGTTGCCGGCGATGGCGTCGCTCACGGCCGTGCTTCCGGCCAGCTCGACGAAGTCGCTCTGGTCGACGCCCACGCCGACCCGGGCCCGCCCAGCCGAGTCGACGAACGACATGAAGTCGACCTGGCGGTAGATCGACAGCAGGCCTTCAAGCGCCCCCTGCACGGCGTCGTACTGGTCGCTGCGGACGGCGTCGCGGAAGACCTCTGCGCCCGAGAGCACGCTCACGACGACGTCGGACTGCCCGGCGGCATCGTCGGCCCGTCCGGCAACGAACGTGGCGCGCGAGGCGGCGCGGTCCTCGGCGCGACGAAGCGCCTCGTCGGAGATGTTGCCGGTCACGACCACCGACAGGGCGGCGGAGAGAACGAGCACGACGACGAGAAGGAGGGCCGTGGCGGCGGCGGCGATACGCGCCGCGATCGACTGGCGGGCGCCGGTGGCGGCGGCGACCCCAACCGCCAAGCCCCCCAGGCCCCGGGCGAGTTCGGCCCACACCGTGA
>JACPCJ010000047.1 GCA_016179865.1 Actinomycetota bacterium | reverse complement strand
CGTCGGTAAGCCGTATGCGGGAAAACCGCACGTACGGATTGAAAGGGGGATGGGGAACCAGGCTCGCTCTGCGAGCACTGCGCCCCTGACTACCAATGCTGGTTGATGCTGGGATCACGCCCGACCTCGGCGGGGTAGCCAACAAGGCGGGGGAGCTCGAGGCCCTCGGGTACGACGGCCTGATCGCGGCCGAGACGTCGCACGATCCGTTCTTCCCGCTCCTGCTCGCCGCCGACCAGACCGAGCGGGTGCAGCTGGCCACCGGCATCGCCGTTGCCTTTTCCCGCAACCCGATGCAGCTCGCCACGGTTGCCAACGACCTGCACCTCTTCTCGGGGGGCCGCTTCGCCCTCGGGCTTGGAAGCCAGATCAAGCCCCACATCGAGAAGCGCTTCTCCATGCCGTGGTCGCACCCGGCGGCCCGGATGCGGGAGTTCGTCCTCGCCCTGCGCGCCATTTGGGCGACCTGGAACGACGGCGTCCCGCTCGACTTCCGGGGCGACTTCTACCAACACACACTCATGACGCCGTTCTTCAACCCGGGCCCCAACCCGTACGGCCCCCCCAAGGTGTACGTCGCAGCCGTCGGGCCCCAGATGACCGAGGTTGCGGGCGAGGTGTGCGACGGACTGCTCGTGCACGGCTTCACGACCGAGAAGTACTTCCGGGAAACCACCCTCCCCGCCCTCGAACGCGGGATGGCGAAGTCGGGTCGGAGCCGCGCCGACTTCGAGGTCGCCTACCCGATCTTCATGGTCACGGGTGACACCGAGGAAGAGGTGGCAACTGCGGCGGCCGGCGTACGCCAGCAGCTCGCCTTCTATGGCTCGACTCCTGCTTACCGCGGCGTCCTGGAGGCCCACGGGTGGGGTGACCTCCAAGGAGAGCTCAACCGCCTGTCGAAGGAGGGGAAGTGGGCCGACATGGGGGCACTGGTCGACGACGAGATCCTCGACGCCTTCGCCGTGCAGGGTCTCCCGGAGCAGCTCCCGGGACTGGTGCTCGATCGGTTCGGTGACTTGATTGACCGTGTGAGCTTCTACGCGCCGTATCAGGCCGATCCTGACCGGTGGGCGGGGGTGCTGGCGGGCTTCAAGGCCGACGGCTGACCCATCGGTCGTGCTTCCTGTCATGACGCGCTGTTGCGCAGCGCGTCATGACAGGAAGCACCGGCCGTTAGGCCCCTAGGAACTCCACGACGGCAGCGGCGATGGCGTCCGGGTCTTGCATGGGCCCGAAGTGTCCGAGGCCGGGGGCGAGCTGGAACTCGCCCTGGGGTGCCCGCTCCGACAGTGGCTGGCAGAACGCCGCCGGCATGGCGTTCGTGTCGGCTCCTGACACGAACATGGCCGGGCACGCCAGATCGGAGAGCCGCCGGTAGCCCTCGTGGGCCGACCCCATCTCGTACATGCGAGCCTCGATTTCGCCCGGGCACTTCAGCTCCCACTGGCCATCGTCCCGCTGACGCAGGCCATGGTCGACGTAGGCCCGCAGTGCCTCAGGGGCCAGCACGTTGAAGGGCGACTTGGCGGCGAAGTTTTCGAAGGCCTCGTCGAGCGAGCCGAACGTGCTCCGGCGCCGGCGCGCCCCCTCGGCGAGCGTGTTCCCCGGTGATGGGCCAGGAGGCGGGTCGCCGGGGAAGATGACGGGCTCGTAGAGCCAAAGCCGCTCGAAGGTCCCCGGGCGGCTGGCCTCGGCCAGCACCAGCGCCGCCGCCCCCTTCGAGTGTCCGACGCCGGCGAGGTCGGGTCGGAGTCCGAGGCCGAGGTGGTCGACGACGGCCAGGACGTCGTCACCGAACAGGAGCCAGTCGTACTCGATGTCGGGTACGTCGGAGTCCCCGTGGCCGCGGAAGTCGAACGACCACACGGCGAAGCCCGCCTCTCCGAGGAGACGGGCCACCGGCCGCCAGGCGACCCCGTGGAACCCGGTGCAGTGCGAGAGGAGGACGGGCCGGGCGTCGGCGTCGGGATCGGCGTCACCCCAGGTATGGACGGCCAGTGAGACGCCGCCGGCGTCGAAGCGCTCGGTGTGCACGGTCGCGGACTCTAGGACGCCGTCGAGGAGGGCCTCCGGACGCGGGCCCACGCGGGGTGTGGGACCATGGATCCCGTGACGGAGGACGAGAAGGCCGTCGCCGAGGCCAACCAAGCCTTCTACGAGGCCTTCGAGGCGCGAGACCTGGCCGCCCTGGCCGGGGTCTGGGAGCAGAGCGAGCGGGCGACGTGTACGCACCCCGGCTGGCCCACGCTCCGGGGCTGGAGCCAGATCGTGGCTTCCTTCGAGTCGATCTTCGCCAAGACCCCGTTCATCCAGTTCTTCCTGACCGAGGAACGCGTGAACGTGCAGGGGGAAGTGGCCTGGGTCGTGGTGGAGGAGAACGTGCTCCAGGCCCACCAGACGCACGGCGGTTCGGTGGCCGAGAGTCTGCTCGGCGACGCCACCGCCGAGGCCGTCAACGTGTTTGTGCGCCAGGGTCGTGAGTGGAAGATGGTGCTGCACCACGCCGCCGCGGTCACCGGGATCGAGGAAGAGGTGCCGCCGCCAAGCGAGCCCGGCTTCAACAACTGACGCCCCCCCGCTTGACCCGGCTGGGGTCGGGGGGAAGTCTGGGCACCATGACGAAGACCGTTCTCATCACCGGGGCCTCGACGGGGATCGGCGAGGCGTGCGCTCTGCATCTGGACGCCAAGGGCCATCGGGTGTTTGCCGGGGTACGCAAGGAGGAGGATGCCGAAAGTTTGCGGCGCAAGGCGTCGGACCGGCTGACCCCGCTGTTCCTCGACGTCACCGACGAGGCGCAGATCGAAACGGCGGCCAAGACCATCGAGGCCGACGTCGGATCCCTGGCCGGGCTCGTCAACAACGCCGGCGTCGCCCGAGGCGGCCCCCTCGAGTACCTCCCGATCGATGAGTGGCGGGACCAGATCGAGGTGAACGTCATCGGCCAGGTGGCGATCACCAAGGCCGTCCTCTCATTGCTGCGCAAGGACCGAGGCCGAGTGGTGTTCATCGGCTCCATCGGCGGTCGGGTGGCCACGCCGCTCATGGGCCCCTACAACGCGTCCAAGTTCGCCATCGAGGGGATCGGCGAGGCCCTGCGCATGGAGTTGCACCCGTGGGGTATGCACGTGGCCGTCGTGGAGCCCGGGGCCATCCGTACCGCGATCTGGGACAAGGGGCGAGAGACCGCCGACCGGCTCGATCGCGAGCTCCCGGCCGAGGCCCACGAGCGCTACGCCGAGCACATTGCCGCCATCCGCAAGGGCATCGAAATGCAGGACCGCAACGCCATCGGGCCCGAGGCGGTGGCCAAGGCCGTTGAGCACGCACTCTTCGCCCGACGGCCGCGGTCCCGTTACGTGGTGGGAAAGGACGCCTACGCCATGGCCGCCATGACGCGGGCCGTGCCCACCCGCGCCCGCGAGGCCATCATCCGCCGCTTCGCCGGCCCCTGATTCAGCGTCTGTGTCGCGTTACGACGCGTATACGCGCCTAACGCAACGCAGACGCAGGAAGTCAGGCGCCGTCGTCCGCCTTGGCTCGTGAATCCCGGGCGGCGGCCCCGAAGACGCCCTTGGCCATGAGGGCCGGCTCGGCTTCGACTCGGGCCTCGTACACCTCAGCCCGGGCGCGGTGGACCTCGGCGTCGTCGGGTGCGGCCGCGGCGGCGAACTCCACCAGATGAGCGGCGAGGCGAAGCTGGCCCTCGGCCGCCAGCTCCCGCGCCCGCTCGGCAAGACGGGAGACGCCCCCGGCGAGGGCGGCGACCTCGGCGCCGAGTTCGCCCGACCGGGCGGGCTTGAGGTTGGCGGGGTCGAAGTCGTACCAGCCTCCGTACAAGCGCCACACGTTCCGGACCACGAACTCAGGGTCGTCGTAGATGGGTCGGAGGTAGGGCTTCTCTAGCAGGTGCGACGGTGCCTGGACCTCGTGAAGGATCGTGTTTAGGGACGCGCCCTCGTTCATCATGCGGACGGTCTCGTCGTGCAGGTGGTCGAGGAGGTCGGCGGTGTCGGTGAGGATGGTCTGAACCCGATCGGCGCCGGCGACGGGGAGTCCGTGGCCGGGCAGGAGGAACTCGGCGCCCAGCCCCGCCATCTCGCGCAGCGCCACTGACCACTCCCGCGCGTACCGCTGCACCTTCTGCGGGTTCCCGGCGTTGGGGACGCACCAGATGACGAGGTCGCCGGTGCAGAGCACCTTCCTTCCGGGCACGTACGTCCACGTGTGGTCGTCGGTCTCACCCCGCGCGTGGTGGAGCTCGAAGCGCTCGCCACCGATGTCGAGGTCGAGCCGGTCCCGGTAGGTCTCGTCCGGGTACCGGTACTCGGTGGGCCAGGGCACGTCGGCTCCGAACTGGCGGGAGTTGATGACGCCGTTGTACCCGGCCGTCAGGATGTAGCGGTCGAACCGAGCCGGCATCGCCTCGTGGGCTACGGCGCGGGGCGGAGCCCATCCCTCCGCCACCGCCTCCTCCTCGAACACCGGGACGCCGAAGACGTGGTCGATGTGGCCGTGGGAGTAGACGGCGGTGTCCAGGCGAGCCGGCGACCAGGTGCGGATCATCGTGTGGATGCCGCGCGCCGCGAAGGGGGCTCCGGTGTCCACCATGACGAGGCCGCCCTCGGTGTCGAACACGCACGAGTTGGCGAACGAGCTCACGAAGGCCGTGTGCGCCGCCACCTCGGTGAGGGCTCCGAGGGGCACGAAGGGATTCCGCTCCTCTCTCGCGCCGGCGAGATCGCCGGTGGCGAGCGACGCGGGGGCGTCGATCTCGCCGTTCCAGAGCTTGTCCGAGAGCTCGAGTGCGTTCATGAGCGGGCACGGTACCGCCCGAAATGGGACGGAGCTTGCGCTGGCGACGGGAATCAGACCCGCCGGTGGAGAATCCTGAGGGGACCGACCGGAGAACCCGTGCACCTTCTTCACCGGAGTTCAGCGCCCCGCGGCGATCACGCCGTGGCCCTGCGGACCGTGGCCGCGCTCGGCCTCGCCGCGTCGCTGCTGTTCGTCGCCCTTACGGTCGTCGTCCTCTCCGGCGGCGGGTCCTCCCCCGACGATGAGTCCGCGGAGGTTCTGGGGATGACCGAACAGCGCCGGCCCCGATCCGACGGCCCGCTCGAGGTGGCGGCGACGGAGGGCGGCGCGTTCTTCGTCTACGCCGAGGACCCGCGAGACCACGTGGCCGGGTCGGCCACCGTCATCGTGCGGGGTGAGGGTGAGGTCACACTCACGGTGACCGGCACGCCCGAGGGTGACGAGGCCCGGATCTCGGCTCGGGTGGAGAACGGCACCGACCGGGCGATCATTTTCGAGGACGGCCTGACCGTCACAGTGGACGCGTTCAAAGGCGGGCTGGTGTGGAAGACCTTCGAGCCATCCGATCGCTCCGTCACCCAACTCGAGCCGGGTGAGTCGGCCGAGGTCGCGACGACGATTCCTCTCGGCGAGGAGTACGGCGAGTACGAGCTGACCGGAGAGGTGTACTTCTCCCGGGGCTAGCGTTCCCTGGCATGGACCTCCTACGCTCGCCCGACGACCGATTCGCCAGTCTCCCCGGATATTCATTCGCCACCCACTACGTGGAGGTGGCGGGCGAGATCCGCGTCCATTACGTCGACGAAGGCCCGGCCGACGCCGCCGAGACCGTTCTGCTCCTCCACGGCGAGCCGAGCTGGTCGTACCTCTACCGCAAGATGATCAGCCCGCTGGCCGACGCGGGGCATCGGGTGATCGCCCCCGACCTCGTCGGATTTGGGCGCTCCGACAAGCCCGCCTCGCGCGACGACTACACGTACCAGCGCCACGTCGACTGGATGTGGGAGACCGTCGAGGCCATTGGCCTCGACGGTGTCACCTTCTTCGGCCAGGACTGGGGCTCGCTCATCGGCCTGCGCCTCGTGGCCGAGCATCCAGAGCGCTTCCGACGTGTGGTGATCGGGAACGGATTCCTCCCCACCGGCGATGGGAAGGCGAGTGACGCCTTTCTCGCCTGGCGGCAGTTTTCGCAGGAGACGCCGGAGTTCCCCGTCGGCCGGATCGTCAACGGGGGGTGCGCGACCGACCTCCCCGACGACGTCATCGCCGCTTACGACGCCCCGTTCCCCGACGAGACCTACAAAGAGGGCGCCCGCCAGTTCCCCGTGCTCGTGCCGATCTCACCCGACGATCCCGCGTCCGAGCCCAATCGGAAGGCGTGGGAATCGTTGGCGCAGTTCGACAAGCCCTTCCTGACCGCCTTCGGCGATTCAGACCCCATCACGGCGGGAGCCGACCGGGCGCTGCAGGAGCGCATCCCGGGGGCGAGTGGACTGGCCCACACCACCATCGCCGGCGCGGGCCACTTCCTCCAAGAGGACAAGGGGGAGGAGCTCGCGCAGGTGATCCTCGCCTTCATCGAGGCGACGAAGGACGCCTGACCGGGCGGCGCCTACCGGCGTTCGATCGGGCGGCCTTCCTGGGCCCAGGCCCCGAAGCCGCCGTCGAGGTGGGCCACGTTCTCGTAACCCAGCTCCTTCAGGGTGAGGACCCCGAGCGCCGAGCGGCCCCCGCCGGCGCAGTGCAGGATGACGCGTTTGGCGGGGTCGAGGGCGTCGACGTGCCCGGAGCTCGTCGGGTCGGCGCGCAGCTCGAGCAATCCCCGGGGCACGTGGATGGACCCTCGGCGACCTGCGCGGCCGACAGGTTCTCGATCTTCGCCTTGGCCGCCGACACCATCTCGCTCCATGTCGTCATGTGCAGTCGTCCTCCTCAGGAAGTGGGCGGTTCGGTGGGCGCGAAGCGGGCGAGCTCGCGCCGGGCGATCACCATCCGGTGTACCTCGTCGGGGCCGTCGGCGAAACGCAGGGTGCGCACGCCGGCGAACATGGCCGCCAGGGGGAAGTCCTGGGTGACCCCTGCACCGCCGTGCACCTGGATCGCCTTGTCGAGCACGAACTCGGCCGCCTCGACCGCCGCCACCTTGATGGCGCTGATCTCGATCCGGGCGCCCTTCTTCCCGACGGTGTCCATGAGCAAGGCCGCCTTGAGCACCAGCAGCCGGGCCTGCTCGATCTTGATGCGGGAGTCGGCGATCCACTCTCGGATCACCCCCTGCTCGGCCAGCGGCTTGCCGAAGGGGGCGCGCTCGTGGGCGCGGCGGCACATGAGTTCGAAGGCCCGCTCCGCCACCCCGATGGTGCGCATGCAGTGGTGGATCCGGCCGGGGCCCAGGCGGGCCTGGGCGATGGCGAACCCGCCGCCCTCGTCGCCCAAGAGGCTGGACGCCGGGACCCGCACGTCGTCGTAGTGGATCTCGGCGTGCCCTCCGCCGTGCTCGTAGCCGAACACCGACAGGTTCCGCTCGACCTTCACCCCGGGGGCGTCGAGGGGGACGAGGACCATCGACTGGCGGTGGTAGGGGTCGGCGTCGGGGTCGGTGACGCCCATCACGATCGCGACCTTGCAGCGGTCGCTCATGGCGCCGCTGCTGAACCATTTCCGCCCCTGGATGACGTACTCGTCACCCTCGCGGGCGATGCGCGTCCGGATGTTGGTGGCGTCGGACGAAGCAACGTCGGGTTCCGTCATCGAGAAGCACGACCGGATCTCGCCTTCGAGAAGTGGCACCAGCCACCGGTCCTGCTGTTCGGGTGTGCCGAACTCGGCCAGGATCTCCATGTTGCCGGTGTCGGGCGCCGCACAGTTGGTGGCCTCTGACGCCAGCGGGCTCCGGCCCATGATCTCGGCCAGCGGGGCGTATTCGAGGTTCGTGAGGCCCGCGCCCCACCTTTCCTCAGGGAGAAACAGGTTCCACAGGCCCCGGGAACGGGCTTCGGCCTTGAGTTCCTCCATCACCGGGGGGTGGAAGTGGTGGTCGCCGGATTCCTCGATCTGGCGGAAGTAGACCGGCTCGGCCGGGTAGGCGTGCGAGTCCACGAAGTCTTGGAGCTTCTTCTGGAGCTCCTCGGCTTTGGGGGAGTAGGCGAAGTCCATACCCCTAACCCTTCCGTTGCTTGACCGTTTGGTCAACTTCTGGCCTATCGTTGCCGCTTCCCATGGCCCCAGCTTCCCCTTCTTCCCTGCGCGTCGCGCTCTTGGCGTACCGCGGCAACCCGCTGTCGGGCGGCCAGGGGGTCTACACCCGCTACCTGAGTCGCGAACTCACCGAGCTTGGCCATCGGGTGACGGTGTTCTCGGGCCAGCCATACCCGCGCCTCGACGAGGGCGTCGAGCTCGTGGAGGTGCCGAGCCTCGACCTCTACCGCGAACCCGATCCGTTCCGGGTGCCGTGGCCCAACGAGTTCAGGAGCTGGACCGACTTCCAGGAGTTCCTCGTCATGTGCACGGGGGCCTTTCCCGAGCCCCGCACCTACGCCAAGCGCCTCTGGAAGCTCCTGCGCCACCGCCGTCACGACTTCGACCTCGTGCACGACAACCAGTGCCTCGCTCCCGGAATCGTGAAGTTCCAGAAGGCGGGCTGGCCCCTGCTGACCACGGTGCACCACCCGATCACCGTTGACCGCGACCTCGACCTCCAGCACGCGCCCAACCTCTTTCGCAAGACGATGCTCCGGCGCTGGTACTCGTTCCTGCACATGCAGAAGCGGGTCATCCGCAAGCTTGATCACATCGTGACGGTCTCGGAATCGTCCCGCCGCGACATCGCCGCCCAGCTCGACGTCGACCCGGCGCGGATGGGCATCGTCCCGGTGGGGGTGGACGTTGAGCGGTTCCGGCCCCTCCCGCACATCGAGCGGGTGCCCGGGCGGCTGATGACTACCACGAGTTCCGACGTCCCGATGAAGGGGCTCGTCTACCTCCTCGAGGCCCTGGCCAAGGTACGCACCGAGCGGGACGTCGAGCTTGTCGTGATCGGGAAGCCCCGCGAGGGCGGCGCGGTGGCCAAGGCCGTGACCCGCCTCGGCCTCCATGACTGCGTGCGCTTCATGCGGGGCATCGACGACGAGCGGTTGGTCGAGCTCTACGCCGAGGCCGAGCTGGCCGTCGTCCCGTCGCTCTACGAGGGATTCTCGCTTCCGGCCGTGGAGGCCATGGCCTGCGGCGTTCCCCTCTTGGGGACGACGGGAGGAGCCATCCCCGAGGTGGTGGGAGAGCACGGCGTGACGGGGCTGCTCGTGCCCTCTGGTGACGCCGAGGCGCTGGCGGCGGGCATCCGGGGCGCGCTCGATGACCAGGCGCTCCGAGACCGGATCGGTGACGCCGGCCGACGCCGTGTGCTCGACCGCTTCACCTGGCGGGCGACGGCCGAAGGGACGGCTCACTTCTACCAGGCCGTCATCGCCCACACCGCCGGCCTCGACGGGCCGCTCGAACCCGGCCCGGTCGAGCTTTCGCAGAGGCTGGCCGGCCGGTCGGCCCTTGCCGGGGAGCCGGAAGAAGAGGAACTGGCGTGCTGACCGTCAACTTCGACCGCCTGGGCCTCCGGCCCGGCGACCGGGTGCTCGACCTCGGGTGCGGGGCCGGCCGCCACGCCTTCGAGATCTACCGGCGCGGCGGCCACGTCGTCGCCCTGGACATGGACGACACCGAACTCAAGGACGTCAGAAACACGTTCGCCGCCATGTTTGAGGCAGGGGAGACCAACGAGTCGGCGTCGGCGACGGCGGTGCGTGGCGACGGCCTCAGCCTTCCCTTCCCCGACGCCACCTTCGATCGCATCGTTGCCTCCGAGGTTCTCGAGCACATCAGCGATGACGAGGCCGCCATGCGGGAGCTTGCTCGGGTCCTGAAGCCGGGCGGTGCCATCGCGGTGACGGTGCCGCGCTTCTTCCCCGAGCTCGTGTGCTGGGCGCTCGACTCCAACTACCACGAGACCCCGGGCGGTCACGTTCGCATCTATCGGCGCTCCGAGCTGGTCGAGCGGCTGCGCCGGTCGGATCTCGTGCCGTTCGGCGCTCACCACGCCCACGGGCTCCACAGCCCCTACTGGTGGCTCAAGTGCGCGGTGGGAGTCGGCAACGACGAGTTCCTCCCCGTGCGCCTCTATCACCGCCTTCTGGTGTGGGACATCGTGAAGCGTCCGCTCCCGACTCGGGTGGCGGAGGCAGCGCTCACGCCGTTCATCGGCAAGAGCCTGGTCGTGTACCTGACCAGGCCGGCCCAGCTCCTGGGCGCGGAGGCGCGCGCATGAGCACGACCTGGGCCGGGCTCACGGGCGCCCAGGTGGCGCAGACGGGCGAGGCCGTCGCCGCCATGCAGCGGCCCGACGGGCGGCTGCCGTGGCACGCCGACCAGCACACCGACGCCTGGAACCACGTCGAGGGTGCCATGGGGCTGGCGCTGGCGGGCCAGCGGGAGGCCGCCGAGCGGGCGTACGAATGGCTCGTGGCCGCCCAGCGCGCCGACGGATCGTGGGCCGAGAAATACGACTGGGACGGGCGGGTCGAGAACCCCGACGCCGACACGAACATGTGCGCCTACGTCGCCGTGGGCACCTGGCACCACTACCTCCTGACTCGCGACGTGGGGTTTCTCCACGAGATGTGGCCGGTGGTCGAGCGGGCGATCGACTACGTCCTCGACGTGCAGGCGCCGGGCGGCGAGATCGCCTGGATGCGCCACTCCGGCGGCTCGATCGATCGCCGGGCCCTGCTCACGGCGTCATCGAGCATCCACATGAGCCTCCGTTGCGCGGTGGCGGTGGCTGAGGCCCTCGGGGAGGAGCGTCCGGACTGGGAGCTGTCGATCGGCATGGTGGCCCACGCCATCCGCTATCGGGAGCACGAGGCGTTCTGGCCCAAGCCCCGGTGGGCGATGGACTGGTACTACCCCGTCCTCTGTGGCGTGATCCGGGGCGAGGACGCCGTCCTGCGGCTCAAGGCCGGTTGGGACACCTGGGTCGTCGACGGGCGCGGTTGTCGGTGCGTGGTCGATCAGTCGTGGGTGACGGCGGCCGAGACGTGTGAGCTGGTGCTCGCCCTCGACGCCGTGGACGACGTGGCCACCGCTCGGGCGGTGTTCGACGCCGTGCAGTTCCTTCGCCAGGCCGACGGGTCCTACCAGGAGGGGTGGGTGTTCCCCGACGACGTCCACTGGCCGGGCCGGGTCCCGCCGTGGACGGCGGGGGCGGTCCTTTTGGCCAACGACGCCCTGACCCGTACGAGCGCGGCCTGGAATCTCTTCCGAGGTGACGACCTCCCGCCCGGCATCCACCCCGACGACGCCTTCGAGTCAGACGACGCTCCAGCAGACCCCGCCGTTACTTCCGGCAACTCGCGCCCGACGCGAGGTTTTGGCAACTAGTTCGGGGACGGTTCTGACGGTGCGGCTACCCGCTCGAGGGCGGCGAGGGAAGCAGGGATCTCCTTCTTGAGCTGGCGGGCCCGGATGCGGGCGAGGAGGACCCGGCGCCAGAAGGTCGCTGGGTGCAGGTCCCAGCTCACCGTGACTCGTGTGCTGTCCCCGGTGCCGTCGAGCTCCCACGTCCAGATGGCGTACGACGGATTTCCATCGTGGGTCATCGAGCGGTAGGCGAACCGGCCCCCGTCGCGATCGACCACCTCGGCCCGCGACCGGCTCAACCAGCTCGAGCCCATGGCCTTGAATTCCACCACCCATTCGCTTCCGGGCTCGAGCGTCTCGGGCGCGTCGGTCACCCGGGTCATGATCTCGTTCCATTCCGGCAGGCGGGCGATGTCGGTGATGGCATCGAAGACCGCTCCCGCCGGCGCTTGAATGACTGCGGTCGTGCTTCCCTCGGCCCCCATGGCGGCCCCCTTCCTCGATGTGGTTCTGGCGGCATCTTCGCGGGAGGCTCTGCTCATTGTCAAGTATTTACTTGAATACTTGACAATGAGCAGAGGTCAGCCGGACAGCAATTCCACCGTCGTGAAGCGCAAGCTCGTGTCGCCCACGTTCTCGAGGTCGTGGACCTGGGGCCCGCCGGTGAGCTCGTCGAACCACGTGTCGCCGACGTCGTAGTCGATCGCCACCGCCGTTCCGTCGGAGAACCGGCTCAGGGATCGGCCGGCTGCGACGCAGACGAAGAAGTAGGGGTGGGCGTGCGTGTGGAACGGTGCCCGCGCTCCGGCAGGAAGGTCGATCTCCCACACGCGGACGCGGTCGTTCTCGAACAGGAGGCGGGTGCCGATGTCGTGGTTGTCGTTCGCATGGGCCAGCTCGGAGGCGAATTCGGCGGCGTCGTAGGTATCGAAGTCCATTGGGAGAGGGAGCGTAGCGACCCCGGATCCAGGTGCCCGCGGAGCGTGCGCGTGACCTCCGTCACGTTGCGTTTCGTAAGGCTTCGATATATAACGTAGGTCAACGATATGGCACGACACTGGCACGACCACGAGCACCATGGGCTCCACGACCACGAGTGGCACGGGCGGCGGGGCCGGAGGTTCTTCCGCTCCGGCGAGCTGCACCTGGTCCTGCTCGCGCTGCTGGCTCAGCGCCCCCAGCACGGCTACGACCTCATGAACGAACTCGAGGTGCTCTTCGGTCCGGCATACACGCCGTCGCCGGGCAGCATCTACCCCGCCCTCAGCGGGCTCGAGGCCGAGGGACTCATCCGGGCCGAGGCGGAGGGCGATCGGAAGGTGTTCTCCGTCACCGAGATGGGGCGCCGGGCGCTCGTGGATCGGGAACGCGTGCTGGCGGCGGTCGAGGCCCGGACCGGCGCCCGGCTCTCGGGCGGCGCACTGGAGCCGGCGCTGAACCGGCTCGTGGCGCGGGTGCGGGCCGTGGCGTCGAAGGTCGATCACGCCGCCGTCGAGGTTGTTCTCGACGAGGCCGGCGACAGGGTCGAGGGCCTGGTCGGGCACGGAGAGGCGAAGGAGGCACGGCAGTGACGGATCCGTTCGAGCGGGCAGTGGCCCGCGAAGAGATGGAGCGGCGGGAGCGCACGGCGCGTTACGTCGCCATCGGCTTCCGCTACCACCTGCGGGCCTACCTCATGGTGAACGCGCTCCTGATCGCCATCTGGCTGCTGACGACTGGGCCGGGGTCGCACCCGTGGCCCGTCTGGCCGATCGGTGGATGGGGGATCGGCCTCTACTTCCACTGGGTCCCCTACCGCGAGCACACCAAGCGAACCCGTGAACTCCGAGCCCAGTTCGAAGATGGGGCGGGGCGGCAGGCCTAGAGCCCGTGGCCCACGCGTTCCAGCACTCGAAGCGAGCCCGTGGCCGAATTTTCGGCGAACGCGCCCGACGCCAGCGCGCGCTGGTACAGCTCGAACGGCGGCCGCCCTCCGTCGGCGGGGTCGGGGAAGACGTCGTGGATGAGCAGCAGGCCCCCGAGCGTCAAGTGGGGGACCCACCCCTCGTAGTCGGCCTTGGCGGGCGCCTCCCCGTGCCCGCCGTCGATGAAGAGGAGGCCGAGCGGAGTGGCCCAGTGCCGTGCGACCACATGGGAATCTCCGACGACGGCGACGACGACGTCCTCGAGCCCGGCGTCCTCGATGGTGCGGCGAAAGAACGGGAGCGTGTCCATGCGCCCCGTATCCGGGTCGGTCACCTCGGCGTCATGATGCTCCCAGCCGACCTGGTTCTCCTCCGACCCCCGGTGGTGATCGACGGTGAACAAGACCGTGCCCCGCTCCCGGGCGGCGGCGCCGAAGTAGATGGCTGACTTGCCGCAGTAGGTGCCCACTTCGAGGAACGGGCCGGCCGGGGCCGTCAGCCCAGCCTCGTACAGGGCCAAGCCTTCGTCGGGGGGCATGAACCCCTTGGCGGCGTCGGCGAGCGCTTGAAGGCGTTGCTCCATCGGGGTCACGGTCGCGAGTATCGCCGCCTAGGGTTGACCTGAGCGAGCGCAGCGAGCGGGGCCAAGCGGCCCGGCCGGAGGCCAGGAGCGGAGATAGGTGAAACTCAGCTTGTTTGTGAACGACGCCAAGAGGGTCGACCGTTCGGTGGACCAGATCGTCGACGCCGAGGCCCGGGGCCTGCACGGGGCCTGGGTGCCCCAGATCATGGGGTTCGACGCCATGACCGTGCTGGCCCTGGCGGCGGCGAGGACGGAGCGCATCTTCCTGGGCACCAGCGTCGTTCCGACCTGGCCCCGACACCCTGCGGTGATGGCCCAGCAGGCGCTCACCGTCAGCCAGGTGAGCGACGGCCGGTTCCGGCTCGGCTTCGGCACCAGCCACGTCCCGGTGATCGAGGGGATGTACGGCCTGAACTTCGAGAAGCCCATCCGCCACATCGCCGAGTACACCCAGATTGTGAAGGGCCTGGTGAGCGAGGGATCGGTCTCCTTCCAGGGTGAGCAGTACCGGGTCACCATGGGGAGCGACATTCCTGACGATCGCATGCCGGTCATGATCTCGGTGCTCTCGGAGCAGATGTGCCGAGCCGCCGGGGCCCACGCCGACGGCGCCATCACGTGGCTGGCCCCGCCCTCCTACATCGCCTCAACCGTCGTCCCGCTGGTGCGGGCTGGCGCCGAGGCCGCCGGACGCGAGCCGCCTCCCGTCATCTGCCAGGTGCCGGCCACGGCGAGCGGCGACAGCGACGGGGTCTACAAGACGGTGCCACGGCTGTTCGGTATCTACCCGATGCTGCCCTTCTACAACACCATGATGCAGAAGGCCGGCCTGCCGGGCGCCGCCGAGGCGCTGGGCGCGGGGTGGTCGCCCGAGCTCATCGACGCCATCGTCCCCACGGGCGGTGAGGCCGGCCTGCGCAAGCGAGCCGAGGAGTACTTCGACGCCGGCGCCGACGAGGTCGTGTACGCGCCGTTCCCGGTGGGTGGTGATTGGGAGGAGTCGGTGGGCGAGACGCTCGACGCCATGTCGGCGATCGTCCGCGCCTGATTCCCCCGTCCTCCCTTGTGCCGGATGTTCGGCTCTCAGCGCCGTCCGATCCGGCAAAAGGGAAGCATGAGTAGGGCTACCGGTAGGCGCCGGGGCCGGCGAACATGCCGCCGTGCCAGCGGCGGGGCGTGAGGATGAGCGCCCGCGGGTAGTCCTCGAAGAGCCACCGGGCGAAGTTGCGCCGGGTCCAGTCCGAGAGGCCGGCCACGCGCACGCAGCCCCGCGCTCCCCGGGACGTGGCGAGCAGCTTCCCGAGTGTGCGGGCGAAGCGGTGGTCTGACCCCAGTTCAGCCTCGACGGCCGCCACGTACGACGAGCGCACCCGGTGGGGGGCGTCGCCGTGGTGTGCTTGGAGGGCGGTCGCCACCGCGTGCGTCGCCGCCTCGCCCGTAGCCAGCGCCTGTGCGATCCCCTCCCCGGTCATGGGGTCGGTGACGGCGGCGGCGTCGCCGGCGAACAGCACCCGCCCGTAGGCCAGGTTCCCCGGCGAGAGGTGGGCAGGGATGGGCCAGGCCGCCACCCGCCCCTCGGGCACCGCGTCTCCCAACACGGCCCGGAGCCGGGGACGCTCGAGGAGATCGCGCCACAGTCCGGCGAGGTAGCGGGTCGGCACCCCCTCGTGGCGGAGTATCCCGAAGCCGACGTTGGCACGGCCGCTCGGGAGCGGGAACACCCAGACGTATCCCGGGAGCAGGTCAGCATCGAACAGAACGTGGATCCGCCGGTCTGCGACGCCGCTGAAGTACTGGCGGAAGGCGTGGAACCGGCCGAGCTCCGGGGCGCGGCCAGGCGTGAGGAGCCGCCGCACCGGCGAGTAGGCGCCGTCGGCCGCGACCACCCACCGGGCCCGGGTGACGGCGCCATCGGAGAATCGGGCCACCACTGAATCGTCGCCGTGCTCGACGGCGGTCACGGCACTTCCCTCGGCCACCTTGGCGCCGGCCTGGCGGGCGAGGTCGAGCACGGCGGCGTCGAGGGAACGGCGCGGGGTCACGGCGATGAACTGCCCGTCGGTGGGCAAGGGCAGGGCCACCCGGCGCCCGCTTGGCGAGTGGAGCACCGCCTCGGCGACGGGTTGCCATACTCCGACCGCTTCCGGGTCGAGGCCCATGCGTTCCAGGCGGCGCAGCGCGTCAATGGTGAGGCCGTCGCCGCAGGTCTTGTCGCGGGGGAAGGTGGCTCGATCGTGCAGGGTGACCGACAACCCCGCCCGCGCTCCGCACACGGCGGCGGCGGCACCGGCGGGGCCGCCGCCGATGACGAGCAGGTCGGTGTCGTCCATCGGTGGTGACGGTACCCGTCGCGGCAGAGCCACGGTCAGCCGGAGCCAGGCGCTCCTGAAGGTCATCTACCCCCCTTCCAGCCCCGGTTCATGACCTTTAGAGGCTGCGCCCCGTGACGAAGGCCACCCGGACCCGCGGAACGTACGTTTCGACACTGGAAAAGGTGCTCGGACAGAATCCTTCACACTCTCACGGCGTGCCGACCGCGCCCCGCCGGGGGAAACGCGCCCGATGACGACCCCCCTCATCCCTCTGGGAGCATCATGAACATCCTCGTCTGCGTGAAGCAGATCCCCGACCCCGCCACCCCCGGTGAGCTGGATTCCGACAGCTCGTTGAAGCGTGAGGGCAAGCTCATCCTCGATGAGTCCGATAGCTATGGGGTCGAAATGGCGCTCCAGCTGGTGGAGGCTGCCGGCGGCGGTGCCGTGAGCCTGTTCTCGATGGCGCCCAACGAGGAGACCTCGGGCCTGCGCACGGCGTTGGCCATGGGGGCAGAGAAGGCGATCCTCGTCTCGGACGACGCCCTGGCCGGCACCGACGCGCTGGGTACCGCCAAGGTCATCGCCAAGGCGGTCGAGCGCGTCGGCGAGGTTGATCTCGTCATGACCGCCACCGAGTCCACCGACGGCTACACCGGCACCGTCCCGGCCCAGGTCGCCGAGCTCCTCGGCTGGCCGTCGCTCACCTTTGCCAGGCACATCGAGATCTCCGACGGCTCGGTGACGATTCAGCGCCAGACCGAGGCGGGCTACGACACGGTCACCTGCGGGCTACCCGCCGTGGTGTCGGTGACGGCCGGGGTGGTCGAGCCCCGCTACCCGTCGTTCAAGGGGATCATGGCCGCCAAGAGCAAGCCCCTCGACGTCGTGAAGGCTGGTGACCTCGGCCTGGCGGCGGAGCAGCTCGGCTGGGCCGGCGCCCGCCAGGAGGTCAGCTCCGTGGAGCCGGCGCCCGAGCGCCAGGCGGGCGAGAAGATCGAAGACGAGGGTGACGCCCACGAGCGCATCGTGTCGTTCCTCGAAGACTTGAAGATCATCTGAGGAAAGAGGTTCAGCCACCATGACGCTGTCCAAGGTCTGGGTCTTCGCCGAGACCGACAACGGTGCGCCGACGTCGGTCTCGCTCGAGCTGCTGACCAAAGCCCGCGAACTCGGGGCGACCGTCGAGGCGTTCATCGCCGGCGACGGCACCACCGTGGCCGGGTCACTCGGCGAGTACGGCGCGGGCAAGGTCTACGCCCTACCCCTCGAGGGGACGCTCGTCGGGCCTGCGGCGGCGGCGTCGCTTGCGCAACTCGCCGAACAGGAGTCGCCCGATCTCATCCTGTTTCCCATGGACTACGACGGCCGCGACACCCTCGGCCGGCTCTCGGCCCGCATCGACCGCCCGGTCATCACGGACGGGATCGACGTGGTGCTGAACGGCGACGCCGTCGCTGTCGTCAAGGGAATCTTTGGTGGCACGCAGATCGTGACCACGACCTTCACGGCGGGCCCTCCGTGCCTGGCCGGAATCCGGCCCAAGTCGTTCACGGCCGAGCCGTCGGGAGGCGGGGCGGCGGAGGTCGTCGAAGCGCCGAGCGTCGACGTGGGACGGGCCGGCGCGGCGCAGGTCACGGACCGCCACGTCGAAGAGCAGGTGGGGCCGAAGCTCGAGGACGCCGCCGTGGTCGTGTCGGGAGGGAGGGGTCTCGGTGGCGCCGAGCATTACGGGCTCGTAGAAGACCTCGCCAAGCTCCTGAAGGGGGCGGCCGGCGCCTCTCGCGCCATCGTGGACTCCGGCTGGGTGCCCTACTCCCACCAGGTGGGCCAGACGGGCAAGACGGTCAAGCCCAAGGTCTACGTCGCCTGCGGAATATCGGGCGCGACCCAGCACCTGG
>JACPCJ010000046.1 GCA_016179865.1 Actinomycetota bacterium | reverse complement strand
CCGCCGTCGACGGCGGCGCGGGCGACGGCAACCGCCCCGTGGCCGTAAGCGTCGGCCTTCACGACCGCCATGAGCATCGCCCCGCCAGCGCGGTCGGCGAGCGTCTTGACGTTGGCCCGGAGGGCGCCGAGGTCGACCTCGGCCACGGTGGGCCGCATCACTGCGCAACCCCCTTCCCGCTCTGAGAGGCCGCTTGGGCCCGTTCCCCGCTCTGAGAGGCCGCTTGGGCCTTGGCGATGACTGCGGGGAGGGCGTCGACCAGGTCACCGGCCACGAGCCCGGCGTGGCCGGCCTGATCGGCCGCCACCCCGTGGACCCAGGCGCCGATCGCGGCTGGCCCAAGCGGTGCAGTCGGCCGGCGTCGACACCCCCTTCGGGGTGCACCTCAAGGTCGACACGGGGATGCACCGGGCGGGCTGCGACCGCGACGACGGTCGTCGAACCCTTCAGGAGGACGACCGCTCCGCACTCCTCGGCCAGGTGCCGTGCCGCCCCCAGACGGTCGTCGCCGGGGCCGTCGCCGGCCAGCCGGGCGAATTCGCCGGCGTGAGGCGTGAGAACCGCCGGCCCCGACCGTTCTCGCAGTGGCTCGAGGTCGCCCGCCAGGGCGTTGAGGCCGTCGGCGTCGACCAGGAGGGGGATGGGAGCTTCGGCCACGATCCGGCGGACGGCGGCGACCGTGCGCTCGTCCGTCCCGAGACCGGGGCCGATCACGAGGGCCCGGAATCGGTCGAGGCCGTCGAGCACCTCCTTCGCCGCGGGTTCGTCGAGGAATCCCTCCGGCGTCTCAGGAAGGGGGCGCGAGATCACCTCCGATCCCGACGCTCGCGCCGCCAGCTCCGAGCCGGGCACCGCGAGGTGCACCATCCCGGCCCCACAGCGCAGGGCAGCCCGCCCGACGAGCTGGCCCGCCCCCAACATCCCCGTGCTCCCGGCGACGACGAGGAGCCCCCCCACCGCCCACTTGTGGGTGTCGGGGGCGCGGCTGGGCCAAACGAGGCCCACGTCGTCTGCGTCAAGGAGGTAGGCCGGGCGGTCTCCAGAATCACTGACCTCGATCCCGATTGGCACCACCCGGATGACCGCGGCGTGCGAGCGGCCGGGCTCGAACAAGAGACCCGTCTTGGGGGCCGCGAACGTCACCGTCACCAGTGCCTCGACGGCCACGCCGCCGATCGCACCCGTCAGGCCGTCGACCCCCGAGGGGATATCGCACGCCACCACGGGCGCCTCCGAGCGGTTGAGGGCCAGAGCGGCGAAGGCGGCGTCGCCGTCGAGCGCCCCTCGGAACCCGGTGCCGTACATGGCGTCGACGGAAGCGTCGGCCCGGGAGAGCGCCAACTCCAGGCGAGCGCGATCGAGCACCGGGTCCAGCGGGACCACTTCCGTGCGCACGCCCCAGGCCTCGAGGACCCGGGCGGCAACCAGACCGTCGCCGCCGTTGTTGCCCTTCCCGCACACGAGGGCAACGCGGCGCCCGTAGGTTCCGCCGAGGAGGTCGCGCACGGAACGCGCCAGCGCCCACCCCGCTCGTTCCATGAGGACCACGACCGGAGTGCCAGCCTCGATGGCCGCGCCATCGGCGGCCGCCATCTGCTGGGGAGTCAGCACGAACTGCATGTTCTCGCTCCTGGGCCTTCCGCCACCGTGAAGGCCAGCGCGACGGTGTCGGTGTGCGTCAGGCTGAGGTGCCAGCGATCCACCCCGCGCTGCCGGGCGAGGGCAGCCGCCCGCCCTCGGAGGGCGAGCACCGGTGCACCGCTTCCTTCCCGATCGACCTCGACGTCACGGAGCTTGAAGGCACCCAGCCCGACGCCGAGGGCCTTCATCGTGGCCTCCTTCGCCGCGAACCGAGCCGCCAGTCGCGGGACGGGGTCCGCGTGCCGGCGCGCATACGCCTGCTCGCCGTCTGAAAACAGCCGCGTCGCCAGCCGGGGCCGGCGTTCGAGGACTCGACGGAACCGATCGACGTCGACTGCGTCAACCCCGATCCCCCGGACACCCGTCATTCGACGGTCACCGTCTTCGCCAGATTGCGGGGCTGGTCGACATCATGACCCCGTCGCTTGGCCACGAAGTAGGCAAAGAGCTGGAGCGGGACCACGTCAACGGCAGGAGAGAACAACTCGGCCGTCTCAGGGACCCAGAACACGTGGTCGGCGAGCGATGCGGCGTCCTCATCACCTTCCGTGGCGACGAGGATCACGGTGGCCCCCCGCGCTCGCACCTCCTCGATGTTCGACAGCGTCTTGGCGTGAACGCGGGAGCGAGTGGCCACTCCGACAACGACGACGCCCGGCTCGATGAGGGCGATCGCCCCGTGCTTCAACTCGCCGGCGGGGTACGCCTCGGCGCGCGCGTAGCTGATCTCCTTCAGCTTCAACGCCCCTTCGAGTGCGACGGGGTACCCAACGCCGCGCCCAATGAAGAAGAAGTCGCGCGTCTGCCAATACTGGGAAGCGACCCGCTCCACCTCTTTGGCTGAATCAGTCAGAAGGCTCCTGATGCGATCGGGAACCTCGGCGAGTTCCTCGAGCAGCCGTTTGGTGTGACTCGGAAGCTGCGTCCCCCGAATCTGACCCAGGTAGAGCCCGAGCTCAGTGAGGGCCACGATCTGGGCAAGGTGCGTCTTCGTGGCAGCCACCCCGATCTCGGGGCCTGCATGCGTGTAGAGCACGGCGTCGGCCTCTCGGGCCATCGACGAGTCGACGACATTGCTGACCGCAACGACCTTCGCTCCAAGCCGCTTGGCGTGGCGGCAGGCGGCGATGGTGTCGGCCGTCTCGCCTGACTGGCTTACCCCGACGACGAGAGTGCGGGTATCGAGGACCGGGTCCCGGTAGCGGAACTCCGACGCGATGTCGATCTCGCACGGGAGCCGCGTCCAGTGCTCGATGGCGTACTTGGCAACCATTCCGGCGTGGTAGCTCGTCCCGCATGCGACCACGAACACCTTGTCGACGTCGCGCAGTTCGTCTTCGCTGAGTCGCAGCTCGTCGAGAACGATCCGCCCGTCTGCCGTCGTCCTCCCCCGGAGGGTCTCTTCCACCGCCACCGGCTGGTCGTGGATTTCCTTGAGCATGAAGTCGGGAAAGCCGCCCTTCTCTGCCTCTTCGAGGTTCCAATCCACACGGCGCGCGGGGGGCTCGATCTCCGCGCCGTCGAGGTCGGTGACCCGCAGCGTCCCCGGCCGCAGCTCGACGATCTGGTCGTCGTCAATGATCTTGAAGTCGCGCGTGTACGGCAGGAGCGCGGGGATGTCGGAGGCCAGGAAGGCCGCTCCGTCGGCGACGCCGGCCACGAGCGGCGACACCCGGCGGGCAGCGACGATCAGCTCTGGATCGGACGCGTGAACGACCGCGATGGCCAGCGAGCCCTCGACCTCGCGCAGGATCGATCGCGCGGCATCGGCAAGGGTGGCGCCGTCGGCGAGCCGCTCCTCCATGAGATGGGCCAACAGCTCCGTGTCGGTCTCCGAGCGAAGCTCGTGGGCGCCTTCGAGGCGGGCCCGCAGGGAGAGGTAGTTCTCGACGATCCCGTTGTGGAGGAGGGCGAGCTCGCCGCCGCAGTCGGTGTGCGGATGGGCGTTGGCGTCGTTCGGCCTCCCGTGCGTCGCCCACCGGGTGTGGCCGATGCCGGCCGTGGCCCCCGCCGGGGCGTCTCCGACCGACGCCACCAGCTCCGACAGCTTCCCCGCCCGCTTGCGCACCCACAGGGCGCCACCGCTCTGGAGGGCCACGCCGGCGGAGTCGTAGCCCCGGTACTCCAGGCGACCCAGGCCCTCGAGGAGGACGGGAAGAGCGGGCTGGTCACCGGTGACGCCGACGATGCCGCACATGATCGAAAGGTTAGGAGGGATCGCCGAGAGCCGACACCAAGGCCCCGCTCAGCCGGGCGGTGTGCCGGGCCGCATCGGCGTCGGTCGGGGCCTCGACCATGACTCGCACGAGGGGTTCGGTCCCTGACGGGCGCACGAGCACTCGCCCTTCCCTCCCGAGCTCAGCCTCCACGGCGGCGACCTCGGCCCAAAACGAGTCGGCGGCGTCGAGACCGGAGCGATCGGCCACCCGAACGCTCGCCAGCACCTGGGGGAGTTTCGTGACCACCGAGGCGAGGTCTGACACCGTCCGCCCCGACCGTCGGACCACGTCGAGGAGCAGGATTCCGGAGAGCAGCCCGTCTCCGGTGGTGGCGAGGTCGGCGAAGATCACGTGCCCCGACTGCTCGCCGCCGAGTGAGTACCCGCCGTCGTCCATCGCCTCGAGCACGTAGCGATCCCCCACCCGCGTCTCGACGACTCGGATCCCGGCCTGCTCCATGGCCCGCCGGAAGCCGAGGTTGGCCATGACCGTGACGACCACGGTGTCGTGAGCGAGCGCCCCACGGCTCTTGAGATCGAGGGCGGAGATGGCAAGAAGCAAATCCCCGTCGACGAGGCCTCCCTGTTCGTCGACGGCGATGAGGCGGTCGGCGTCGCCATCAAACGCCAGTCCGGCGTGGGCACCCGAAGCCGGCACCGCGGCCTGGAGCGAGTTCGGATGGGTGGACCCGCAGCCGGCGTTGATGTTCCGCCCGTCAGGGGCAGCGGCGAGGACCGTGACCTCGACGCCGAGGCGGCGAAGCGTTTCGGGCGCCACTTCGAACGCCGCGCCGTTGGCGCAGTCGATGACGGCCCTCAGTCCGTCAAGAGACCGGCCATCGAGGCACTCCACGAGATGCTCGAGGTAGCGCAGTCGGGCGGCGTCGGGAGCCCGCACGACCGCCCCTGGGCTTCCAAGAGCGGCCGGCGCCTCGGGCAGCGAGGCCATCTCGGCTTCGATCCGGGCCTCAACCTCGTCGGGAAGCTTGCGCCCGCCGGGGGAGAACAACTTGATGCCATTGTCCTCGTAGGGATTGTGACTCGCGGACACCATCGCGGCCGGGAGGCCACGCTCCTGCGACAGATACGCCAAGCCCGGGGTCGGCAAGACCCCGACCGACTCGACCGCGCACGACTCGATCAGGAATCCGTCGGCGAGTGCCGCCTCAATCGAGGGCCCGGACGCCCGGGTGTCGCGGGCAATCAGGAAGCAGACGTCGGGGCCGAGGATGCGGGCCGCCGCCCGCCCGAGCGCACGGACGCTGTCGGATGTGAGGTCTCGGTCGGCCACACCCCGCACCCCGTCGGTGCCGAAGCGGAGGACCGCAGGTTTGGGTGCCACCCTGGGGGAAGCCTCTGCGGAGACGGGCTACCGCTTGGAGTACTGGGGCGCCTTGCGGGCCTTCTTGAGGCCGTACTTGCGGCGCTCCTTCTCCCTCGGGTCGCGGGTCAAGAGCCCGGCCCGCTTCAGCGGCAGGCGCTGGTCTTCGTCGAGGGCGACGATCGCCCGAGCAATCCCGAGCCGAAGCGCTCCGGCCTGGCCGCTGACCCCCCCACCCTCGACGCTGACGTCGACGTCGTACACGTCGGCGGTCTGGGTGATGCGCAGGGGCTCGAGCACGATGGTTCGGTGGCTTTCGGCGGGGAAGTACTCAGCAAACGCGCGGCCGTTCACGGCGATGACTCCCGTGCCGGGGCGGAGCCGGACGCGGGCCACCGACTCCTTCCGGCGACCGGTGGTCTGGATCAACGGCTTGGGCACGTGTCCTCCTGCGTCGACTAGCTCGAGCGCCGGGCCACCAGCTCGTACGGCTGGGGCTTCTGGGCCTGATGCGGGTGGTTGGGTCCGGCGTAGACGTGGAGCTTGCCCAGCATGCGACGGCCGAGCCGGTTCTTGGGGAGCATGCCCCGAACGGCCAGACGCACGACCCGGTCGGGGTGGCGCTCGATCATCTCCTCGAAGCTCCGGCTGCGGATCCCACCCGGGAAGCCGGAGTGCCGCCAGTAGCGCTTCTCCGTGCGCTTGGAACCGGTCACCTCGACTTCGCCGGCGTTGACGATGACGACGTGGTCGCCGCAGTCGACGTGCGGCGCCCAAATCGGCTTGTGCTTCCCGCGCAGCAACTGGGCAACCTCAGACGCCAGGCGGCCGAGGACACGCCCACGGGCGTCGATGACGTGCCAGGCGCGCTCGATCTCTGATGCTTTCGGCTGATAGGTCGCCACGGGCGTTTCCTGATCTGGAGACAGGCAGTGGCAGGAGGCCACGAACCGGAACCGGGTCAGGATACTGGCGGCAGCGCCCGGGCGGCAACGCCGGGCCCTCACTCGGGCGGATGGGCCCGAAGTTGCAGCCGAGCGGTTTCACGCCACGCAGTCGTCGTGATTCGGGCGGCGGTGACTCGGGGCTTGATCACGACGATTTCGCGGCAGGAAACCACTCCCGAGAGCCACCCGGAGGGCCGCTTCTCGTCGAGCCTCTATCCTGCCCCCGTGGCGCATCACCCTCACGACCCCGACCTGATCGCGCGGACCGTTGCCGCCCTGCTCGACCCGGCCCTCGAGCCGATCGTCGAGATGGTGATCACCCACTCCGAGGGTGTGTATGAAGCGCGGGCCGTCGACGGGTTCGTCCGTTTCGTCCGCCAGACCGACGGGTCGGGTTGGTCGTTCGAGGTGAAGGAGACCGACGGCCGTAGCCCGATCGCCGATCAGGCGATCGACCGCTTCTCGGGGCTGGAGGCGGAGCTGGCCAACCGGTTCCCTCCCCGAACCGACAACGCCTACCCGTTCGCGTACGAGCAGATCAGCCAGCTGTTCGACGCCGTGCACGCGCCCGACGTCTGCGTGATCCACACCGCCGCGCACAACTGGGAAGACCACGGCGGCCACCGGGGAGAGCACGGGTCACTCGACGCCGTCCAGGCGCGCGCGCCCTTCATCGCCGCCGGCAAGGGCGTTCGTTCCCTCGGAATGCTGGATCGAGGGGCGCGGCTCGTCGACACGGCACCGACGATCTGCGCCCTCCTGGGCACGGCGCCAACCGAGGGTCAGGGGCTCAACGGCGAGCTGGTCGCCGACCTCCTCCTCGCCCGCCAAGACGGCGAGGTGCTCGCCGAGATCCTCGACCCCGGCGAACGCCCGTCGCACGTGGTCGGATTCCTGCTCGACGGAGCCAATCCCAACGTCCTGTACTCCATGGCCAACCGAGGTGACGCACCCAACGTGCGGCGGCTCATGGACATGGGCACCACCCTCCGCTACGGCGCCGTCGCCGGGTTGCCGACCGTCACCCTCGCCAACCACACCACCAACCTCACCGGCGCCTACCCCGGCCACCACCAGGTGCTTCACAACGCCTGGTACGACCGCCATTCGGCGCAGCAGGTGATCACGAACTCCCCGCTCCACTGGCCGACCGCCATGCAGTGGCTCGCCGACGGAATCGAATCGGTGCACGGAGCCGTGCGGCGGACCTGGCCCGAAGCCTTCACCGCCTCGGTGAACGAGCCCTGCGACATTGGGGCCGGGTACTCGACGTTCGACTTCTTCCGCCGCGGCGAGGTGCCGCCGATCCCCGAGTCGCCGCACGAGTTGCCGCACGTCACCGAACGCTTCGTGCGTCCCGTCAAGGAGTACCGCTGGTCATCCATCGTCGACCACCTGTGCGTCGAGCAGGCGGAGGGGCTGTGGAGCGGGCACTACCGGGGCGTCTCGTACCCAATCCCCCGGTTCATGTGGGTGAACTTCACGCTCACGGACTCCGCCTTCCACGCCGGCGGGCCGCATTCCGAAATTGCCGAAGCTTCGGTGCACGACACCGACGCCCGCATCGGCGACGTGTTGGCGGCGGTGGAGCGGGCCGGTGCCTTCGACGACACCGCGTTCGTGCTTGTCGCCGACCACGGCATGGAGGAGACCAACCCTGAGGTCACGGGCGACTGGGATGCGGCCTTGCGGGATGCCGGGATTCCCTTCCGCGACGAGGGCTACGGGTTCCTCTACGTCGGCGACGACGTCCTCACCGGCGGCGTCGACTCGCGTGCCTACTGACGCCCTCGTCACGCTCGACGAGATCGAAGGCGCCCGGGCGGGCCTCGCCGGGGTCTTGCGCCCGACGCCGACGGAGCGCTCCGACACCCTCGAGCGCCTCCTCGGGCGGCCCATCTACCTGAAGTGCGAGTACCGGCAGCGCACGGGATCCTTCAAGATCCGCGGCGCGTACCACCGCATCGCCAGCCTCGCGCCTTCGGAGCGGGAGGCCGGGGTGGTCGCTGCCAGCGCAGGGAACCACGCCCAGGGCGTCGCCCTCGCCGCCCGTCTGATCGGCGTCCACGCCACGATCTTCATGCCCGAGTCGGCGGCCTTTCCAAAGGTCGACGCCACCCGCGACTACGGCGCCGACGTGCAGCTGACCGGCTCGGTGGTCGACGACGCCATGGAGGCCGCCGTCAGGTTCGCGCGTGAACACGGCGCCGTCTTCATCCCCCCGTTCGACGACCCCGCCGTCATCGCCGGCCAGGGAACACTCGGTCTCGAAGTCGTCGAGCAGGCTCCCGACGCCGAGACCATCGTGGTGCCGGTCGGCGGCGGGGGCCTCATCGCCGGAGTGGCGGCAGCCGTGAAGGCCGCCCGACCGGGAACCCGGGTAGTGGGCGTCGAGGCCGCTGGCGCGGCGGCGATGGCGGAGGCGCTCGTGGGCGGGAGTCCAGTAAGCCTCGGACAGGTCGAGACGATGGCCGACGGGATCGCGGTTCGCTCCGTCTCTGCCCTCACCCTCGCTCATGCTCGCGCCTACGTCGACGACGTGGTGACGGTGTCGGAAGAGCAGATCTCCCGCGCCCTCCTCCTGCTGCTCGAGCGGTGCAAGGCGGTGGTGGAACCGTCCGGGGCCGTGGGGCTCGCGGCCGTCATGGCCGGGAAGGTCGGCGGGGCGCCGGCGAGCCCCGTGTGCGTCGTCCTCTCCGGTGGCAACATCGATCCGCTCGTCCTCGCCCGCGTCGTCCAGCACGGCCTCTCGGCGTCCGGGCGCTACCTCGTGCTGCGGGTGCTGCTCGCGGACCGCCCCGGAGAGCTGGCCGGGCTGTTGTCGGCGGTGGCGGGTCTCGGCCTCAACGTCATCGACGTGAACCACCATCGAGAGGCCGGCGACCTCTCGCTCGACGAGGTCGAGGTCCGGCTCACCCTGGAAACCCGCGACCCCGCGCATCGCGATGAGGTGGTCCGGGTCCTCCGGAACCACGGCAACCGCGTCGAAACCGCCTGATCTCCGGCCCAGAATGTTGACGGAGCGTAGTGATTGCCGCCGCGTTCCGTAGCTTTCCACCGATTTCGCCGATTTGAGCTTGAGCTTTTGTTGGTTCGTGCCGATACCGACAGAGCTGGCAAAGGGGATGCTCGGGGCGATGCTCACGCTTCTGCGAAACGACCAAAGTGCGGGAACGACGTCCGAACGGGACGTCGCGCTCCACGGCTGGGTCGACTGGTCAGAGTGGGTCGAGCCGGTGCAGCGCTCCTTGGCTGCGGTGTCTGCCGCCGGACTCACCGACCGGCTCTCCCGGCTGTACGGAGATCGGGTCCCGCCGGAGGAAAGCCACGTCGCCGTCCTCGTCGACCTCGGCGTTCCCGCCGAAGACGATCGCCACAAGGCACGCGCTGGCGCCATGCGAGAGGTCCGAGCCCACTTCCCCTTCGTCGAGGCGGTGGCCGCCTTGGGACCGTCTCGCTTCGCCATCCTGGCCCGCCGACACCCGGGACTGGTTGGAACCCTCCGCTCGCTCGAGCTCCAGCTTCATCACGGAGGGGCGCTCTTTCCCACCGCGGCGGCCGTGTGGTGCGAGGCGCTCCCAGACCGCCACGACGACGTGGCCGCCTTCGTGCGCGGGATCCGCGTCAAGCCCCGCGTCGCGCACCAGCTCGATCGACCGTCGCTCGCCACCGGACTCCCCGTTGAACTCCTCGCCAGCAACGGCGCCTACACCATCGAGACTCGCCCGCCGACCCCGGGCGTCCGCCGCCCGCGTGCATGGGCAACGCGCAGCGCGGCCGCCGCCGTCGCGGCCGCCATGCTGACCAGCGGCGCCGGCGCCGCCGCCGCGGCAGTGGGATCACGGTTCCAACCCTGGCGCGCGTCAGTCTCGCCGCCTCACGCCGAGGTCTTGGGGGTCACCGTGTCGCGCGAGCCGGGTCCTCGCCTCGCCGCCGGCGCCGACCTGTTCGTCTCGGGACTCTTCTCGGTGCGCCCGGCCGTCCCGGGGATTCCGGGGTCTCCTGCCGACCCGCCGGGGTCGCCTGAGCCACCCCCGCCCGAGGTGCCGCCGCCGCCCGACGTGCCGCCGCCCGACGTTCCACCCCCGCCCGACGTTCCACCCCCGCCCGACGTGCCGCCGCCGCCGGACGTTCCACCCCCGCCCGACCTTCCCACGCCACCCGAGCCGCCACCGTCGCCCCTGTCTGAGGTGCCACCCATCCCCGAGGTCCCCGAGATCCCGATCCCGGGTCCCTCGGACCCACTCCCGCTCCCCTGACGCCGATCGCCGAACGCCTAGTCCAGGCTGACGCCGAGGAGTGTCCCCAACCCGTAGGTGCCGGCGGCGAACACGCCGTCGATGACGAGGAGGCGCAGCCCGCTTCCGATGGCGGGGCGCCCGGTGAACACCGACGTCAGGGCTCCAACTGAGAAGAGGGCGACCGCTGCGAACGCCGCGGCACCAGCCAGGGCGGCACCCCCTGAGCTCACGACGAACGGAAGCAACGGCACGAAGGCGCCGACGGCGAAGGAGAAGAACGACGAGACCGCCGCCACCCGCGCCGAGCCCAGCGATCCCGGGTCGAGGCCGAGTTCCTCGCGGACCAGAGTGTCGAGGGCGGTCGCGGGCTGGGCCATGATCTGGGTCGCCAGGCTGTCGGCCTCGGGCTCGGGGATGCCCTTCGCTTGATAGATCAGCGACAGCTCCTCGCGCTCCTCTTCCGGGAACGCCTTGAGCTCCTCCGCCTCGATCTCGATTTCACGCTCGTAGAGCTCGCGCTGCGAGCGCACCGAGTTCCACTCACCCGCCGCCATCGAGAAGGCCCCGCTGAGCAGCCCGAGGACGCCGGCCACGATTACGAAGTTGCCGTCATCCGTCGCCCCGGCGATGCCCATCACGAGCAGCAGGTTCGAAATCAGGCCGTCTTGAACACCGAAGACCGACGCCCGGAGCGCACCACCGACGCCCGTGCGGTGGCGCCCCTCGGACCGGACGATCTGTTCCCCAGGCTGCCCACCCGAGCGCATGGCCGACAGCGCCCTCCCGTGGGCCCGCTCCGAGAGTGCCATCGACTCGGGTGCTTCGGGAACGCTCCGGTACTTGTCGGCGTCGGCCGCCTCAGCCCGGAGCACCATCGGAATCACGCTGTCGACGCCAAACCTCCGCGCCACGAAACCCAGAAATCGGACCCGAAACGGCAGCGAGGGTGGGGTGAGATCCACCACGCCCTCGCCCTCCAGCAGAGCTGCCCAGTGTGAGGCGTGCCGCGCCTCGGCATCGGCGAGGCGGAGGAAGACGGCTCGACGGCGCTCGTCAGCGTGCTCGGCCAGCATGCGGTAGAGGGCCGCGCCTGCCATCTCGTCGGCCCACAGGGCGCGGTAGCGTGCGATCTGCCCGTCGGCCTGTGCGTTGGTCTTCGAAGGACGGGCCATGGACCCAGGCTATTCACGCCGGGGTCGCCAGCTGTCCGAAACCCAACAACTGGAGGACCACCCGTGCCCGACCTCTCGGATCCTCGCATCCGGCGTGATGTGACCCTGCTGGTCGTGGGCGCGCTCTTCGGCGGCGCCGTCGTCGCTGGCATCGCCCTCGCGGTCGACGGGGGCGAAGGGGGCGACGAGGCCAAGAACGGCGCGGCAGGCGACTCCACTGCGGTGAGCGAGCAGGAAGCGCCCACGATCGACCCGACCGACACCGAGTTCGGCCAGCTCACGGAAGAGGCGGCGGCGGCGGGCGTCATGGTCCAGTGGAAGGCCGACATCCTTGAGGGAGACGCCACCGGCACCGTGGAGTTCGTCACCGCCCATCGCGAAGGCACGACGGTGCTGGTTCACGAAGATGCCCGCGTGATCGACGACGGCAAGACGATCCGACTGTGTACGCCCGGATGCACGAAGGTCGACGCCGCCAAGGCACGCGATGCCCTGCCCGAACTGGTGCGCCCCTACTGGGAGGTCATCCGTCTGGTCGAGGAAACCACCTCCAGGCCCGAATACCGGGTCACGGGCGAAACCCAGCTCGACAGCGGCATCTTCGAGCGCTGCGGCACCTTCGATCCGGAGTCGTTCGGCGTGGTCGTCCCCGACAACGTCATCTCCGTGTCGCAGTGCGTCGACGCCTCCCGAACCGTGCCCATCCGCATCGGCCTCGACGGCGACCAACGCTCGGTGGGGGGCGCCTCGCTCACGGCCCTCGCCGACGCCACCGAGGACCTGTTCGAGACGTGACCCTTCCGTGTCTGTGTCGCGTTAGGAGCGCATGCGCGCCGTAACGCGACACAGACACGGAATCAGTACGCAACCTCCCAAAGGCAGAGGCCGTGAGGGGGGGCGACCTGGCCCGCCGCCTGGCGATCACCCGAACGAAGGATGGCGGTGATGTCGCCGGGGCGAAGCAGACCTCGGCCGACGTCGACCAGCGTCCCGACCATCGAGCGCACCATCTGCCAGCAGAACGCCGTGGCGGTCACGTCGTAGCGAAGGACACCGTCGCCGAGGTCGATCCACCGCGACGACGTGACGGTCCGCGTCCTCCCCTTGCCGTCTACGCGCCGACAGAACGCCGAGAAGTCGTGCTCACCGATGAACGGATCGGCCGCCATCCGCATGGGTGCGAGGGCGAGGGGCTGCGGTACCCACCATGCGTAGCGCGCGAGGAAGGGATCGGGCTCGGGCCGGTTCACCACGGTGTAGCGGTAGGCACGAGAGGCAGCCGAGTGTCGGGCGTCGAAACCAGCCTCGACCATCTCGCATTCTCGCACCACCACCTCGGGCCCGAGGATTGCGTTCAGCGAGTCGCGGAGGCGCCAGGGGTCGACCCCCGGGTCGGCCTCGAGGCTCACCACCTGCCCCCACGCGTGGACTCCAGCGTCGGTGCGGCCGGCGCAGCTGAGGGCGACCTCGTGGCGCAACAGCTTCTCGAGCGCCTTGACCAGGACGCCCTCCACGGTCCGCACGTCGGGCTGGCTCGCAAAGCCGTGAAAGTCCGAGCCGTCGTACGCGACGACCAACTTCAGGCGGGCTCGCCCCTCGGGCGCGTCGTCGAAGAGCGAGCGGTCAGGGGCGGGCTCACGCGCCGCCGCCAAGGGATCAGACGAGTTCGATGCGGGCCATCGGCGCCGCATCCCCCGGGCGGGGGCCGAGCTTCAGGATCCGCAGGTACCCACCGTCGCGTTCCGAGTAGCGGGGGGCGATCTCCGAGAAGAGCTTGGAGGTCATGTCCTTGTCGCGCAGCTCCGCCACGACCAGGCGCTGGTTGTGCACGCCACCCTTCTTCGCCTTGGTGATGAGCTTCTCGGCGTAGGGCCGCAGGCGCTTGGCCTTGGCCTCGGTCGTGGTGATGGCCTCGGCCGCGAAAAGGTGCGCGGCGAGATTCGCCAACATGAGGCGCTGGTGCGCCGGGCTCTTTCCGAGCCGCGGACCCTTGGTCGGCTTCGGCACCGGACCGTCTCCTACTCGTCAGAATTTGGATCAGTCGCGGACGGCAAGGGAGAGGCCCCGCTCATCGAGTTTCTGCGCCACCTCTTCCAGGCTCTTCATCCCGAAGTTGGTGATGGCGAGCAGGTCTTCCTCGCTCTTCTCGACGAGCTGACCGATGGTGTCGACCTGGGCGCGCTTCAGGCAGTTGCGCGGCCGCTCTGACAGATCCAGGGTCTCGATCGGCAGGTCGAGGTCGGGCGACGTCGACGTCGCCGCCGCCGTGTCGCCAAGCTCGAGGCCCTGCGGCTCCTCGGCCAGCTCGGAGATGAGGGCCATCAGGTTCTTGAGGGTTTCCCCGGCGGAGGCCAGCCCGTCGCGGGGCGAGATCGAACCGTCGGTCTCGATGTCGAGCACGAGCCGGTCGTAGTTCGTGGCCTGCTCCACCCGCGTCGGCTCGACCGTGTAGCTGACACGCCGGACGGGAGAGAAGATGGCGTCGACCGGGATCACGCCGATGGTCGTTGTGCGGCGGGCGGAGTCGGCGGGCACGTACCCCCGCCCCTGCTCGACCGTGAGGTCGACGGCGAGGTGGCCCCGGGTGTTCAGCGACGCGATCAAGAGCCCCGGATTCAGGATCTCAACGTCGGCCGTGGTCTGGATGTCAGACGCCAGGACGTCGCCGGGGCCCCGCTTGTCAAGGCGCAGGGTAACGGGCTCGACGCTCGCGCTCCGCAGGACGAGGTCCTTCAGGTTGAGGATGATCTCAGTGACGTCCTGCTTGACCCCGTCGATGGTGCTGAATTCGTGCAGGGCCTCGTCAAACTTCACCTGCGTAACCGCAGCCCCGGGGATCGACGACAGCAACGTGCGCCGCATCGAGTTGCCGAGGGTGTGTCCGAAGCCCGGCTCGAGGGGGCTGATGGCGAACTGTTGCCGGTTCGCCTCCTCCTCACCGATGGCCTCAACTGTGGGTCGCTGGATGATCAGCATCGTGGGTTCACCTCGAAACGAGTTAGAACGAGCGTTACTTCGAGTAGAGCTCGACGATCAGCTGCTCGCGCACCGGGACGTCGATGTGGGCCCGGAGGGGCAGGTCTCTCGCCGTCGCCTTGTGGTTGGCGGGCTCGACCTCGAGCCACGGAGGTGGCTCGCGGTCGATGGTGTCGATGTTGTGCCGCAGGACGATGTTGTCGCGTGCCTTCGGGACGACCTCGACGACGTCGCCCTGGCGCAGGCGATAGCTCGGGATCGTCACCCGCTTGCCGTTGACCTGCACGTGGCCGTGACGCACGAACTGGCGGGCCTGGTTCCGACTGGCGGCGAAGTTGGCCCGGTAGACGACGTTGTCCAGGCGCAGCTCGAGCATACGCAGGAGGTTCTCACCCGTGATCCCGGGCTGGCGGGCCGCCTCGGCGTAAAGGTTGCGGAACTGGCGCTCGAGGATGCCGTAGATCCGGCGGGCCTTCTGCTTCTCGCGGAGCTGGAGGAGGTATTCCGACTCCCGCAGTCGCCCTCGCCCTCCGACGCCCGGCGGGTAGGGGCGCCGTTCGACTGGACACTTCATCGAGTCGCACTTCGGACCCTTGAGGAAGAGCTTCATCTTCTCGCGCCGGCAGAGGCGGCAGACCGGTCCGGTGTAACGAGCCATCGGTCAGACCCTCCGACGCTTCTTGGGGCGGCAGCCGTTGTGCGGCACCGGCGTGACGTCTTTGATCGAGGCCACCTCGATGCCGGCGTTCTGGATCGATCGGATGGCGGTCTCGCGCCCCGATCCCGGCCCCTTGACTTCCACGTCTACCCGCCTCACGCCATGCTCCATCGCCCGCCGGGCCGCCGTCTCGGCGGCCATCTGGGCCGCGAAGGGAGTCGACTTGCGGGAGCCCTTGAAGCCCACGTTTCCGGCCGACGCCCAGGCGATGACGTTCCCCTCGGGGTCGGCGAAGGTGATGATCGTGTTGTTAAAGGACGACTTGATATGGGCCACGGCGTGGGCGATGTTCTTGCGTTCCCGCCGCCTGGGCCGTCGCCCTCCTGCTCCCGGCTTTGCCATCAGTGCTGCTCCATCATCAGTGCTTGCGGGCCTGCTTCTTCCCGGCCACGGTCTTGCGCGGTCCCTTTCGGGTGCGGGCGTTGGTTCGGGTGCGCTGGCCGTTGACCGGGAGGCCTCGCCGGTGGCGGAGGCCCTGGTAGCAGCCGATTTCCATCTTGCGCTTGATGTTCTGCGAAACGTCGCGGCGGAGGTCGCCTTCGACCTTCAGTTCGGCGTCGATGTACGACCGGATCCGCGCCACCTCGTCTTCGGTCAGATCGAAGACCCGGGCCCCGGGATCAACGCCGGTGGCCTCGCAAACCACCTGAGCCGTGCTGCGGCCGACGCCGTAGATGTACGTCAGCGCGATCTCGGTGCGCTTCTCCCTCGGGATGTCGACCCCGGCGATTCGGGCCATTCGCTGCTCCTCGATCCGATCCGCTCAGCCCTGGCGCTGCTTGTGGCGCGGGTTGGAGCAGATGACCATGACGCGACCGTGCCGGCGGATGATCCGGCACTTCTCGCACATCCTCTTGACGCTGGGACGAACCTTCATCGTGATGCTCTCGGTCGCGGCGGGCGCTACTTCTCGCTGCTACTTGTAGCGGTAGGTGATCCGCCCTCGGCCCAAGTCGTAGGGGGTCAACTCCACTTGGACGCGGTCCCCGGGAAGGATCCGGATGTAGTGCATCCGCATCTTCCCGGAAATGTGAGCGAGCACCTCGTGCTCGTTCTCGAGCTTCACCTTGAACTGGGCGTTCGGCAACGCCTCGACCACGGTGCCCTCGACAAGGATCGCGTCCTTCTGCTTGGTCAGGAGTATTCCTCCCCCTGCGTGCTGTCCGGGTTTCGGGCCCGGTATACGGAGTACGGTGCCTACGGAGGCGCGCGAAAGGGTGCACGCCCGTGTGGGAACCGGCCCGCCAGGCTACACGGATCGCGTGCCTGGATTCGAACGCGGCGGATTCCCCACAATCGCTTTCCTGCGCAGATCGGTTCTTATGGGTGGGTTACCGCGGGTAACACCCAGATTAGCGCCGGACGACCAAGACCGGATGGTCGGGGTCGTTGTTCACGAACCGGGCGTCGGCCAGCGAGGCGGCGTCGACCTCGTCGAGGTACAAGCGCTGGGCGGGCAGGTAGCGCTGCCGGTACAGCGCGTCGACCTGTGGCCCGAACGACCCCCGATCTCGGGAGACTGCCCGCGCCCGGGCGGTCTCCTCGCTGCAGTCGACCCACACGCGGAAGTCCCAGCAGCCGTCGAGTTCGGGCCGCTGGAGGAACATCCCATCTACGACTACGACCGCCCGCCGATCGGCGAGGCGCGGCACCGTCGAGAGCGCGAGGTCGGACCCCACGTCGTGCGCGGCAGGCTGGTAGCGCCGGTCTCCGTTGGGGCCGAGGGGGTCGAGGAACATGCGCCGCATGGCCTCGTAATCGAAGGCGTCGCGGTAGTACCCCTCGGGCGAATCGCGGCCTCGCCGGTAGCGATCAGAGCGCGGGCGGTGGAAGCCGTCAGCGCTCGCCCGGATGCACGGGTGGGCCCGGGCCCGGATTGCCGGTGCCAGGTCGTTGGCCAGGCTCGTCTTCCCCGCGCCGGCAACCCCGTCGACGCACACGCGCACGGGATGCGCTCGCTCAAGGGCGACGATCAGCTCGGCAAGCCGACCCACGGTGGCCCCGCGATCGGGATTCACCTCCGCAAGTTACGCGACGGTCAGCACTTCGGGGCCATCCTCGGTAACCACGACGGAGTGCTCGAAGTGCGCTGATCGGCGTCCGTCGGCGGTGACCACGGTCCAGCCGTCATCGAGGAGCCGGGTCGCGCCCGTTCCGGCGTTGATCATGGGCTCCAACGCAAACACATACCCGGTCTTGATCTTGAGACCCCGTCCCGGCGGGCCGTAGTTGGGGATCTGCGGCTCCTCGTGCATCGCCGTCCCGATCCCGTGACCGACGTACTCTCGCACCAGCCCGAAGCCCGCCTCGGAGCACATGGCCTCCACGGCCCAGCCGACGTCGCCAAGACGGTTTCCCTCGACGGTCTGCTTGATGGCCTCGTCGAGGGCACGCTGCGTGGTGTCCATGAGCCGAACCGATTCGTCGTCGACCTCGCCGATGGGAAAGGTCACGGCGGCGTCGGCGTGCCAACCCTCGATGATGGCGCCGGCGTCGATCGACAGGATGTCGCCCTCGGCGAGCACGACGTCGGGGCGGGGGATTCCGTGAACAATCACGTCGTTCGGGGACGTGCAGATGGTCGCCGGATACCCGTGGTAGTTGAGGAAGTTCGATCGGGCACCCCGGGCCGACAGCACGTCGCGAGCCACCTGATCCAGTTCGGCCATGGAGACTCCGGGCCCGGCCGCCGCCTGCACACGCGCCAGCATCTCAGCGACCACGCGCCCGGCCCGACGCATGTAGCCGATCTGCTCGGGGGTCTTGCGGGTGATCACCGTGGCCCCTGTCAGCGCCGGCCGTTTTCGTGGAGAAGTTTCACCGTGCGGTCGAACACCTCTTGCGGATCACCGAGACCGTCGACCTCCGCAAGCAGCCCGCGCTCGTCATAGAAGGAGATCAGGGGCGAGGTCTCCTGCTCATAGAGGTCAAGGCGTCGCTGGATGGCCTCCGGCGTATCGTCGTCGCGCTGGACGATCTCCCCACCGCAGTTCTCGCACACGCCCCCTTCCGGGGCGGTCTCGACCTGGTAGTTGGCCCCGCACCTCGTGCAAACGCGCCTCCCGCTCAGGCGAGCGACCACGACGTCGGTGTCGACCACGAGGTTGACAGCGGCGTCAAGACCTCCCAGTGGCTCGAGTGCCCGTAGGAGCGCTTCGGCCTGCGGCCGGGTCCGGGGAAACCCGTCGAGGATGAATCCCCGGGCGCGGGCAGCACCCGAGGTCAGGGTCTTCTCCACGACCTTGATCACCACGTCGTCGGGAACGAGGTCGCCGGCGTCCATGGACTTCTTCAGCGCCCGCCCGAGTTCGCTGCCGCTCCGAGCTTCGGCCCGGAACAGGTCGCCGGTCGAGATGTGGGGAACGTGGAAGTGCCGGGAAAGCTTGAGCGCCTGGGTCCCCTTGCCTGCGCCCTGCTTCCCCAGCAACACGAGTCGGATGCCGGGGATCATTCGGCGACGTTAGGTGAGGAAGCCCTCGTAATTCCTCATCAGGAGCTGGCTGTCGATCTGCTTCATGGTTTCGAGGGCCACGCCGACGGTGATGAGGATGGCCGTCCCGCCGAACGGGAACTGGGTGATGTTCCAGGCCGCGAAGACGATGAGCGGGACGACAGCGATCACGGCGAGAAACAGGGACCCGGGCAGCGTGAGGCGGTTCAGCACCTTGGCCAGGTACTGCTCGGTCGGGGGCCCGGGGCGGATGCCAGGGATGAAGCCGCCCTGCTTGCGGATGATGTCGGCCTGCTGCTGGGGATTGAAGGTGATGGCCGTGTAGAAGTAGGCGAAGAAGATGACCATCATCGTGTAGGCGCCGATGTAGAAGATGCTGTCCTGCTGCACGAGGTTGTCGTTGATGAAGTTCTGTACCGCCTTCCACGGGATTACGTTCGAGAGCAGCACCGGGAAGTAGAGCACCGAACTGGCGAAGATCACCGGGATCACCCCTGACTGGTTGACCTTCAGCGGGATGTAGGTGCTCTGGCCGCCGTACATGCGCCGCCCCACGACACGCTTGGCGAACTGCACGGGGATCCGGCGCTGGCCCGACTCCACGAAGATGATCCCGACGATCATGGCCACGCCCATGGCGATCACGAAGGCGAACTGGAGTCGGCCGCCCTCCGCCAGCACGGCGCCGCCCTGGAACGGCAGCACCGATACCACGGACGAAAAGATCAGGATCGACATCCCGTTGCCGACCCCCCGCTGGGTGATGAGCTCGCCGAGCCACATGATGAAGGCGGTGCCGGCGGTGAGCGTCACGACCATGAGCGCCACACGGGAAGGGTTGAACACCGGGATCAGGTCGGCGTTGACCCCGCCCCGCCGGCCGAAGAAGAAACCCCCACTGCCCTGGTTGAGGGCGAAAATGATTCCCGTCGACTGCATGATGGCCAGGGCCACCGTGAGGTAGCGCGTCCACTGGGTGATCTTCTTCTGGCCGACCTGGCCTTCCTGTTGCCATTGCTCGATCTTGGGAATCACCACCGCCAGCAACTGCATGATGATCGACGACGTGATGTAGGGCATGATCCCGAGGGCGAAGATCGCCACGTTGGTCAGGGCGCCGCCCGAGAACAGGTTGAGGAACGAGACGACACCCCCCTGGTCGGCCTGGTCTTGGAGGGCCTTGATCGCCTCGAAGTCGACGAACGGGATCGGGATCTTCGAGCCCAGCCGGTAGACGGCCACGACGAGCAGGGTGAACAGGATCTTGTTCCGCAGGTCGGGGACGCGGAACATGTTCCGCAGCCGTCCCAACATCAGATCGTCACCTCCCTCAGGGGCTCCTCGGATAGGTCAAGCTTCTCGGGCGAAAGGGCTTCCTGGGCAGGCTTCGCCTGCCCACACCATCGCCTATTTTCTGGAGCGTGCCGCCTATCGGCGCACGCTCGTCTCGCTGCCACCGGATCCGCCAGCCTAACGGTTGGTCAGGGCGTTCCCGCGGGCGGGAGGGCGCGGGCCACGGAAGGGCAGCGGCAACTCCTCCACCGACCCTCCGGCGGCTTCGATCGCCGCCCGGGCGGACTTTGAAAAACGGTGGGCCTTGACGGTGAGGCGCTTGCTCAGCTCGCCGCGACCCAAGACCTTCACGTTGCCGCGTTTGGGCGTGAGCCCGCGCGCCCGCAAGGCGTCGGGGGTGACCTCGGTGCCTTCGTCGAACTGTTCGAGCACGTCGAGGTTCACCGGGTTGTACTCGACCCGGAAGGGGTTGCGGAAGCCGCGGTGCTTGGGCGTGCGCCGGAAGAGCGGGGTCTGGCCTCCCTCGAATCCGACGGGCACGGAACCTCGGGCCGCTTGGCCCTTCATCCCCCGGCCCGCCGTCTTGCCGCCGCGGCCGCCGGTGCCGCGGCCGACGCGCCGCTTGGGCTGGCGCGATCCCTCGGGCGGCTGAAGATCATGCAGCTTCATGTCGTCCTCACACTTCCTCGACTTCGACCAGGTGCGGAACCCTCGCCACCATGCCCCGGATCTCGGGGCGGTCGGGCTGCACCACGGTCTGGCGGATCCGGCGCAGGCCAAGGGCGCGAACCGTGGCCCGCTGCTTGGGCTTGACGCCGATGGTCGATTTCTTGAGCGTGATCCGCAATTCGGCCATCACAGCCTCCTCAGCCCTCCGTCGCCGTCGCCTCGACCCGGGCTTCCTTCTCGAGCTGCTGGCGCTCGCGGTAGGCGCGGAGGAGGCCGACGGGCGTGAACTCCTCGGGGGCCTTGCCCCGGAGGCGGGCGATCTCTTCGGGCCGGCGCAGCGACTTCAGCCCGGCGATCACGGCCCGGGAGACGTTGATGGCGTTGGCCGAACCAAGCGACTTCGCCAGCACGTCCTGGATCCCGGCCGCCTCGAGAACGGCACGAGCGGCCCCACCGGCGATGACGCCGGTGCCGGGAGCCGCCGGCTTGATCAGCACGCGGGCGGCGTCGTGGCGGCCGAGCACCCGGTGCGTGACGGTGTTCCCGGCCATGGGAACGCTGAACATCGTCTTCTTCGCCTCTTCCATCCCCTTCTGGATGGCGAGCGGCACCTCCTTGGCCTTGCCGTACCCCAATCCGACTCGACCATTGCCATCACCCACGACGACGAGGGCGGTGAACGAGAAACGACGACCGCCCTTCACCACCTTGGCGACGCGGTTGATGTCGATCACTCGCTCTTCGAACTGGGAATCGCCCCGGTCGCCACGGTCACCCCGGTCACCCCGGTCGCCGCGAGGACCCCGCTCTGGTCTCGTACTCATCGGGTCGCCGCCTGTCCTTGAACGACGGGCGGCAGCCCCGCTGAGCGGGGCGCCCATTCAGACTTCAAGGCCGGCCTCGCGCATCGCATCGGCCACGGCCGCCACCCGACCGTGGTAGCGGAAGCCACCCCGGTCGAACACCACCCGATCGATCCCCGCCTGCTTGGCCCGCTCGGCGAGCGCCCGGCCCACGGCCTGCGCCGCCGCCACCGTCGCGGGGGCGTCGATCTTGGCGTCCTTGTCCAGCGTCGACGCCGCCGCCACCGTGTGGCCGGCGACGTCGTCGATGAGCTGGGCATACATGTGCCGGTTCGACCGGAAAACGGCGAGGCGCGGGCGCTCCGCCGTCCCCTGAATCTTCTTGCGGACCCGGCGGTGGCGCCGGATCCGTGCTTCCCGGGTGGTCTTCGTCGACATGTCGTCTCCCGCGGCTCTCAGCCGCCCGCCGCGGCCTTGCCGGCCTTCCGGCGCACGTACTCGTTGGCGTACCTGATGCCCTTCCCCTTGTAGGGCTCGGGCTTGCGCAGCTTCCGCACGTCGGCGGCCACCTGGCCCACGAGCTGCTTGTCGATGCCAATCACGCTGATCTTGGTCGGCTCGGGCACTTCGAAGGTCACGCCGTCGGGCGCCTCAAACCGAACCGGGTGCGAGTAGCCAAGCTGGAGCTCGATCGAGCCCGGCCCCTGGGCCTGAGCCCGGTACCCGACGCCCACGATCTCGAGACGCTTGACGAACCCCTCCGACACTCCGACGACCATGTTGTTCACGAGGGCGCGCGTGAGACCGTGGAGCGCTCGAACATTGCGGTGGTCCGACCCTCGGGTCACGACCAGGACGTCGTCGCCCTGTTCCACGACGATGCCCTCGGGCACGTCGTGCTCGAGCTGGCCCTTCTCGCCCTTCACCACAATCCGAGTGCCGTCGAGGCGAACCTCGACACCCTTCGGGATCGGAATTGGGTTCTTGCCGATTCTGGACATGGTTCGCTACCAGACCTGACAGATGATCTCGCCGCCCACCCGGCGCTGGCGCGCCTCGCGATCGGTGAGCAGCCCCTGATTGGTCGAGAGGATGGCAATCCCCAGCCCGCCGAGGACCCGGGGAATGGAGTCGGCCTTCGTGTAAACGCGAAGACCCGGCTTCGACACGCGCTTGAGGCCCGTGATCGTCCGCTTGCGGTCGTTCGTGTACTTGAGGCGAATCCGCAGCGTGCGGCCGGGGCGCTCGGTGGCGTCTTCGACGCTGAAATCGTCGATGTAGCCCTCTTCCTTCAGGATTTGGGCCAGGCTCTCCTTGAGCTTCGACGCCGGCATCGCGGCCTCGTCGCGGAACACCAAGTTGGCGTTCCGGATACGAGTGAGCATGTCGGCGACAGGATCGGTCATGGTCATCGGCTCGCCCCTACCACGAGGCCTTCTTGACGCCCGGCACCTCGCCGGCGTGGGTCATCTCGCGCAAACACAGTCGGCAGAGACCGAAGCGGCGATAGACGGCGCGCGGCCGACCGCAGCGGTTGCAGCGCGAGTACGACCGCACGCCGAACTTCGGCTTCTTCTGCCACTTCTCGATGAGCGCCTTTTTTGCCACTACCCCTCTCCTGCCGTGCGTCGAAATGGGAAACCCAACGCCGAGAGCAGGGCGCGCCCAGCGTCGTCGTCTTGTGCCGTGGTCACGAGGGTGATGTCCATGCCGCGCACGGCGTCGATGTCGTCGTAATTCACTTCCGGGAAGATCAGCTGCTCGGACACACCGAACGTGTAGTTGCCTCGGCCGTCGAAACTGCTCGGGTCGAGGCCGCGGAAGTCGCGGATCCGGGGGATGGCGATCGTCACCAGCCGGTCGTAGAACTCCCACATCCGGTCGCCACGAAGGGTGGCCTTGGCTCCGATCGACTGGCCGGCGCGAAGTTTGAAACCAGCGATCGACTTCCGCGCCTTCGTCACCGCTGGCTGCTGACCGGTGATCGTGCGGAGGTCGCTGATCGCGCCGTCGAGCAAGCTGGCCTGGTCGAGGGCCGCACCGACGCCCATGTTCACCACGATCTTCGACAGCGTCGGCACCTGCATGACGTTGGCGAAGCCGAGCCCGGTGAGGAGGGCCGGCCGCACCTCGTCGAGGTACCGGCGCTTGATCCGAGGCGTCTCACGGGTTGCCGTCGCCATCAGAGTTCCCTCCCGCACTTGCGACACACCCGCGTCTTCACGCCCTCGTCGGAAACTTCGTAGCCGATCCTCGTGGGGCCGCACTCCGGGCACACGATGGCGACGTTGCTGGCGTGGATCGGCATGTCCTTGTCGATGATCCCGCCCTGCATGGTGCGGCGCGTCGGCTTCTGGTGTTTCTTGGCCGTGTTCACGCCCCGCACGATCACGCGGTTCTGCTTCGGGATGACCCGGACGATCTCGCCTTCGTGGCCGACGTCCTTGCCCGCCAGCACGCGAACGGTGTCCCCCTTCCGCAGCTTCATCTTCGTGATTGCGGCCTGGTTCGCCATCTCAGATCACCTCCGGCGCCAGCGACACGATCCGCATGAAGCGCCGCTCGCGCAGCTCGCGCCCGACGGGGCCGAAGATGCGCGTACCTCGCGGCTGGTCGTTGTTGTCGATCAGGACGGCGGCGTTCTCGTCGAAGCGGATGTAGCTGCCGTCCGTGCGCCGCCGTTCCTTCTTGGTGCGGACGACGACGCAGCGGACGACGTCACCCTTCTTCACGCCCGCGCCCGGCGCGGCGTCTTTCACGGTGGCGATGAAGACGTCACCGATCCCGGCGTACCGCCGTTTCGTGCCACCAAGCACACGGATGCAGAGCACTTCCTTGGCCCCCGAGTTGTCGGCGACGCGAAGCCGGCTCTCCTGCTGGATCATCGGGCCCGCTCGACGACTTCGACGACGCGCCAGCGCTTCTGCTTCGACAGCGGGCGCGTCTCCATGACGCGGACGGTGTCGCCCTCGCGAGCATCGTTGGCCTCGTCGTGGGCGTGCAGCTTCCTCGTGCGACGGATGGTCTTCTCGTAGCGAGGGTGACGGACCGACTCGGTGATCTGCACCACCACGGTCTTGTCGGGCTTGTCGGACACGACCACGCCGGTTCGCACCTTGCGGTCAGTGGTTCGCTTCGGAGCGTCGGCGGCCATCAGCCCTCCTCCTCGGTGTCTGACTCGGTAGCCGCCGACATGGCCGGTGCGGCCTCTGCGGCCTCTGCGGCCTCTGCGGTCTCTGTGTTCTCTGCGGCCTCGATCTCACGCTGGCGGATGAAGGTGTTGAGGCGGGCAATGTCCTTCCGCAGCTGGGAAAGACGCGCGAAGTTGTCGAGCTGACCGGTGGCGAGCTGGAAGCGCAGGTTGAACAACTCCTCCCTGGCTTCCGTGAGCCGATGGACCAGCTCGCCGTCGTCGACGTCGCGAAGCTCGCGGGCCTTGACCATGGCTAGTCCTCCTCCCGGCTCACGAACTTCGTCTTCACCGCGAGCTTGTGGCCGGCGAGGCGGAGGGCTTCACGGGCCACGTCGTCGGCGACGCCCGACAGCTCGAACATGATGCGCCCCGGCTTCACGACCGCGACCCAGTGCTCAGGGTTGCCCTTGCCCGAACCCATGCGGGTCTCGGCCGGCTTCTCGGTGACGGGCTTGTCGGGGAACACCGTGATCCACACCTTGCCGCCGCGCTTGATGTAGCGGGTCATGGCCACTCGGGCAGCCTCAATCTGGCGGTTGGTGATCCAGCCCGGTTCGAGGGCCTGGAGGCCGTAGTCGCCGAAGTTGAGCCGCGTGTGGCCCTTGGCGGAGCCTCGCATTCGTCCTCGCTGCACCTTGCGGTGCCTGACCTTTCTGGGCATCAACATTTAGTCGTCGCTCCGGAAGTGGGGCGCTTCGTGGTGGTCCTTACGGAAGCGGCGCTCGATCTCTTCTTCCTCGGACAGCAGCTTCTCGGTCTGCTCGTCGGCCTCGAGCTTGAGTTCGTGGTCTTCCAGCTCGCCCTCGACGGTCACGCCCTCGGGCGCCTCGATCGCCTCCGCCTCGTCGGTCACCGTCTCGTCGGTCACCGTCTCGTCGGTCACCGTGTCGTCGGTCACCGTCTCGATGGGCTCGGCCTCAACTTCGGCGGCAACCGGCTCGCTCGCCTCGGTCGCCTCGGTCGGCTCCCCGACTTCTTCGCGGCGGCGGCCACCACCGGCGCGGATGACCCGGCGCTCCCGACCCTCGCCCGCCGTCTCGCCCACCGCCATGGCGGCTTCCTTGGAGATCTTGTCTTCGGCGGCGCTCTTGTAGGGGAGGATGTCCCCCTTGTAAATCCACACCTTCACGCCGATGCGCCCTTGGGTCGTGCGCGCCTCGGCAAAGCCGTAGTCGACGTCGGCCCGGAGCGTGTGCAGCGGCACCCGACCCTCCCGGTACCACTCGGTCCGCGCCATCTCCGCCCCGCCGAGGCGCCCCGAGCACTGCACTCGGATGCCCTGGGCTCCGGCCCTCGTGGCCGTCTGCACGCACCGCTTCATCGCCCGCCGGAACGCGACTCGGCCAGCGAGCTGATCGGCCACCCCCTGGGCCAGGAGGTTGGCGTCGAGTTCGGGCTGCTTGACCTCCTGGATGTTGAGCTGAACCTGCGGGTTGCCGGTGATCCGGGCCAGGCCGTGGCGGAGCCGGTCGGCCTCGGCCCCGCGGCGTCCGATCACGATGCCCGGGCGGGCGGTGTGGACGTCGATGCGAAGCTTGTCGCGCGTGCGCTCGATCTCCACCCGGCTCACCGCGGCCCGGTAGAGCTGGTTGGAGAGGTACTGGCGGATGTGCACGTCCTCCGCCAGGGCCTCCGTGTACTCCCGCCGGTCAGCGAACCAGCGCGACTTCCAGTCGGTAACGATCCCAAGACGGAACCCGTAGGGGTTGACCTTCTGGCCCATTACTTGTCCTCTTCCTTCTCGGTCTCGCTGGCTGCAGGCTCCTGGCCGGCGTCGCCGGAGGCTTCCTCGTCCTCCGCGCCACCCTCGGCCGCTTCGGGACTGACACCCTCGGCTGACTCATCAGCCGAGGGACCGTCAGCGGCGGCCTCGGGCGTCGAGTCGTCCTCGGAATCCCCCGCCGCCCCCGGCCCCGACTCTTCTCCTTCATCGCCGCCCTTTTCGGCCTCCGCTTCCGGCGAAGCGGAGTCCTCAGGGCTCGGCTCGGCAGCGTCAGCTGCCTCGCCGGCTGGCGCGCTCAGTTCGGCGTCCTTCTCGGCCAGTTCTTCTTCGACGGCTGTGATTTCCTCGTCGACGTCCTTCTTGGACTTCTTGGATTCAGCGCGACGGGAACCGGCAACTCGGGCGGCGCGGGAGGCCGTCGTGCGCTCGGCGCGTTCCTGCACCCGCTCCAGCTGATCGGTACTCATCCGGTCGACGACGACCGTCACGTGCGAGGTGCGCTTGCGGATCCGTGTGGCCCGCCCGCGAGCCCGGGGACGCCAGCGCTTCAGCGTCATCCCCTCGTCTGCGAAGCACGCCGACACGAACAGCTCGTCGGCAGGCAGGTGGTTGTTGTGCTCGGCGTTGGCGACCGCCGACTCCAACACCTTCAACACGTCTCGCGCCGTGCCCCGCTCATGGAACCGCAATACCTGGCGGGCCTCGTCGACCGGCAGACCGCGCACGAGATCGAGCACCTCGCGCACCTTGAAGGCGCTCGTGCGCAGGTACCGGTAGGTGGCCTTCACTTCGGGCATGGCTACCTCGTCGACCGTTCGCCGGCGGCGTGCACACGGAACGTGCGGGTGGGAGCGAACTCGCCGAGCTTGTGCCCCACCATGGCCTCGGTGATGTAGACGGGAACGTGCTTGCGCCCGTCGTGGACGGCGATCGTGTGACCGACCATGTCGGGCGTGATCGTCGAGCGGCGCGACCAGGTCTTGATCACCCGCTTGTCGCCCGCCTCGTTCATGGCCTCGACCTTCTTGAGCAGGTGGTCGTCGACGAACGGGCCCTTCTTCAGGCTGCGCGGCATGCGACTCGTCCTCTCCTGTCCAACTGTTCTGGTGGCCTATCGGCGCGCGCCGCGGGAGCGGCGGCGGCGAACGATGTACTTCTGGCTCGCCTTCTTCTTGTTGCGGGTCCGACCCTCGGGCTTGCCCCATGGCGACACCGGCGGGCGGCCGCCCGAGCTCTTGCCTTCGCCTCCACCGAGGGGGTGGTCGGCCGGGTTCATGGCCACGCCTCGCGTCTGGGGGCGCTTGCCCTTCCAACGAGATCGACCGGCCTTGCCGACCGACACCAGCTCGGCGTCGACGTTGCCGACCTGGCCTACCGTCGCACGACAGTCGATGGGGACCCGGCGCATCTCGGTCGACGGAAGGCGGAGCGTGGCGAGCTTCCCCTCCTTGGCAACGAGCTGGACCGACGAGCCGGCGCTTCGGGCGATCTTTCCCCCCGCCCCCGGCTTCATCTCGACGTTGTGCACCTGGGTACCCACCGGGATGTAACGAAGCGGTAGGGCGTTCCCGGCCCGGATCTCCGCGCCGTGCCCACTCTGGAGCACGTCGCCCACGCTGACCCCAACGGGCGCCAAGATGTAGCGCTTCTCGCCGTCGACGTAGTGAAGCAGGGCGATCCGGGAGTTGCGGTTGGGGTCGTACTCGATGGACGCAACCCTGGCGGGAACGCCGTCCTTTTCGCGCCGGAAGTCGACCACGCGGTAGTTGCGCTTGTGGCCGCCCCCGCGGTGACGGGACGTGATCTTGCCGGCGTTGTTGCGGCCGCCGGTGGCGGGGCGGGGCTTGACGAGCGACCGCTCGGGGCGCGCTGCTGTGATGTCGGAGAAATCTCCGACGGTCTGGAACCGCCGTCCCGGGCTCGTGGGCTTGCGCTTGCGGATGGGCATGGCGTGCCTACACCTCGAACAGGTCGATGCGGTCGCCCTCGGCGACCTTGACGATGGCCCGCTTCTCGTCGGACTGGGTGTTCCAGATCCCGGTGCGGCGGTTGCGACGGCGCTTCCCCTTACGGTTGAGCGTGTTGACGTTGAGCACGCGCACGCCGAAGATCGACTCGACGGCCTGGCGGATCTCGATCTTGTTGGCCCGGGGGTGCACCACGAACGTGTAGGTGTTCTCGTCCATGAGCGTGTAGCTCTTCTCCGAGATCACCGGCCGCACGATCACGTCCCTCGCCTCGCGCGCTCTCACTGCTCCTCACCGCCCTCTTCTGTCGGAGGAGTCGACTGGCCCTCGGAACCCGCCTCGCTCGACGCCGACGCACCCGCGCCGGAAAGGCGCGCCGTCACTGCGTCGAGCGTGGCCTGGGTGAAGACGACCCAGTCCGCGACGAGGACCTCATAGGCGTTGAGCTGGCCGTCTTCGATGACCTGCACCCGCCGATCGCCGGCCAGGTTGCGGAAGGACCGCCGCGCCGTCTCATCGTCGTGGGCGATGACCACCAGAGCCCGCTGATTAGCCGCGATCCCGAGGGCGTCGAGCGCCAGGCGGGCTTCCTTGGTCTTCGGCGCTTCGAAACCCCACTCACCGACGATGAGGACCTTCCCGTCGGCGGCGCGGTCTGAGAGCGCCGACCGGAGGGCGAGCTTCACCATCTTCTTGGGCGTGCGCTGGGAGTAGTCACGGGGCTTGGGCCCGTGGGCCACACCCCCACCCCGCCAGTGCGGAGACCGGGTCGAACCCTGGCGCGCCCGACCGGTGCCCTTCTGGCGGTAGGGCTTGGCGCCACCACCGCGAACCTCGGCCCGGGTCTTGGTGCTGTGGGTCCCGGCGCGGGCCGCCGCGAGCTGGGCCGTCACCACCTGGTGCATCACGGCGGCGTTGGGCTTGATGCCGAACACGGCCCCGGCGAGCGTGGCCTTCCCGGCGCTCTTGCCCGCCGGCGTGCGCACCTCGACGGTGAGGTCCTGGGGGGTGTCCATGGTCTTGGCCATCACTCCCCACCCTCTTCACTACTTGCCTCCGCAGGCGCGTGCTTGGCAGAGCGCTTCGGGTTCTTGACCGCCTCGCGCAGGAAGACGATGGACCCCGTCGGGCCCGGGATGGCGCCCTTCACAAGGATGAGGTCGCGCTCGGGATCGCCCTCGATGACTTCGAGGTTGAGCATGGTCACCCGCTGCCGCCCAAGCTGGCCGGCCATGCGCGTGCCCTTGAACACCCGTGCCGGGGTGGCACAGGCCCCGATGGCGCCCGGTGCGCGGTGCTTCTTGTGGTTGCCATGGCTGGCGCCCTGGCCCTTGAAGTTGTGGCGCTTCATGCCGCCGGAGAAACCCTTCCCTTTCGACACTCCGGTGACATCGATGAAGTCGCCGGCGGTGAAGACGTCGGCCTTGATCACCTGCCCCAATTCGAAGTCGGCCGGATCATCGACCCGCAGCTCGGCCAGGCGGCGCGCCGGCTTCGCCTTGGCGGCCTTCAGGTGGCCAAGCTCAGGGCGGTTGAGCTTGCGCTCGGGGACATCACCAAAGCTGAGTTGGACCGCCGAGTAGCCGTCACGTTCGGGGGTCTTGATCTGCACGACCTGGCAGGGGCCTGCGTGAACGACCGTCACGGGGACGACGTTGCCCCCGCCATCCCATACCTGGGTCATGCCCAGCTTCTGTCCAAGGATCGCTCGTGCCATGTCTCGCCGCTCTCAGGTGGTTTCCCGGCGCCTGTGGTTCCGGGACCGTTCCCGTTCAGGACGTGGATCCAGCTCTTGCGAGCTAGCGCCCCGGCGTGGGTTCGGTTGTCTGAGCGCTTCCTTCCTTCTCATCGTGTGTGAGTGCTGAGTTGCGCATGGCGCAACTCAGCACTCACACACGCCTATACGTGTTGGATCTTGATCTCGATGTCGATGCCAGCCGGCAGGTCAAGTCGCTGGAGGGAATCGACGGTCTTGGCGGTGGGCTCGACGATGTCGAGCAGCCGCTTGTGGATCTTCATCTCGAAGTGTTCGCGCGAGTCCTTGTCTTTGTGCGGCGACCGGATCACACAGAACCGGTGGGTCGCAGTGGGGAGCGGGACGGGACCGCGCACCTGGGCGCCCGTGCGCACCACCGTCTCGACGATCTTCTTCGTCGACTGGTCGATGATCTCGTGGTCGTAGGCCTTGAGCCGGATCCGGATCTTCTGCGTTTGTGCTGCGTCTGCCATGACGGTGACCTACGGCTCTCTGCTTCCTCGGTCTTACTTCAGGATCTTGGTGACGCGGCCCGCACCCACGGTGCGGCCGCCCTCGCGGATGGCGAAGCGCAGGCCCTCGTCCATGGCGATGGCCTTCTCGA
>JACPCJ010000045.1 GCA_016179865.1 Actinomycetota bacterium | reverse complement strand
ACCGGCGCTACCTGTCGGCATTGCAGTTCGACCTGCCGGCCGTCCCCGAGGGGCACAAGGTGACGAAGTTCGAGCTCCGCCTCACCCCCGTCGACGACCCCCGCTACAACTACCACTTCGACTCGCCCGCCTTCCGCCAGGCGGTCGTCGCCGCCCTTGTCGCCACCCGGCAGGACCCGGCGGCCTTCGAGCAGGAGCTCAAGAAGGTCGGCGATGCTGACCACGAGCCCCTGAACACCAAGCACCTCGGAGTCGAGGCGTGCCCGATCGTCGCCGACTGGGCCGCGGGCGGGAACCAGGACGCCACGACCGCCCCCGAGCGCGACTCGGTGGAGCGGCGCACGGTGAACGGCGAGACCAAGACCCTGCCCCAGCAGGTCAACTGCGCCCTCAACGCCAGCGTGCACGTGATCGACGGCGTCTGGGTGTTCGACCTCACCTTCGCCGCCAACGCGTGGGCTACCGGGCGCATCGAGAACCGGGGCGTGCTCCTCCGCCCGGTGCTCCCGCCCAACCTCGCCTACGGCGACCCCGACCTCTCGACGTGGGATCAGGTGACCTTCACCAACACCCCGCAGTTCGTTTTCGAGACGGCCGAGAAGAAGAAGGCGGCCGTCGCGCCCGCACCCCGAACGGTCGCCCCTCAGGTACTCAGCTCCACCGCGGAGTCAACAGAAACGGTGACGGAGAGCTTCGGCGGCGGTGAGTCCGCAGCCATCGAGGTCGAAAGCACCCCCGATGAGGTTGCGACGTCGCCCTCGCCGCCAATCGTCCAGCAGGTGCCGGCGGTCCTCTCGGGCAACCCGGTCACCAAGTGGTGGACGTGGCTCCTCCTGCCCATGCTGCTGGGCGGGGTGTTCCTCACCACCCAGGCGCTCACCGCCGAGCCCGTGCTGGCCGCCACCGAGCGGTCTGGCGCCATGAGCCGCCTCATCGAGGCGCGGCGCCGCGGCCTGCTGTAAGCACAACAAGCGATCTTCGGGCGGGTGGCGCCGACCGGCGTCCGGGCTCGGGCGACGCTAACTTGGCAGAAAGGTATGCGCCCTTGGCGTACGCCAGCGCCCGGTGACCCGATCACGATGACGTGAGGTTTGATCTGCCATGACGACACGCATCGCCCGCTCCACGACACGCCTGACTGCCCTCGTGTTCGTACTTGCCTTGCTCGCGGCGGCCTGCGGCCAGAAGGAAGGCGTGCACGTCTCCGCCGGCGGGGCCGCCAACCTCGGGGACGGCAGCTTCGTTGCGGACGGCGGCAGCGGCACCCTCGACGACGGCACCCTCGACGTGAGCGACGCCGGAACCGATAGCGCTGGCGGCGGGAGTGGTGGCAGCTCGCGGACATCCACAAAGTCCGGTGGTGGTGGCGGCGGCGGCGGCTCCACCGGCGGCGGCGGCGACACCGGCTCGGGTGGCGGCGGAGGCGGCGGCGGCCTGAAGGCGTCGGGGAGTGACCGCACCGGCGCCAGCAAGGACTGCATCACCCTCGGCATCCACGCCCCCGCAACGGGCGCGGCCCCGCTGCCCACGACGTCCTTCGAGAACTTTAAGGACATGTACTGGCGCTACCAGACCGAAAAGCTCGGGGTGAAGATCCTGGGCCGTAGCTGCGTGAAGGTCCTCTTCCGCGACGACAAGTACACCCCGTCGTCGGCCCGCCAGGTGTGCAGGGAGATGATGGACGAGTCGTTCCTCGTCGTCGGGGGCGGCGGCACCGACCAGGTTCAGGCCTGCGGCGACCTCGCCAACGAGTCGGGCGTGCCCTACATGTCCAACGGCGTGACGGAGGCGGGCCTGCGGGGCCTGGAGTGGTACTTCGCGGCGTCGATGTCCTACAAGCAGCAGGCTGACCTCCTGGCCCAGTACGTCAAGAAGAACCTGCCCGGGAAGTCCGTCATGGTCGCCACCGACACCCCCAACTTCGACGACGCCATCGAGGGTTGGGAGGCGGCGGCGGCGAAGCACGGGCTGGAAATCGCCGAAACCTACAAGCACCCCAAGGGCGACACCTCCTGGTACCAGACCGAGGGCGGCCGGTTCAAGGACGAAGGCGTCAAGAACATCTACTTCCTGTCGTCGCCGGTCGACTACATCCAGTTCGCCGACAAGAACTCCGGGAACGGATTCCAGTACATGGGCGTCGGGGTGACCCAGGGCCTGAACGCCATCCTCCCGACCGGGTGTGACACGGTGAACGGCGGCATCTTCTTCTCGCCCTTCCCCGGCCTCGACAAGATCGACGACTTCGACCCCGACTTCAAGAAGGCTGCCCAAGCGCTCGGTCTCGGAGCGCCCGACGACATCGCGCTGGCCCTGTGGAACCTCGGCGCCCTCCAGCACGAGATGTTCAAGCGCTACGAGGCCGCCTTCGGCACCGACCTGACCCGCGAGGACTTCCGGGCCATTGCCGAGACCATGACCGGGCTCAAGACGAAATCCGGGCCACCGCTCAGCTACTCGCCCGCCGATCACTTCGGCGCCGACCAGGTCCACGTGCTCAAGGCCGACTGCACCAGCAAGCAGTACAAGACGCAAGAGACCTTCAAGAGCGGCTTTTAGGACGGAGCTCGAGCACGGTTTGGCGACTCGCCGCCGTGCTCGCGCCCGCGGGTAGGGTGAGGCCCCGTTCCGCCCCACCCGGGCCTCCCCGAGCGAGAAGCGCGCACCTTGGCCAAGACCGACGTGGTCCACGACGACGAAGCGACCGAAGCCGTCGAAATCGGCGCGGGCGCCGACGGCGCGGACGATGGCCGGGGCTTGGGTGCGGTCGGGGCGGGCCGTGACTTCCTCGCGTCGCTCGCCGACCGCCTCCGGGAAGGCGACCGCTCCCCGTGGGGGATCGGGACGGCGGTCGTGGGCGGCGTCGTCGTCCTCTGGAGCATCTTTGCCGCCGACATCAAGATCGCCCGTTGGCTCATCGCCGGCCTCGAGAGCGGGGCCGTCTACAGCCTGATCGCACTCGGAATTGCGCTCGTCTACAAGTCAACCCGGGTCCTCAACTACGCGCAGGGCGAGCTCGGAACGGTGCCGGCCTTCCTCGCCTACGCGCTCATGGTGAGCTTTCGGTGGAGCGATCAGGACGTCATCAATCATCCCCCCGACGCGTCACGCTTGTGGTGGGCCACCATTGTCGCCGTCGTCGTCGGCGCCGGACTGGCGGTCGTCATCAACACCTTTCTGGTGCAGCGCCTGGCCCAGGCGTCGCCGGTGACTTCACTGGTGGCCACGGCCGGGGCCGCCCTGCTGTTCATCTCGGCCGAGGTCGTCATCTTCGAAGCCAAGGCGCGGGAGTTCCCCCGCTACGTGAGCGGAGACGCCTTCTCCATCGCGGGCGAGCCGGTTCGCTGGAACACGGTCCTGATCCTCCTTGTGCTCGCCGGGGCCGTGGTGGTGCTGGCAACCTTCTTCCGCACCCGCGCCGGCGTCGCCCTCCTCGCCACCGCCCAGGAGCCGTTCGCGGCCGAACTCTCCGGCGTCTCCGTGCGCGCCATGTCGACGCTGGCGTGGGCCGGGGGTGGCGCCCTTGCTGCCATCGGCGGGCTGCTCGCCACCATGGTGTTCGGCAACCTCCGTCCCGGGCTGGTGACCTCGCAATACCTGACGTTCGCGCTCGTCGCCGCCGTGCTCGGTGGGCTCACCTCGATGGTGGGAGCGGTGGTGGGTGGCCTCCTGTTGGGCCTGGTGACCGTCTACGCCAACCTCCTCATCACCGGCCTCGGCTGGGATGTGCCCGGTCCGCCCCAGATCGCCATGCTCACCGTGGCCCTCGTCGTCCTCCTCGTCCGGCCACGGGGCCTGTTCGGGAAGGAGGCCTGACCCGTGGCGAGGACCGAGAGGGCAGACGACGCCATCACCGAGGCCACGCAACCTGCGGGAGTCGAGCCCTCGGCCGACGGGCGCGCCCGCCACGCGATCGTCCTCGCCGACCCACGCGAACGGTGGCGGCCCTCGCCGATCGGCGTCATCGCCCGGCTCGCCGTCATCGCCTTCTACATCCTCCTCGTCATCGCCATCCCGCACCTCATCCCCGGCACCCTCGTCAACGTCGCCGCCCGCGCCGCCGTCTTCGCCATCGTGGCGGTCTCGATGAACGTGCTCATGGGATACGCGGGCCAGGTATCGCTCGGCCACCAGGCCTTCGTCGGAGTGGGGGCCTTCACGTCCGCGTACTTCCTGTCCGAGGCCGGCATGCCCTACCCCTTCGCACTGGCCGCCTCGCTGGCGACGGGCGCCGGTGCCGCCCTCGTCCTCGGAATGGTCGCCCTCCGGGTACGCGGGTTGTATCTGGCCCTGATCACGATCGCCTATGGCCTCTTCGCCAAGGAAGTCATCTTCAACATCCGGTCCCTGACCGGCGGGGGAGCGGGGCTGCGGGCCCCGCGTCCCGGCGTCTTCGACAGCGACATCGCCTACGTCTACTTCTGCGCCGCCGTGCTCGGGCTCATCCTCGTCTTCGACTGGCGCCTCACGGCGACGAAGGCCGGGCGGGCCATCGAGGCCCTGCGTGACGATGAGCGGGTGGCCTCTTCCTGGGGGATCAACGTCACGGCGTACAAGCTGCTGGCCTTCGTGATCTCGGGGTCGATCGCCGGGCTGGCCGGGGCCCTGTTCGCGGGAATCGAGCAGGTGGTCTCACCGATCGACTTCGACTTCACCCTGGCGCTCACGTTCGTGCTCATGACGGTGGTGGGCGGCCTCGGCAACCGGTGGGGCGTCATCCAGGGTGGAATCTTCTTCGCCATCCTGCCGACGCTCCTCGAGAAGGGGCATTCCAACTGGCACTTCTTCCCCTTCACGCAGCTCAACGCACAGTGGGAGCCCCTCATCGGCGCCCTGCTCCTGATCCTGACGCTGGTGCAGTTCCCCGGCGGCATCGCCCAGCAGCAAGAGCACCTGTTGCGATGGCTGCGCTTCCAACCCTTCCGGGCTGACCCCGTCGTCGACCCCGCCCTCGCCGGGCGCAAGCGGAAGCGGGGGGCGGGCCCGAGCGGCCAAGCCTCCGGCTTGGCCGGGCCCGATGTCCCCGGGCTCGCTGACGCTCGCCCTTCTGAGCGGGGAACTGATGGCTGACGTCGTCGAGTACCCGCTCCTCCACGCCGAGCAGGTCTCGATCCGCTTTGGCGGGCTCCAGGCCCTCGACCGGGTCGACTTCCAGGTCAACGACGGCGAGATCGTCGGGCTCATCGGGCCCAACGGTGCCGGCAAGACCACCTTCTTCAACTGCGTGAGCGGCTTCTACGCCCCCGACACCGGCCGGGTCGCCTACCGCGGCCGTGACATTACCGACCTCCGCCCCGACCAGCGGGTGCATCTCGGGATCGGGCGCACCTTCCAGCAGGTGGGGCTCGTGCGGTCGTTCACCGTTCTTGAGAACGTCATGGTCGCCCAGCACCAGAAGGTTCAGTACGACACCGGCGGCGGCATGTTCGGTTCCCCTCAGAGCTGGGCCGAGGAACACCTGGTGCGCGACCGGGCCTTCGAGGTTCTCGACTACATGGGTCTCCTCCACCTGGCGCACTCCCGTCTCGACGGCCTGTCCTACGGCACGCTGAAACAGGTCGAAGTGGCGGCGGTGCTCGGCACCGACCCCGACGTCCTCATGCTCGACGAGCCCCTGGCCGGCCTCTCTCCCGAGGAGGGGGAGGCGTTCGGCGACCGCATTCTCGAGATGCGTGAGGAGCTGGGCCTGACCGTGGTAGTCATCGAGCACCACGTGCCGTTCGTACTCCGGGTGTGCGACTACATCTACGTCCTCAACTTCGGCCAACTGCTCGCCGAGGGCGAGCCCCACGACATCCGCGGGAATCTCGCCGTCGCCGAGGCTTACATGGGCGAAGGCGCCACGGCGCTGGCCTAGGAGGCTGCGAGAGAACGATGGCGCAGGCAGCGACAGGATCGGCGACCAAGACCGGCGGAGGCCGGGCGAAGAAGACGGCGGCGAAGACACTGCTGCGCGTCACCGACCTCCGGTCTGGGTACGGCGCCCTCCCCGTCCTCCACGGCATCACCTTCGAGGTCCTCGAAGGCCAGACGGTGGTGCTGCTGGGCCTGAACGGCGCCGGCAAGACCACGACGGGCCTCAACCTGTGCGGGGCGCTCCGGACCTGGAACGGCACGATCGAGTTCGACGGGCAGGACGCCACGAGCTGGAACACCCACCAGTGCGTCGGCGCCGGCATCGTGATGGTGCCGGAAGGTCGGCGCGTGTTTCCCGACCTCACCGTCGAGAAGAACCTCGAGGTTGGCGCCTGGTCGCAACGCACAGACGCCGGGTGGTTCACCCAGCAGCGGGATCAGGTTTTCGACTACTTCCCCCGCCTCGGCGAGCGGCGGGAGCAGATGGCGGGCACCCTGTCGGGCGGCGAGCAGCAGATGCTCGCCATCGGCCGGGGCCTCATGGCCCGCCCGAAACTGCTCATCATCGACGAGGCGTCGCTCGGCCTGGCCCCCGTCATCGTCAAGGACGTCTTCTCGATCGTGCGGCAGATCAACGCCGACGGGACGACCGTGATCCTCATCGAGCAGAACATCGGGGCCCTCGAGGTTGCCGACGTCGGGCTCGTGATGGAGCAGGGAACGATCGTCAGCGAGCTTCGCGGGAAGGACCTGAAGAACCCCGCCGAGGTGCGGAAGATCTTCCTCGGTTAACCAGGCGCTACGACGCCCGCTTGGCCCGGCTGCGGCGGAACCCGACGATGCGATCGGTGATCCCGTGCTCCTCGGGCTCCGCATACGCGTCGACTTCGGTCGCTCCAAGATGCTCCAGCAGCCGGTCGAGTTTGGCGCCGAGCTTGGCCGTGTCGCGCTTACGGGCTTCGGCCAGGGCCACGCTGAGGCCCACCAGCACCAGCGCCAAGCCGGCGACGCCGCCAGACACGACGTAGGGCACCTGGCCGGTGACGTAGTCCTTCGAGGCGGCGCCGTTCCACCCGAAGAAGATCACGAGAAACCCGAGGGCGGTGATGCCGACGGCGACGTAGATCGAGCCCTTGCTTCCCATCTGCATGGCCTGGAGACTACCCCGCCCAGAGGCTGCGCGGATACGTGACGCTCGTCGTGCGAAACGACTTCCTGGGCAGGCTTCGCCTGCCCAGACGCCCCGCCTGCTTCCTGGAGCGTGCTGCCTATCGGCGCACGCTCCGAGCAAGAACGAGGCCGAGACCGGCGCTTGCTACACGTCCAAGGATCGGAAGACCAGCCCGGTGCTCGGCTTGGGGTGAAAGAACGTCGTCTTCTGGGGCATGCGCTCACGCTGTTGGGCCACGGCGCGGATGGTCGCGATGTCGACGGGGCGCAGGAGCACGGCGGCGTCGACCTCACCCTTGGCCACCAGGTCGGCGACGGCGTGGCGGTCATGCCGGTACCTGACGTCAGCGCCGGCGGCGGCCAACGCCGGCGCGATCGCCGATTCGAACAGCGCGGAATCGACGCCCCGCACCGCCTCGGGCTCGCTCGCCAGCGCGTCGGCAAGAGAGTCCGGGGCGTGCGAGATGAGTGCGACGCCCTCGTCGTCCACGAGGGCCATGGCGCCCTCGGCGGCCATGACGGCGGCCACCTCGTCGATGACATCCGGCTCGTTCGGGCCGATCCTCCTGAGGTCGAAGTCGGCGAGGGTGGCGCGCAGGGTCGCCGGGTCGCTGACGCCACTGATGAGGCGATGGATGGGCTGCACGGCGAGCTGGTCGTCGGCCAGCTCGACCACGAGCATCATGATTGCGTCGTGCGGCCCGGAGCCCGCGTTCTCAGATCGCACCTGCTGGCGGTAGTGCAGGGAGGTTTCGTAACGGTGGTGACCGTCGGCGATCACGACCGGGGCGCTGGCGACGGCCGCGGCCACCGCTTCCGTGCGGCCCGGCGCGTCGAGGGTGAACAGCTGGTGAATCGCACCCCGGGTGTCGACAGCCGTGGCCACCGGGGCTCCGCGCGCCTCGCACAGCTCCGACAACCCACCCGCCAGCGACAAGCCCCAGATGGGTTCCAGGTTCACGCGCGTGGCGCGGAGCAGGTCGAGGCGGTCACCCTTCGGCTTCGGCATGGTGCGCTCGTGGGGCAGAACCCCGTCGCCGTCGGGCGGCACGAGCGTGAGGGCGCCGATCACGCCCGTGGTCTGCCGTTGCTGGCCGTCTTCGTTGGTGAAATCGACCCGGTACAGGTAGAAGGCGGCGGCGTCGTCGGCGCGCAGCACCCCTTGCTCCAGCCAGTCGCGCCACGCCTGCGCCGCCCGCTCATAGCGATCGCCGGGCGCCGAATCCTCCGGCAACGTCAGGTGGACGGCGTTCAGTGGGTGCGACGCCCGCAGGGCGGCAAGCCGGTCCTCGTCGATCACGTCATAGGGGGGTGCCACCACGGCGGAGAGGTCGGTGCCAAAGCGACCGGCGTCGTAGCGAACGCCTCGGAAAGGCTGGAAGTCGGGCACGGGTCACGTTCTCTCGTCGGTAGCTTGGACAGCTGGATTGTCGCGCGGCACCCCGCGCGCACCGGGACACGATCGGGTCGCGGTCACGAGCGAGTCACGCGCAAGCATTCTGGAGCAAGTTCTGAGGGCTGGGCCGCCGCTTCTTGCTCGAGATTCCGGACGAGGGGCCGTCAGCCCCAGTCCGCCGCCGGGGCCGGCGCAGGACGGGGCCAGAGAGGACGCAGCAAGAAGGCGACCGCCGCGCCCGCCAGGAACCCTCCGACATGCGCGGCCCAGGCCACGCCCGAGTTCGGGTTGGTGAAGAACTGCATCACGAACCAGAGCCCGAGCACGGCGGCGGCCGGAAGGCGAACGATCTGGATGAAGAAGAAGATTGGAACCAGCGAGAGCACGCGCGCCTGAGGAAAGAACACCAGGTACGCCCCCATGACGCCGGCGATGGCACCGGATGCGCCGATCACCGGGATCGTGGAATTGGCCTGCGTCAACACGTGGGCCGCGGTCGCCACCAATCCCGCGAAGACGTAGAACGTCACATAGCCCACCACGCCGAAGCGCTCTTCGATGTTGTTCCCGAAGATCCAGAGGAAGAGCATGTTCCCGCCCAGGTGCAACAGCCCTCCGTGGAGGAACATCGAGGCCAGCACCGAGAGGAGGACGCTCTTGTCCGGAAAGAACGGGTCGCCCTCAACGAAGGGCCCCTGACACTCTCCGGTCTGAATTTGCGGCGCGCTGAGGGGCTCGAGTTGGCGCACCTCGCAGGGGATGGCCGCATTCCGGTAGAGGAACTCCGTCTGTTCGCCCTCGGCTGCCGCAGAGTCGCTCAGGTCACCCGTCATGCCGAAATCTTGCGGCTGGACGGCGAAAAAGATGAAGACGTTGGCGGCGATGATCAACAGCGTGATGAGCGGTGTCCGGGTGGTCGGGTTCTCGTCTCGCAGTGGAATGACCAAGTTCTGCCCCGGCTTCTCCGCAGGCTGGGGCCCTGCCCCGGCCGCATCCATTCCGAACGCACCCTACCGGGGTAGGCTCCGCGCCCGTGAGTGAGCCGCAGGCGAGCGGTAGGACTCCCGCGTGGAGGCAGTACCTCGACGCCGGAATGCATGCCGGCGAGATGACCCGAGCCCAGGCTCAGCGGCTCGTCGCCCAGCTTGTGAAGGAGGGCCAGATCGCGGAGGGGCGGGGCCGGGCCTACGTCGATGAGCTGGTCACCCGCAGTCGCAAGCGTGGGGAGGAGCTGCGCAAGCTCGTGCGCCGGGAAATCCAGAGCCAGCTGTCGGCCTTGGGTCTCGCCACCAAAGCGGACCTCGCCAAACTCGAGCGAAAGCTCGCCCGGACGACAGCCAAGCCTCGGGCCCGGACACCCTCGAAGCGGCCCGCCGGAGCCGGCCGGAGTGCTGGCTCGCGGTCCAGTTCGTCGAAGTAGGGGTGGCGAGGCGCCGACGGCTCGACGTCGAGATGGCTCGGCGGGGGATCGTCCCCAGTCGGGCGAAGGCGACTGCCGCCATCGAGGAGGGCCACGTGCTCGTTTCGGGTGCCATTGCCGAGAAGGCTTCCAGGCTGGTCTCTCCGGATGAACCGATCAGCCTCCGGCGCCGCGCCCGCTTCGTCTCTCGGGGTGGTGAGAAGCTCGACGGCGCGCTCCAGCGCCTCTCGCTCAGTGCCGCGGGCAAACTCTGCCTCGACGCCGGCTCGTCAACCGGCGGGTTCACGGACTGCCTTCTCCAACATGGGGCCGCGGGCGTGATCGCCGTCGACGTCGGCCACGGCCAGCTCGACGCCACCCTGCGCGACGACCCGCGCGTCCACGTCCTCGAGGGTCGAAACGCTCGCGACCTCGAGCCCGCCGACGTGACGGCGCCCGCCGATCTCGTGACGGCCGACCTCTCTTTCATCAGCCTGACCCGGGTGGCACCGGCCCTCGTCGCCGTCGCTCAACCCGACGCCGACTTCGTCTTCCTGGTCAAGCCGCAGTTCGAGGCCGGTGCCAAGGCGGTTCCACGCGGTGGCGTGATCAGAGATCCGGCCGTGCATGCGCAGGTCCTGCGGCGGGTCGTCGACAACCTGGCAGAGCTCGGCCTCGCGGCGCTGGCCGTCGTTCCGTCGCCTCTTCGGGGCGCCCAGGGAAACGCCGAGTTCTTCCTTCACCTGCGGCGCGGCGCCACCGCGAGCGTGGGGTCGGGCGAGGTCGACGCCGCCGTCGCCGAGGCCAATGCAGGCGGTTCAGCGTGCTGACGGAGCTGCGGGTCGAGAACCTCGGCGTCATCGCCGAAATGTCACTGGTCTTCGGGCCGGGGATGACCGTCGTGACGGGTGAAACGGGCACGGGAAAGACGCTGGTGGTGGAAGCGATCGAGCTTCTCCTCGGTGCCCGCGCTGACACTTCTCTTGTCCGTGCGGGCGCGCCCGAGGCGCGGGTCGAGGCTCGATTTACCCTCGGAAGCGACGCCCTCGAGGCCGTCCAGGCACGTGCCGGCCTGTCTCTCGAAGACGGCGAGCTGGTGATCGGCCGCGTCGTTGCCGCCGAGGGGAAGAGTCGGGCCTACGTCAACGGGCGGCTCGCGCCAGCTCGGACGTTGTCTGATCTCGGGCGGCTGCTCGTCGATCTTCACGGACAGCACACCCACCACGCCCTCCTCACGCCCGCCGCCCAGCGCGCAGCCCTCGACCAGTTCGGTGGGGCCAAGGCAACCGAAGCCCTCGCCGCGTACCGCGGAGCGCTGGCGCGGATTCGTGAGAGCGAAGAGGCGTTGGCGGCCCTCGGCGGTGACGACCGCAGTCGCGCCCGTGAGGTCGAGCTTCTCCAGTTCCAGATCGGCGAAATCGACGCCGCCGCCATCCAAGACCTTGAGGAAGAAGACGCCTTGGCAACCGAAGAGGCGCTGCTGTCGTCGGCGGGGTCGGTGCGCGAGTCGGCCACGATGGCCGCGGCCAACCTCGACGGGCAGGCCTCCGACGCGCTCTCCGCTGCCGCCCGTCAGCTCGAAGGTCAGCCGGGAATCGACGACGCCATGGCCAGGATCCGCCTCCTCCAGGACGAGCTCGCCGAGGTGTCGCGCACCCTGCGTGACGTGGCGGAATCGACCGAGGATGACCCGGCCCGCCTCGAAGCCGTCGTGGCCCGCCGGCACCACCTCCGCGACCTCCGGAGGAAGTACGGCGACACGCTCAGCGCGCGCGACTCGAAGACCTGCTCCAGTCGGACGCCCGAGCAGCGCGAGCCGCGCAATTGCGTGGGGAGGCGGAGGCTGACGCACTGGCGTGTGCGACGCTCCTTAGGCAGTGTCGATCCGAGGCCGGCCCCAAGCTTCAAACCGCGATCGAGGCCCAACTGCGAGAGCTCGGAACGCCCGCGACCTCGTTTCTCGTCGACCTGCAGCCCGCGGATCGGGCCGACAACGGATCGATGCCCAGACACGGCCTCGACGAGGTCGAGTTCCGACTTGGCGCCAACCCGGGGGAGCCCCCACTGCCCCTCGCCCGCGTGGCGTCCGGCGGTGAACTGGCGCGTACGATGCTCGCGGCCCGAGTCGTTCTCACCGACGGGGCTCCCACCTTCGTATTCGACGAGGTGGATGCCGGGATCGGCGGGCAGGCAGGAGTCGCCGTGGGACGCAAGCTCGGACTCGTCGCACGTCACCACCAGGTGCTCTGCGTCACCCACTTGGCCCAGGTCGCCGCCTTCGCGGACGCCCACCTCGTCGTGGAAAAGCGCGTGGTCGAATCCAGCGGGGAGCTCGACGGGGGGGAACGCACCGTCGCCGACGCGCGTTTTGTCGACGGACCGGATCGCGTCGCCGAGCTCTCCCGCATGCTGTCCGGATCGGGCACCGATCGTGCCCGGCAACACGCCGAGGAACTGCTCGCCTCGGCTGCCCACCCGGCATGAACGCTCAGCCATGAAGAGCATGCGAGCCGACGCGCGCGTCGAAACTCACGTCACCCACGGCCTCTGCCGCATCGACCGGCGCACCAAGTCGCTCATCCGGCGCCTTCAGCCGGGTGAGATCGCCGTCATCGACCACCGAGACCTCGACCGCATCGCCGCCGAAGGACTCGTTGAGGCGAAGGTCGTCGCCGTCGTGAATGCCGCGCCCTCCATCTCGGGCCGCTACCCCAACCAGGGTCCGCTCGTGCTCATGCGCGCGGGGGTGGTCCTCATCGACGCCGTGGGCTCGGGCCTGCTCGACGTGGTCTCCGAAGGCGACGAACTTCGAATCGAAGAGGACGAGATCTGGCGCGGCTCCGAGCTCTTGGCACGCGGCGTACGCCAGTCGCTCGAGTCGACACTCGAAGCCATGCGCGGCGCCCACGCCGCCATCGGCGACGAGCTGGAACTCTTTGCCGCCAACACCCTGGAGTACATCCAACGTGAGGCCCGCCTGGTCTTCGAACCGCTCGAACTGCCCCCGCTGCGAACAAGATTTGAGGGCCGGCACGCCCTCGTCGTCGTTCGCGGTCACGACTTTCGCGACGACCTCCGCGCCCTGTCGCCCTACATCCGCGAGTTCAGACCCGTGCTGATCGGCGTCGACGGAGGCGCGGACGCCCTTCTCGACGCCGGTTTTCGGCCCGACGTGATCACGGGCGACTTCGACTCGCTCACCGAGCGGGCGGTGCGGTGCGGTGCGGAGTTGGTCCACCACGTCCACCCGGACGGCCGCGCGCCGGGTCGCGAGGAGCTCCTGGCCTGGGGCGTCGACTACCACGAGTTCGTCGCCGAGGGGATGAGCGAGGACGTGGCCATGCTTCTCGCCTACGAGGCCGGGGCTCAGCTCATCGTCGCCGTCGGAACGCACGCCACGATGGTCGAGTTCCTCGACAAGGGCCGCAAGGGGATGGCGTCGACATTCCTCACCCGGCTCCGCCTCGGCCCCGTCCTGGTCGACGCCAAGGGGGTCAACCGCCTTTACGAGGCCCGGGTTCGGCGCACCGACATCTTCCTCCTGGTGGCCGCCGCCTTCTTTGCCGTCCTCATGATCGTGCTGGCCTCGGAGCAGCTCCAGGTGTTCGTACGCGGGATCAACGTCACGCTTCGAGACCTGTGGTTCTCGATCACCGACTCCCTCTAGGAGCCGGCCCGAAACGATGATCAACTTCCGGTTCCATCTCGTCTCGCTCATCGCCGTCTTCCTGTCACTTGCCCTCGGTGTCGTCGTGGGATCGACCGTCATCGACCAGGCCATCGTCGACGGCCTCGAGGCGCAGATCGAGCGAGTCGAGCGCAATGCGGACACGGCCCGGGAAGAGAACGCCGCCCTGCGTTCGGATATCAGCAACCTCAACGATCTCTCGGAGGAGACCTTTCCCTTCGCGATCCAAGAGCGTCTCGCCGAAACGCCCGTCGCCGTCTTCGCCGTCAGAGGAGCGCCTGGAGCCTCACGGACAGCGAAGCGGCTGCGCGCCTCCGCAGCTCCGTGGGGGTCGAGCGGGGGACCCTCACGGAGCTGCGATCCCAAGCCTTCGAGGGCCTCGCCCAACGCGTCGCTGCCGGGGGCGCGACGGTCGAGCCGACCCCGACGTCAGCACCGCCCCAGACGGCGCGGCAGGAAGCGACCGCAAACGGCGACGTCTTGGCCGCGCTCGTCGATGGCGGCTTTCTCACCATCGATCGAATGGGGGGTGACGAGTTCGACGTCGCCACGTTCCCCGGAGAGGGGGCGCTGGCACTGCTCCTCACCGACACCGGCGCCAAGGTGAGTCCCGGAATATTCACGCCCTTGATTCGCGCCGCCGCCGACGCTCCACTGCTCACCCTCGTGGCCGACCTCACGACGCCACCGGACGACGACGAGGAGGCCCCCGACCCCCCGATCGTTGCCGTCCGCGACGACGACGATCTCACCCAGCGGATCTCGACCCTCGACGATGCCACCAGCGCGGCCGGGCGGATCGCGGTTGTGCTCGCGCTCGAGGAACTCCAGAGCGGTGAGGTCGGTCACTACGGGCACGGTGCGGGTGCCGCCCGCACGATCCCTGAACCACCGCAGGGGTGAGGGAGTCCGTGGCCGCGGAAGGCGTCGACCACCCCGCACCCCCGCCGTCCGAAACGGGGCGTTCGGCGATCCTCATGGGGACGGCCACGGCCATTTCGCGCGGGTTCGGATTCGCCCGCGTGCTGGTGATCGCGGCCGTCCTCGGCACCACGGATCTGGGAAACACCTTCCAGAGCTCGAACCTCGTCTCGAACGTGTTGTTCGAGCTGCTCGCCGCCGGAGCCCTGTCGGCCGTGCTCGTCCCAAGCTTTGTCGACCTCTTCCGGCGGGGCCGCGAGGACGAGGCCGAGGAACTCGCCGGTGGCCTGCTCGGAGTCGGACTCCTCGTAACCGGGATCATCGCCGTCGCCGGCGTGGCCCTGGCCCCGGCGATCGCCCGAGCGCTGACGGCGGGCGTTGACGACCCGTCGATGGCCGCCGCCCAACGTGACCTGGCGACCTTCCTTCTCGTCTTCTTCATCCCCCAAGTCATGCTCTACGCCGTCGGGGCGGTGGCCACGGCCGTGCTCCAGGCCCAGCGCCGCTTCACCGTTCCGGCCGCGGCTCCGATCGGGAACACCGTGGTCATCGTGGCAGGAATGATCACCTTTGCCGTCCTGCGCGACGGTCAGGCCCCGGCTCTCGACCTCTCCAGCACCGAAAAGCTGGTGCTGGCCCTGGCAGGGACGCTCGGCGTGGCGGCCTTCGTCGGAACGCCAGCCATCGCCCTCCGCATGCGCGGCTTTCGCCTCCGCCCCCGGCTCGCGCACCGGAACCCGCTGGTCACCGCCACGGTCCGCCATGCGGCCTGGGCGGGATTTCAAAATGCCAGCGTGGGGATCCTCCTCGCGTCGGCCCTCATCGTCGGCATGGGGGTCGCGGGAGGCGTGGTCGCGTACTACGTCGCCTACACCTTCTTCCTCGTGCCCTACGCCATCCTCGGCCAGTCCATCCACGACACGGTCCTGCCGGAACTCGCTCGTTACGCAGGCGAGGGTGACCTGGCCACCTTTGGGCGGGTGCTGAGGAGTGGCCTCGACGCCATGGCCCTCCTGGTCGTCCCTGCGGCCGCGGCCTACATCGCACTCGGACAGCCGATCATGCGGGTCGTGGCCTTCGGCGAGACGACGTCGCAGGGCGCGTCCATGATGGGCAGCGCCCTCGGCGGGTTGGCTCTTGGCCTATTTCCCTACAGCGCTTTTCTGATGCTGACGCGGGCGTCGTACGCACTCGGTGCCGTCGCGTACGCGGGCGCTGCCCTGACCCTCGGAGTGCACCTGGCGCGCCGCATCGGCCACTCGCTCATCCCAAGAGCCCTGATCCGCTCGGCGCCCGCGGCCGGCGTCCTCGGCCTCGTGGCATGGGCCGGGTGGCGAGCGGTCGACCCGTCGGGGCGGCCACTGCAAATCCTCGTCCTCGCCACCCTCGGCCTTCTCGGCGCCGCGGCCTACGCCGCCGTTGCGCACCCTCCCTCCGTCCGGCGGTGGCGGGCCGGCGCCGGAGCAGCCGCGTGACCAGCACGCGCACCCGCATCCGCGTCGGTGTCGCCGCGCTCGCCCTTGCCGCCGTCGTCGTTGCCACGCCCACGGCGACGGCTGAGAGCGCTCAACCCGCGACCGGCGGGGCCGCCAGCGAGGCCGTCGATCACCTCCTCATCATCTCGCTTCCGCACCTGACCTGGGAGGTCTACGCCGAGGCCGACGCCCCGAACCTCGACCGACTCCTGGAGGACTCCGCCGTCGGCGGGCTGGCCGTACGCGTCAAGCGCCGGAAGACCGAAACCGCCAGCGGCTATACGACCCTGGGGGCCGGAACCCGCGCACCCGCGCCGCCCGAGGCCGGGCACGTCCTCGGTCCCGACGAAGATTTCGACGGGACCGTCGCCCGGGCCGAGTACGCCCGGCGGATGGGCCACGGCTCGTCGGCCAACGTGCTCGTTCTTTCGATGCCCGCATACGTCAAGCGGCAGTCGCGAGAGCTATTCGACGCCGAGGCCGGCGCCCTCGGGCAGGCGCTGTCCGACGCCGGCGTCCACCGAGCCGTGATCGGCAACTCGGACCGCCTCGTCGACACGACCGATGCAGATTCGTACAGCCGACCGCTCGCCGCCGCCCTCATGGACTTTGAGGGGCGGGTGCCGGGCGGCCGCGTCGATCGCGGTCTCCTCGTCCGCGACGACGGGTCACCGTTCGGCGTCCGCCTCGACGCCGAAGCCGTCGAGCACACCTTCGAGGCCGAGTGGGCGGCCCAGGAACGGTCGGTGGTCCTCGTCGAGGCCTCCGACCTGGTCCGTGCCGAGGCCTACCGAACCGTGATCAGAGCCTCGCTCAAGGACCCGCTGGCTGCGCAGTCCGTCGAAGCCGCCGACCGCTTGGTGGGCCGTTTGCTGCGCCACGTCGACCTCACTCGCGATGCGGTGCTCGTCGTCGCACCTGCGTCCCCGTCGGCGTCGGCCGAGCTGACGCTCGTCGGGGTGCGGGCGCCGGGCGTCGAGCCGTCGCTGCTGACGAGCGCCACGACCCGGCGCGACGGGTTCGTCACCATCTACGACCTCGGGCCGGGGATCGTCGAGTTGATGGGCGTGGAACGACCCGAGTCCATGGAAGGTCGACCCTTCGAGGGCGGTCGCACGGGCGGCGACTTCGGCGATCGCGTCGACTTCCTCGTGCGCGAGAACGCCGAGGCCCTCTTCCGTGACGACGCCGTCAGCGTGATGTCGGCATTGCAGGTCGCCCTCGAGCTGGCGATCTCGCTCCTGGGCTGGCTCGTGCTGCGCTTCCGGCGCTTCGACCGAGGGCGTAGCCCCGTCGCGGTGTTCGCCCTCGTCGTCCTCGCCCTCCTGCCCATGACCTACCTCGCCGGCCTCATCGACTTCGCCGATCTAGGGTTTGTCGCCTACGTCCCCTTCGTCTTCGGCGGTGCACTCGCGCTCACGGCGTTGGCGTGGATGCTCGGGCGCCGCGACGCCCTGTCCACGGCGGGCTGGGTGCTCTTCGTCGTGGTCGGGGTGATTGTGGGCACGACGCTCTTCAGCGATACCGAACTGCTCTTCAACACCGCGTTCGGCGACTCGCCCATCGTCGCCGGGCGCTTCGTCGGCATCAACAACCTCACCTTCTCGCAGCTCGCGGCGGGCGGGATCATCTTGAGCGTGCTCCTCGCCCATCGGCTGCGCGCCCGCCGTGGAGCGATAGCGGCGGCGGGATTGCTGGCCTTCCTCCTGCTCGTCGACGGGCTCCCGGCCTGGGGGGCCGACGTCGGTGGCGTGCTCACCGCCGTTCCCGCCTTCGGCTATGTCGCCTACCGCCTCTTCGGGGCCCGTCTCCGGCTCAGGACGTTGATCGTGATCGGCGTCGCGACCGTCGTCGTCATCGGCGCCTTCACCGCCTTTGACCTCGCCCAACCGGCCGACCAGCGCACCCACCTCGGCCGCCTCTATGAGCAGGTGGACGCCCAGGGCGGCGGCGCCTTCGTCACCGTGATCCTCCGGAAGTTGGCCGCCAACCTCCGGGTGATCACCAGTTCGATCTGGCTCTTCCTCGTCCCCGGGGCACTCGCCTTCGTGGCCTACGTACTCGGGCGGCGACCCCGGCTCGTGCAGGTGATTGAGGAACGCATCCCGGCCTTCGATGTCGCCCTGGGCGGCCTCCTGATCGCCGGAGTCCTCGGCTTCGCCCTGAACGACTCCGGCATCGCCGTGCCGGGGATGGTGCTCGGAGTGCTCAATCCCGTGTTGGTACACCTCAGCATGCGGCTCCAGGAGTAGCCGGTGAACGTCGCCGTCGCCTTCGCCGTCGGGTTCCTGGCCGTGCGCGTCGTGGCCGCCGCGGGCCGAGATTTCCTCGCCGCCGAGACTCTCCAGCGCCGCAACTACCGCGACCGACTGGTGCCAACCGGCGGGGGAGTGCTTCTCGCCGTCGGGCTGGTCATCATCGAAGGCGGCCGCGTCGTGCTCGGGGCCTTCGATGTCGGCAACGAGACCGGGCTCACCGAAGCGCGCGCCCTCGTCCTCGTGGCCGTCCTCGGGTTCGCCCTCCTCGGCTTCATCGACGACGTCGCCGTGCACCAGACTGCGAGCGGGTTCCGGGGTCACCTCCAGGCGCTCACGAAAGGGGAACTGACAACCGGGGGGCTCAAACTCGCCGGCGGCGGGCTTCTGGCCCTGGTGCTCGCCGCCCCCGGGGCCGCCGGCGACCTCGACCGGCTCGTCCTGGATGGGCTCCTCATTGCCCTCGCCGCCAACCTGGGCAACCTGTTCGACCGCGCCCCGGGCCGCGCCATGAAGGTCGGGCTCCTCGCCTGGGTCCCACTCTTGATCGCCAACGGCACCAACGCCGTCGGCGTAGCGCTGGCGCCACTCATGGGTTCGGTGGTGGGCCTTGCTCCCGACGACCTGCGCGAGCGGATCATGCTCGGTGACGCCGGCGCCAACGCCCTCGGCGCCACCCTCGGCGTGGGAGCCCTCCTCACCCTCGACCCGACCGGCCGCACGATCGCGGTCGTCGTCCTCGCCGCGCTGAACCTGGCCGCCGAGGTGTTCTCGTTCAGCCGCTTCATCGCCCGCGTGCCACCCCTCCGGCTGCTCGACGAGCTGGGACGTTCCCGCGACCCGGAGTCCTAGCGTCCTAATTAGGAGCAGGGGGGTCGGGTGAGGAGGAGGCGGCCGTGGCCGAACTCCTCGGTGACCACGTAGCTCGACACCCCGAGCCGGTCCGGAAGGTCGAAGTCGCCGAAGCGGCGCGTCCAGACAAGCACCGCACACACCCGGGGGTCAGCCGCTTCGCGAGCGACGGACGACGCGGTGACCCGGCCCGACTCGATGCGCAGGATCGATGAGTCGACCATGTCGTCGGTGGTGAGGACGCCGGCCCGCCACAGGAAGCCGGGCTCGTCGGAAAGGGCAAACGCCCCCACAGGCAAGGCCTCGATGGCAACCGCGGCGTGCGCCTCAGCGCCTTCGTAGCCGCGGGGCCACAGGATGTCGGTGTTGGTCGCCACCTGACCGACGGCGAGCAGCGCCAGCGCAGGAATCACGACGCGGCTGTGCGATCGCAGCGCGAGGACCCCGAACAAGACCAGCGGGGCGATGACGTGAGCAAGGTGCGGGCGCCACAGGGGGTGTTCGACGACCAGGATCACGATCGCCCCCGCCAGCCAGGCGGCAATCGGGCCCCCTGCCTCGATCGATCGGCGCCGGCGAAGGGCTGCCCACGCCACCCCCGCAAGCCCCGCGGCCCCGAGCGCCAGGGCCAACAGGTCGCGATCCCAGAGCGTGCTCAACACCTTGCTGGCGTTGCGTCCCGGGGTGCGCTCGCCGGCGGCGTCCAGGTGGTAGTCCACCGCCTGGTCCCAGACGCTGGCGAGTCCCCATGGAAGCGCGGCGGCGAGGATCACCGCGGCCGCGGCACCAACGCCCAGTGCGAGCCGGCGCCAATCTCGTTGTTCCAACAGCACCCAGGCGATCGCCAGACCGGGCGGCACCGCGAACAGGCTCTTGATGGCGAAGGCGGCACCGATGAGCGCGCCGATGGCCAGGGCTTTGCCCGCGGTGGGCTGCCGCCGATGCGACAGGGCGACGGCCACGGCGCCGAGGGCGAGAGCCAGGCCGGGGCCGTCAGCGGCGACCGGTGCCGTCGTCCAAAGCACCGACCCGGAGATGGAGACCACGACGGCGGCGGCCGCGCTGGTGGCCTCGGAGAGAGCGAGGCGACGAGCGATCACGTAGACGAGGATCGTGACACCGATCCCCGCGGCAACGGCGAGCAGCCGAGGGGCATTCTGCGATCGCAGGCCCGCCAGGTCACCAAGCCACACCAAGGGCAGGAAGAGCGGCCCCTGGCTCGAGAACACCTCCCGGAACGGCGCACCCCCGTGCCGCATGGCCACCGCTGACGCACCGAACACGCCGTCATCGAAGGTCAGGTGGCGGGCGGCGAAGAGGGCTGGGAGCCGCACCACGAAGGCACCCGCGCCCAAAGCCACGAGCACTCGGAGGCGCACAGCGGGGGAGGAGAGCATCTCGGGATCGGGAATGGGCGAATGCTACGGTCGCCCGGTGCGACGGGTGTGGCACGCGGGATCGGCAGGCGCAGCGAGCGCGGCAAGCGCAGGGAGCGCAGCGAGCAAGCGAAACCAGAGACGCAAGGCAAGGGGGAGCGCGTGGCAAAACACATCTTCGTGACCGGCGGCGTGGCGTCGAGCCTCGGGAAGGGCCTCACCGCTTCCTCGATGGGAAGGCTCTTGAAGAGCCGGGGCCTGCGGGTCACCATGCAAAAGCTCGACCCCTACATCAACGTCGACCCCGGCACGATGAACCCCTTCCAGCACGGTGAGGTTTACGTCACCCGCGACGGCGGCGAAACTGACCTCGACCTCGGTCACTACGAGCGCTTCGTCGACGTCGAGTTGAGCCGGGAGTCCAACGCCACCACCGGCTCGATCTACCAAACCGTCCTGGCCAAGGAGCGCAAGGGTGCCTTCCTTGGCGACACCGTCCAAGTCATCCCGCACATCACCGACGAAATCAAGGACCGCATCCTCAGGCTGGTTACCGAAGACGTCGACGTCGTCATCACCGAGATCGGCGGCACGGTCGGCGACATCGAGATCCTGCCTTTCCTCGAGGCCATCCGGCAGATCCAGCCCGACGCCATCGTCTGCCGATCCGACCGACCCATCTCGCCGAAGCTCAAGGAGAAGATCTCCCGACTCTGCGACGTTCCCGTGCGAGGGATCGTCTCGGCGGTCGACGCCGAGAGCATCTACGAGATCCCCCTCGTGCTCCACGAGGAGGGGCTCGACGACTACGTCTGCGAGATGCTCCAACTCCACCAGACCGAGACCGAGCTGGATGACTGGACGGCGCTCGTCCATGGCATCCGCTCAGCCGACCAGCGGGTGCGGATCGGCCTCGTGGGCAAGTACGTCAACCTGCCCGACGCCTACCTCTCGGTGGCCGAAGCCTTGCGCCACGGCGGATTCGCCAATCGCACGCGGATCGAGGTCGACTGGATCCAGTCCGACGACGCCGAGGGCCTCCTCGCCGAAGGCCGCCTCCATGACCTTGACGGGATCGTGGTTCCGGGGGGCTTCGGCGTCAGGGGCATCGAGGGGAAAATCGCCGCCATCACCTACGCCCGCGAGGAGGGCGTCCCCTTCCTCGGGCTGTGCCTCGGCATGCAGTGCGCCGTCATCGAGTTCGCCCGCAACGTGTGCGGGCTCGAAGGCGCCCACTCGAGCGAATTCGATTCCCACACCCCCCACCCGGTGATCGACCTGATGGACGAGCAGCGTGAGGTCGTCGACTACGGCGGAACCATGCGCCTGGGGGCCTACCCGGCGCGCCTCGTCCCTGGCACTCTCGTGTACGAGGCGTACGGAGAAGAGGTCGTCTACGAGCGCCACCGCCACCGCTACGAGGTCAACCCCAAGCACCGGGCTCGCCTCGAGGAAGCCGGCCTCGTCTGCGCCGGCACCTCGCCTGACGACCGCCTGGTCGAGTTCGTGGAGCTCCCCACTTCGACCCACCCGTTCTTTGTGGCCACCCAGGCGCACCCCGAGTTCAAGAGCCGTCCCGACCGGCCCCACCCGCTCTTCCGTGAGTTCGTCCGGGCGGCGCGGGCACGAAGAGAGGGCCGCGCTCCGCGTCTGCCGATCGAGGCCGTCCATCCGTCTCCCGCCCTGGAGAGTCGCGCTGGCCCGGAGGTCACCCTGTCCTCGTGACCGGATTTCGCTCCCGCGCGGAGCGGCTCGTCGCCAAGGCGTCGTTCCTCGATCTCATCGAGGAGGACATGGAGACTCCCGACGGCGAGGTTCTCACCCGCTACACGGTCCGTCACCCCGGCGCCGTCGCCATTGTCGCCTTCGACGACGACGGTCGGCTCGCCCTCGTGCGCCAGTACCGGATCGCCGCCCGTCGGCCGCTCCTCGAGATTCCAGCCGGGAAGCGCGAACCGGGGGAGTCTCCCGAGTTCACCGCTGCCCGAGAGCTCGAGGAGGAAATCGGGGTCCGCGCTGGCGGGCTCGTGCAGCTCGCCGAGTTCTACAACTCGCCCGGCTTTTGCGACGAGTACACGCACGTGTTCCTGGCCCAGTCGCTCACGCCCGGTGCTGTCGACCCAGACGCCAAGGCCGAGGAACGGCACATGGAGGTTGTGTGGGCTCCACCCGAGGAGGTCGACCACCTCATGGCGACGGGCGAGATCCTCGACGCCAAGACCATCATCGGGTTCGAGTTGGCCCGCCGGCGTCAGGCCGGCACCAATGACGGGCACATCTCGGGCTGAGGCCCCCACGGGCGAGGGCCTAGCACGGCTCCTCCGGGAGCACGAGACGTGGCTGGCGGTCGAGCGCGGGGTCGCCGAGAACACCCGGCGCGCCTACCAGCGCGACCTGCGACGGTATGCGGCCTTCCTCCGGCGATCTGGTCTGAGCGAGCCGTCGGCAATCGGTGAGCCCGTCGTGGCCGCCTACGTCGACGAGATGAGCGCCGCCGTGGACGACGACGGAAACCGGCGCTACTCGCCCTCGACCGTCGCCCGGGCCCTCGTGGCGGTGCGGTCCTTCCACCGCTTCTGCGTGGCCGAGGGATACCTCGGTGTCGACCCCACCGAGGACGTCGGCGCGCCCCGGGTGCCCCAGGGCGTCCCCAAGGCGCTCACGCTCGAAGAGGTGGAACTGCTCCTCGATGGGATCGAAGATGACACGCCGCCCGCCATCCGTGACCGGGCGATCATCGAGGTCTTGTATGCGACGGGCGTGAGGATCAGCGAACTTGTGGGCCTCGATCTCGACGCCATCGACCTGGAGTCGGGCTTCATCCGAGTCCTCGGCAAGGGCGGACGCGAGCGCATGGTGCCAGTCGGATCGACCGCCCGAGACGCCGTCGACCGCTACCTTCGGAGCGCCCGCCCCGAACTCGCGCCGGCGCGGTTCGCCCGTCGGGGTGACGCCGAGGCCGCGTTCTTGAACGCCCGGGGAGCACGACTCACACGCCAGGGGTGCTGGATGATCCTCCGGCGCCACGGGCAGCGGGCGGGGCTCGCCGACCGCCTGACGCCGCACGTGCTCCGCCACTCGTGCGCGACGCACATGCTCGACCGCGGCGCCGACCTACGCGTGGTGCAAGAACTCCTGGGCCACGCCCGGATCTCGACGACCCAGGTGTACACCAAGGTCACCACCGAGCGCCTTCGGCGTGCGTACGACGCCGCCCATCCCCGAGCCCGAGCGGTCCGGCGCGGGGCGTCGACGGCCTAAACTGGGCCCCATGGCTGAAGTGACCAACGCGTCCCTCCGCGCGCATTTGGAGGAGGAGCGAGCGCGCCTTCGGGATCAGCTCAGCCAGTACGGCTACGGCGATCCAAGTTCCCTGACGTTCGACGAAGGTTTCGCCGACTCGGGCCAGGTCACAGCTGAGCGCGGCGAGGTCGAGGCGCTCGTCGGGTCGCTCGCCCAGGTCCTCGAAGACATCGAGCGGGCCCTGGCGAAGTTCGACGACGGCGGCTACGGCATGTGCGAGTCCTGCGGGGACCCCATCCCCCTTCCGCGCCTCGAGGCGAAGCCGGCCGCCCGCGAGTGCATCGAGTGCGCCTCCAAGCGCTCCTGATCTCTCTTGGCAATCCAAGATCAGGTCATCCTCTACGCCGCCCTCGTCGCCGCGGTGATCTTGCACGAGATCAGCCACGGCGTGGTGGCGTTGGCGTTCGGTGACGACACCGCCAAGCGGGCCGGCCGCCTGACCCTCAACCCGATCCCGCACATCGACCCCGTGGGCTCGGTGCTGATCCCAGCCCTCGGTGTGCTGGCGGGGCTCCCCGTCCTGGGCTGGGCCAAACCCGTGCCCGTCAACCCGGCGCGCCTCCGCAACCCGCGACGGCACGTGCTCCTCGTCGGGCTGGCCGGGCCGGCGACGAACTTCATGCTCATGGCCCTCGCCGCCCTCGGCGCTCGCACGGTGCTCGCTTCCAACGCTCGAATCGGCGACGGCGTCAGCGGGCTCTTCGACCCCGTCGGTGACCCCCTCTTTCTCGCCCTCTGGTTCTTCGCCGTCGTCAACCTCTTCCTCGGGGTCTTCAACATGTTGCCGATCCCACCCCTCGACGGCTCATCCCTCGTCGAGCGTCTGATCCCACGCCAGCACCTCGCCACCTGGCACCGGTTCCGGCCCTACGGCTTCCTCGTGATCTTCTTGGGGCTGTTCATGTTCAACTTCTTCTCCACGATCATCGATCCGTTCCTCGACGCCCTCGCCGATTTCGTCGCCGGGTGAATCCCGTCGGACTCGCCCGCCGGTTCTTTGCATCGCTGTTCGCGTCCTGGCCCTCCCCAGACGAGCGCGCATGGGTGGCGTCGATTCTGACGCCACCCGAATTCGAACTCTGGTCAGCGCAGCCGCGCTACGACCTCCGGCACACGCTCGGCGTGGCCCGCCGAGCCGAAGCGCTCCTCGGCGCGGCCGCCGAACCTCGCTGGCTCGCCGCCGCCCTCCTGCACGACGTGGGCAAGGTCCGAGCCCACCTCGGAATCTTCGGACGGGTCACCGCCACGCTGCTCATGATCGGGATCGGCCGCGCCCGCGTCGCGAGCTGGCATTCCTGGTCAGGAATCCGGGGCCGGTTCGGCCGCTATGCCGTTCATGGGCCGGCCGGCGCCGACCTGATCCAACAGGCTGGGGGCCGAAACGAGGTGGCGACGTGGGCCGACGCCCACCACCGCGTGCGTCGCGGCCAAGCCCTTAGCCTGCCCGGAATCCCGCAATCGGTGGCGATTGCGCTGCGGGAAGCCGACCGAGACTGAACTTTCCGGCCTGATCGGTCGATACGTTGACCGTGGACGACTATCTGGTCCGCCTGGGGCGCGCGCCCCAGCCACCCCCCGCCGAGATCGAAGCCCGCCCGGTGGGGGAGCTGCGCGTCCGGCCTCACCGCACCCGCCGGGGATTCGCCGTGCTCGCGGTGCTGGGACTCTTGGCCTACTTCAACCGCGCCACCGCGCTCGACTGGCTCGGCGCCGCCGCCGACAAGGTCAAGGACCCGGTGACGGCGCTCGAGGGCGACACGCAACTCGAAGATGCCAACGACGCCCTCAACGTCCAGTGGCGGCTCGCCGGCAGCTACCCGGCCAGCGTCGACGTCCTCAAGGCCATCGACCCCTCGGTCGCCTGGGGCGACGTGGTCCGCTACGAGCAGTGCGCCGGTGGCCAGTCGGCCGTCCTCATCGCTCGCACCGCGCATGGCACCGTGAGCCGCCTCGTCGTGCGGGGCAGTGAGCGAGACGCCGAGGGGGAGCGCCACTGCCCGCCCGATCCGCTCGATTCCAAGTCGTGGGGGCTCTGAACAAGCCTTCAGGACAGCAGCCCGACGGCACGGCGAGCACGAGCCAGCACGCCGGACGCGATTTCTCTCGCCTTGTCGGCGCCGGCTACGAGGGTGGCCTCGAGGGCGGCCCGGTCTCCAACCGCCACCGTGTATCGCTCGCGGACCGGCGCCAGGAACTCCACCACCGCCTCGGCGACCGACTCCTTGAAGGGCCCGTAGCCGGTCTCTGCAAACTCGCTCTCGATGTCGTCGACCGCCCGGCCGGTCACCGCCGAATGGATGGTGTGGAGGTTNNGAGGAGGTTCGACACGCCCGGCTTCCCACCCGGCTCGTAGACGACCTCACGCCCTGAGTCGGTGACCGCCGACTTCACCTTCTTGCGAACGACATCGGGATCGTCAGCCAGCAACAGGGTGCCCTGCGGGGAGATCGATGAGTTCGACATCTTGTCGGTCGGGTTCTGGAGATCCATGATGCGGGCGCCGATCTCTGGAATCACGGCGTCGGGGACGACGAACGTCTCCCCGAATCGAAAGTTGAAACGCTGTGCCACATCGCGAGCGAGTTCGAGGTGCTGCCGCTGGTCGTCGCCCACGGGGACCCGCTCGGTGTCGTACAGGAGGATGTCGGCGGCCATCAGGACCGGATAGGAAAAGAGGCCCACGCTCACCGAGTCCCGCCCCTCCGACTTTTCCTTGAACTGGGTCATGCGCTGGAGCTCGCCGTAGTTGGCCACGCAATTGAGGAGCCACGCCATCTCGGCGTGCTCGTGAACGTGGCTCTGAACGAAAAGGACGCATCGCTCCGGGTCGATGCCACATGCGAGGAGCAGCGCCGTCGTTCGCAAGGTCCGGTCGGCCAGGTCTGCGGGATCGAAGTCGGCGGTGATGGCGTGGAGATCGACCACGCAGTAAATGGCGTCGTGCTTTTCCTGATCGCGCACCCAGTTCCGCACTGCGCCCAGGTAGTTGCCGAGGTGCAACTCGCCGCTGGGCTGGATGCCGGAGAACACGCGTGCCATGGGACGCGCAGACTATCTGGGGAGCCAGAAATGCACGCACGGTTCCCCGATCGGCGGACCGTGCCTGACTACCCTCGTGCCATGGCATTCGCGGTGTCGACGGCGGTATTCGAGGGGCCGTTCGACCTCCTCCTCCACCTCATCAGCCGGGAGGAAGTCGACATCTACGCGGTCACGTTGAGCGACATTGTCGACGCCTACCTGGTCGAGTTGGAACGGATGGAACGCCTCGATCTCGAGGTGGCCACCGAGTTCCTGCTCATCGCCGCCACCCTCGTCGAGCTGAAGGCCCGGCGTCTGCTGCCTGGGCGCAGCGAGTTCGAGCTCGACGACGAGCTGCTGTTCGAGGAGCGGGATCTCCTCCTGGCCCGACTGATGGAGTGCAAGACCTTCAAGGACGCAGCCCAGGCTCTCAACGCGCTGAGGCGCGAGGCCCGGAAGTCGGTTCCCAGAACTGCGGGGCCTGAGGAGCCCTTCGCATCCTTGGCACCCGACCCGCTCGAACACGTCGGCCTCGAGCGCTTCCTTCTCGCCGCGGTCCGCGCCTTCACGCCCCGTGAGCAGGTCACGGTCTCGCTGGCTCACATCGCACCGATCCGCGCCAGCGTGCGCGACGCCATCGACGAGGTCCTGGCCCTCGTCCCACCTGGGGGCGCCATCTCGTTCCGCCGGCTGACGGCCGGGCTCGCGGAACGCCTCGACATCGTGGTTCGGTTCCTCGCCGTCCTGGAGCTGTACAAACGAGGAGCCGTCGACATTGACCAGCCCCACGCGCTCGGGGAACTCACCATCCGCCTCGCCGATCCCGAACTCACGCTGGCCGACGTCGACCTGACGGGCCTCGACGAGTGGGGCGCTGACGAGGGCGAAGATGAAGGCGAGGCCGTCATCGACCTCCGGCCCGAGGCCCCGGTCGATCCTGGAGTTCTGCGGTGACCACGCGCGACCCAGAGCTGGAGCGAGCCATCGAAGCGGTGCTCCTGGCATCGACCGAACCCGTGGAGGCGACCACGCTGGCCCAGCTCCTCGAGGTACCCAGGCTGCGGGTGGAGGAAGCGTGCGAGGCCTTGAGTGCCGACTACGCCGCCAGTCGCCGGGGCTTCGTCCTCGCCCGCGTGGCCGGCGGCTACCGGTACCAGACCCATCCCGAGCTCGCCGAGTTCGTCGAACGGTTCGTGCTCGAGGGCCAGCAAGCTCGCCTCTCGGGCCCCGCCCTCGAAACCCTCGCCATCGTCGCCTACAAGCAACCCGTCTCACGCGCCCAGCTCGCCGCCATCCGCGGCGTGAACGTCGAGAGCGTGGTGAACACGCTCCTCGAGCGGGGATACGCCGAAGAGGTGGGTCGCGACCCCGGCCCCGGCAACGCCGTGCTCTACGGCACCACCCGGGCCTTCCTCGAGCACCTCGGTCTCGACTCGGTCGCCCAGCTCCCACCTCTGCACGACTTCGTACCGCCACCCGAGATGGTGGAGACCCTCGAGCAGACCCTCCTGGCGGGTCCGTCGGTCGAAGACGATCCCGGGGCACAAGAGGGCGGTTCTCGCCCGAGCCGGGATTGGCTCCCGCCGGGCGTGCGAGGAGTTCGTCGCCGCCGGTCGCGTCTCGGTGAACGGTGAGATCGCAGCCCTGGGCCGGCGCGTCGACACCGAGCGCGATCGCGTCACCCTCGACGGCGTGCCCGTCCCCACCCGGCCGGGGCTCGTCTATTACCTGCTGAACAAGCCTCGCGGTGTGATCACCACCGCCGCCGACCCCCAGGGGCGCCCGACCGTGGTCGATCTCGTCCCGAGCGAACCACGTGTGGTTCCCGCCGGTCGCCTCGACGCCGACACCGAAGGGCTCCTCGTGCTCACCAACGACGGCGACCTCATCTTCGCCCTCACGCATCCAAGCCGTGGGGTTGAGAAGACGTATCTCGTGGAGGTGACGGGAACGCCGTCGAGGGGAGCCATCCGAGCGCTCCGCGAGGGCGTCGATCTCGACGCTGGGCTAACGGCGCCCGCCCGCGCCGCGCTCGTGCAGGAGGGGCCCGGCTTCGCGGCCCTCGAGATCACCATCCACGAGGGGCGCAACCATCAGGTCCGCCGGATGTGCGAGGCCGTCGGCCATCCCGTCCGGCGTCTGGTGCGGACCCGGATCGGTCGCCTGGCCGACCCCAGCCTGAAGCCGGGGGAGTGGCGCATCATCTCCGGGCCAGAAGTGCGGAGCCTCTATGAGGCAGGGGGCGTTGAGGGGGCCGAGTAATCTCGCCCCGGTGAGCGAGCCTCGGGCGAGCAAGCCCGACAGACAGGCGAGACTGCTCGCCCTGCGCGGCGCCATCACCCTCGACGAGAACACGCGCGCTGAGGTCATGGAGAAGACCCAGCGCCTGGTCAAGGAGATGCTCGCCCGCAACGACATCGGCCACGACGACCTCGTCAGCATCGTGTTCACCGCCACCGACGATGTGACCGCCGAATTCCCCGCCGCCGCCGCTCGCGCCGCCGGGCTGGGCGACATTCCCCTCCTGTGTGCCCGTGAGCTCTCCATCGACGGGGGCACACCGCTGTGCATCCGGGTGCTGATGCACTTCTCCACCAACCATCGTCGCCAGGACCTCCGGCACGTCTATCTCGACGGAGCCCGGAACCTTCGCGACGACCTTCCGGAATAGGGCGCGGCGCGTGCCCGGCCACGTCGCGGTCGTGGGCCTCGGCCTCATCGGCGGGTCCGTGGCCCGCGCCCTCGCCCACCTCGGCCGGGAGGTGGTCGGGTTCGACGCCGACGCCGGTCGCATCCAGGCCGCCGCCGACGCCGGAGTGATCATGAGGGCGGGGTCGTCGATTGGGGAGGCCGCCGCTGGAGCGGCAATCGTCTTCGTGGCCGTCCCCGTCGGTGACATCGCCGATGTCGCCGTCGATGCGCTTCGGGCCGGCGCCGAACTCGTGACTGACGTCGGCTCTGTGAAGGCGCCGGTGATCCGCAGGGTCGAGGCCGAAGCCCCCGAACTCGCGCCCCACTTCATCGGCGGTCACCCCATGGCAGGGTCCGAGCAGGAAGGCCTTGCGGGGGCCGACCCCGACATGTTCCGAGGCACCACGTGGGTCCTCACGCCGACCGAGCACACCGATCCCGATGCCTACGCGCGACTCCGGGGGGTCGTGCGCGACCTCGGCGCCGAGGTCATCGCCGTGCCGCCCGACGACCACGACTCGCTCGTCGCGCTGGTGAGTCACGTCCCACACCTCGCCGCCGGGACCCTCATGCTCGTGGCGTCCCGTGGCAGCGGATCGGAGCGGGGGCCGCTTCTGCGCCTGGCCGCTGGCGGCTTCCGCGACATGACCCGCATCGCGTCTGGCCACCCGGGGATCTGGCCCGACATCTGCGTCGAGAACCGCGAGGCCATCGTCGCCGCCCTCGACCGTTACCTCGACGCCCTCGCCGAGATGCGCGAGCGCGTCGCTGCCGGCGATCGTTCCGGGCTTCTCACCTCGCTCGAGGAGGCCCGGCACGCTCGCACCAACCTGCCCATCGCCGGACTCGAACGGGGCCCGTTCGTGGAGCTGCGGATCCCCGTGCCGGACCGCCCCGGGGTTCTGGCCGAGGTCACGACGCTCGCCGGGCAGATCGGCGTGAACATTGTCGACCTCGAGATCGCGCACTCGCTCGAGGGCCAAGAGGGCGTGCTCGTGATGGTGGTGCCCGAGACGGGTGCGGGAGACCTGGAGGCGGCGCTCGAGAAGGTGGGCTACCGGACCTCGGCAAGGCCCATCGAATGAACGAATTCGTGGTCAGCGGTCCGCTCGCGCTCCGCGGGCACCTGCGCGTTCCCGGCGACAAGGGGATTTCCCATCGTGCCCTATTCCTGGCCGCCGCCGCCGAGGGGCGCTCGGTCGTTCGAAACCTCGCCACCGGAGCTGACGTGGCGTCGACCCGCGCGCTCGTCGAGGCGCTGGGCACCCGCGTCACGGATTCCGAGCCGAAGTCCGAGGTCCGGGTGCAGGGGGGTGGCTGGAACGGCCTTCGCGAGCCGAGTGGGGTTCTCGACTGTGGCAACTCGGGCACGACGGCGCGCCTCGGCCTCGGCTATCTCGCCGGGCGCCCGTTCCACGCCGTCTTGGCCGGGGACGCGTCTCTCTCGCGACGTCCGATGCGGCGCGTGGTCGAGCCACTCCGCACGCTTGGTGCCCACATCGACGGCCGCGGCGGCGGCGACCACTTGCCGCTCTCCATCCGCGGCGGCGAGCTCTCGGGAGCGCGATTCGAGTTGCCGGTAGCGAGCGCCCAGGTCAAGACGGCGCTCCTGTTCGCCGGCCTCCAGGCGAGCGGCACGACCGAGGTCGTGTCTCCAGCGCGAAGCCGCGACCACACGGAACGCATGCTCCGGGCCGTCGGGGTGCCCGTCACCGAGTCCGGACAGACCGTGCGCGTCGGTGCGGCGTCGATTCCCGCCTTCGAGGTCGACGTGCCCGGTGATCCCTCGTCGGCCGCCTTCTTCCTGGTCGCGGCGCTGATCGCGCCCAGCTCGGAGCTTGAGATCGAAGGGGTCTCCCTCAATCCCACCCGGATCGCCTTTGTCGACGTTCTCCGGCGGATGGGGGCCGACGTCGAAGTGGTCCCCGGCGGGGAATCGTGCGGCGAGCCCTGGGGAACCATCGTGGCCCGGACTTCCGTCCTCGGTGGCACGCTCATCGAAGGGCCGGAAATCCCGCTCGTCATCGACGAGCTCCCCGTCCTCGCCGTCGCCGCCGCCTTCGCCGAGGGCGAAACCGAGATCCGCGACGCTGAAGAGCTGGCCGTGAAGGAAACGAACCGGATCGGCGCCGTCACGCAAGAGCTGTCGCAGATGGGCGTCGAGGCCGAGGCCCGGCGCGACGGCCTTCTGATCCGCGGTGGCCACCCGGTCGCGGGGCGCTTCAAGAGCCACGGAGACCATCGGGTCGCCATGGCGGCCGTGGTCGCCGCCCTGGGCTGCCAGGGAGAGTCACGGATCCAGGGCTGGAGGGCGGTCGGCGTCAGCTATCCCGAGTTCGCCGATCACCTGGCGCTGGTCACGAGATCGTGACCCCCGTGGTGGTGGCGGTCGACGGCCCTGCCGGGTCGGGCAAGTCGACGGTGGCGCGCGCGATCGCCGCCGAACTCGGGCTCGAGGTGCTCGACACCGGCGCCATGTACCGGGCGGTGACCCTGGCCGTGCTCCAGGCCGGAGTCGACCCCGACGATGACCGGGCCGTAGCCGACCTCGCCCAAGTCTCGGTCATCGAAGTCGGGGAGGTGGTGTGGGTGAACGGCGTCGACGCCTCCCACGACATCCGCGGCCCCGAGGTGACAGGGGCAGTGTCGAGGGTGTCGGCGAATCCGTCGGTTCGCGACCTCCTCGTTGAGCGCCAGCGACAATGGGTTGCCGACCACGGCGGCGGAGTGGTGGAGGGCCGCGACATCGGCACCGTCGTCTTTCCCGACTCTCCGCTCAAGGTGTACCTGACGGCGGACTCCTCGACCCGGGCCGCCCGCCGGCACCTCGACGAACAGGTCGCTCAGCGCCAGGTCGGAGTCGACGACGTGCGCGCCGACCTCCAGCGGCGCGACGCCCTCGACTCCGGGCGCGCCGTTGCGCCCCTGCGGCCCGCCCCCGACGCCGTGGTGATCGACACCAGCGGAATGAGCGTGGAAGATGTGGTCAAGCGCGTCCTACAGGAGGCAAGAAGCGTGGGGCTGGTCGAATGAGGCTCGGACACCGCGTCATCCACGGCCTGGTGGCCCTGCTGGCCCGAGTTCTCTGGCGCATCCGCTTTGTCGGGCTCGACCGGGTTCCGGCGACGGGTCCATACATCCTCGCCCCGTCGCACCGCTCCAACCTCGACTCCTTCTTCGCCGCCCTCATCACCAGGCGCCGGGTTCGGTTCATGGCCAAGCGCGAGATCTGGAAGTCCCGCCTGCTGGGCCGGGCGGCCCAGGGCCTCGGCGCCTTTCCCGTCGACCGCGGAGCTCCTGACCGCGCCGCCCTGCGCACGGCCATGGAATGTCTCGCCGCAGGGGAACCTCTCGTGGTCTTCCCCGAGGGCACGCGCCGCCACGGCCCCGCCATCGAGGGCCTCCACGACGGCGCCGCCTACCTCTCGCTTCGCTCGAAGGCGCCGATCGTGCCCATCGGCATCGCCGGCAGCGAGGAGATCCTCGCCAAGGGCCGCAAGCTCCCGCGGCTTCACCCCGTGCTGCTCGTCGTGGGCGAGGCGATCGATCCGCCCACGATCGACGGCGCCGTCCCCCGATCCGAGGTCCATGCCCTCACTGGGCGCCTCGAGGTCGCGGTCCAGAAGGCGTTTGACGAGGCGCAGGGGCTTCTCGCCCAACGCTCTTGACCGGCGTTGGCTGACACGCCTCTTCCACGGTCCGAGTTCCCGGTCACGGACCGCTGGACGTACCTCAACCATGCCGGCGTTGCCCCGCTTCCGCACTCTGCCGCCGCCGCCGTGGCGGCCTACGGAGCAGGCGTCGAGGCGGACGGAGGCGAGGCGTACCGAGCGCACGAGGCCCGGGAAGCCGAGGTCCGTGCCGCCGCCGCCCGCCTCATGGGGGTCCCCGTCGAGGACGTCGCCTTCGTAAAGAACACCACCGAGGGCCTCGCCTTCGTGTCGTCGGGGCTCGATTGGCAGCCCGGCGACCGCGTGGTGGTGCCGGCGTGCGAGTTCCCCTCGAACCTCTACCCCTGGCTCGCGTTGGCTGACCGGGGCGTCGACGTCGTGCAGGTCGAGCCGGAGGAGGCGGGTGAACGCTTGCCCATGGAGTCCTTCGAAGCCGCGCTCGCGGGCGGGGCCCGGGTGCTCGCGGTCTCTTGGGTCCAGTACGGCCGGGGATGGCAGGCGGACGTGCCCGCACTCAGCCGCCTCGCCCACGCGCACGGCGCCCTGTTCGTGCTCGACGCCATCCAGGCGCTCGGGTGCATCCCGGCCCACTTCGCCGACTGGGGCGTCGACGTGGCCAGCGCCGACGGCCACAAGTGGTTGCTCGGCCCCGAGGGCTGCGGGGTGATGTACGCGTCTCCCGCCGCCCGGGAGCAGCTTCGGGTGCTGGAGCCGGGTTGGAACTCGGTCGTGCATCGCCAGCAGTGGGAGAACCGGGCCCTCGTGCTCGACCCGACGGCTCGCCGCTTCGAAGCCGGCACCCAGAACTACGCCGGCATCTTCGGGCTCGGAGCCTCCATCGATCTCCTGCTCGACGCCGGGCTCGATGAGGTCTGGGCGCATGTCAACGGGCTGTGCGAACACCTCGCCGCCGGCTTGTGCAACGCGGGCGCCGAGCTGTTGACGGACCGGGCCGATGGCGGTGGTTCCGGCATCGTGACCTTCGCCGTGGCGGGGATGTCGCCCACCGAGTGCACTGCCGCGCTGGTCCAGCGTGGCTTCTCCGTCCGCGCCCGCGGCGGGGGAGTGCGCGTGTCACCGCATGGTTACAACACGCCAGAGGAGATCGACGCCTTTGTCAGCGCCGTGGCCGCCCTGGTGCGCAGCCCATAACCATTCCCGAGCAGATTTCCCACGTGTGAAGGGGAAGACTCGCTCAAGAACGGCGTCAAGCTAGACCTCCAGCTCAGTGAGGTCGTCGCCAAGGACAATCGGGCCGTCGAAGTGGGCGGCGGCGAGCGCCCGCCACTCCGCTTCCGCTCCAGATGGCATGGCCGGCACGTAGTGGGTGAGGACCAGCGTGCGGACTCCGGCCCGCGCCGCGGTCTGGGCGGCCTGCTCGACCGACGAGTGGTAGCCGAGGATGTCCTGCAAGCGATCCACCGGGATCGCCCGCACCAGATCCTCCCGGATCACGGTCTGCACGTAGGCGTGGGCGCCGTGACACAACTCGTCCAGCGCCTCACAGGGCACCCCGTCTCCACCCAACACCACCGACTTCTCGCCATCCTCGATCCGGTAGGCCACGGTGGGCTCGACGGGCCGATGGTCGGTGGCGCCGACGCGGACCCGGACCGACCCGACGGCGAACCCGTCGTCAGGCTCGACCTCGGTCACGTCCACCTGCGGCGGTGACGTCAGGGTGTCGTGATGGGCGATCCGGTACCCGATGTCGAGGCTCAACGCCGCCAGCGTGGCGTCGACCACCCCCGCCAAACCGGGCGGACCGAATACCCGCAGGGGTTGGGGCTCCAAGCTCATCACCCAGTGGGTGGTGATCACGTCGTTGAGGTCGGTGAGGTGGTCGCTATGAAGGTGGGTGACGAGCACGGCGTCGAGCATCGGGGGAAGTACGCCGGCCCCCGCGAGCCTCATCAACACCCCACGCCCGCAGTCAACCAGGATCGTCGATCCCTCGGCGCGCACCAGCGTCGACGGCCCAGCCCGGGATGGGTCGGGCAGGGGGCTGCCGGTCCCGAGCAGCGTGACCTTCACGCGACCGACCCCTCAGCTACCGCGGAGCAGCACGCCGAGGAGGAGCGCCCCGAGTCCGGCCAGCAGCCCGACCCCGGCGGCGGCGCCGGACAGCGCTCGCAGCCGGGGCGCCGACTCCGGAGCCGCCGAGCGGACCTGCGCCCCAAGGAGGGTGTGGCCGAACGCTCCCATGCCCGAGAGGGCCACCAACCCGAGCTTGGCGAACACCGTCGCCTGCCACTCGCTGGTGGCGTCGGCCCAGCCGACGGCGAACAAGTTCCAAACGCCGGTGGCCAGGAGTACGCCGTACGCCGGCCACGCCACGGTCTGGAACCGCCGGGCCACTCCGGACACGACGTCCGGGCCGGCGGGGCGCACCACCGGCACAACTCCGGCGAGGACGATCTGTCCACCCACCCAGACCGTCGCCGCCAGGACGTGCAGGGAGATGCGGAGGGCGTCGCCGGTGACAGGCAGCATGGGTCAGGAGACCGCCGCGTGCTCGCCGGTTTCGAGAATGTGGGCATCGATGAGGTCGGCGAGGACCTCCGACGCGTCCACCGAGCGGTCCTGCGAGAAGGGGCCCCCGAGCGCCCGTGCGGCGCGAGGATCGCCGCCGCAGGCGATGGCGGCGGCGGCATCGAGTGCTCCCATCAGGTCGCGGAGTTGACGCGGGGGAGGGAAGTACTCGTCTTCGTCGGTCACGTGAACGAGCTCCACCCCCTGGGCAGGGGCCAGCCGACCGATCACGTCCTCCACCAACTCCTCGGGCGCGCTGGCCCCGGCGGTCACGCCCACCACGCGGGCGTCGCTGACCGCCTCCAGGTCGAGTTCCCGCGCCCGGTTCACCCGCTGCACCCGCCGACAGCCCGCCTCCCGGGCCACCCGCTCGAGGGCCAGGGTGTTGGAGGAGTTCTCGCTTCCGATCACCACGACGGCGTCGGCACGCTCGGCGATCGCCCGCAGTGCCGCCTGGCGATTGGTCGTGGCGAAGCACAGGTCGTTGCGCGCCGCCGTCCACAGGTCGGGGAATTCCTGTCGGGCGTGCTCAAGGATCCCTTCCCACTCCGACAGGGCGAGCGTCGTCTGGGCGAGCAGTGCCACCTTGCCGGGATCACCAACCCGGGCCCGCGCCATGTCAACGTCGCCCTCCGACTCCACGAGCCTGATGGCATCGGGCGCCTCGGCGAGTGTGCCCACCGCCTCGTCGTGACCCTCGTGGCCCACGTAGAGGATCGTGTAGCCCTTGCCCGCTCGGCTCTTGGCCTCGTGGTGCACTTTGGTGACGAGCGGACACACGGCGTCGACGACGAATCCTCGGTTTCCGGCGGCCTCAACCACCTCGGGGGCCGACCCGTGCGCCGACAGCATGACCGGTGCGCCGGGCGGCACCTCGCCGATGTCGTCGACGAACACCACGCCGAGACGGCGGAACCGATCGACCACCAGCCGGTTGTGGACGATCTCGTGGTAGCAGTACACGGGCGGGTCGAATGCGCGCACCATCCACGCCAGCGCCTTGATCGCCATCTCCACCCCGGCGCAGAATCCCCGGGGCTGAGCCAGGAGCACCCGCTCCACTGCCATGCGGGGCAGGGTACCTCCCCCTCGTATGCTTACGACCATGTTGGCGCCGGGTGGGGACCCCTCAGGGGTGCCCGGCGACAGGCGAGCGAGGCCCAAAAGGCCGAGGGAGCACAGCAAATTGGCG
>JACPCJ010000035.1 GCA_016179865.1 Actinomycetota bacterium | reverse complement strand
GCGAACGGTTCTCGCGATGGTTTCGGCGCCGGCGTGGCGAGATCGCAAGCGGGAGCCCCGCGATCACCGTGTTTCCCACCTGCCTGGTCGAGTACCAAGAGCCGGGCATCGGCCGCGACTTCGTCCGCGTGTGTGAGCGCAACGGCGTCGCCGTCGAGCTCGCGGACGGCCCCGTCTGCTGCGGCATGCCCTGGCTCGACGCCGGAGACGCGGACCGCTTCCTTGAGCACGCCGAGCACAACGTCACCGTGCTGGCACCCCACGCGGCCGCCGGCCGCGACATCGTCGTCCTCCAGCCGACCTGTGGGTACGTGCTCCGGCGCGAGTATCCGGCCGCGGTTGGCACCGACGAGGCCCGCGATGTGGGCCGGGCCGTGAAGGACCCGAGCGAGTACCTCCTCGGCCTGCACAAGGAAGGCCGGCTCGACACCGACTTCCCGGGTACCGTCCCCAAGCGCATCGCCTGGCACGAGCCCTGCCACCTCAAGGCGCAGCAGATCGGCCCCAAGGCCCGCGACCTCATGGCGCTCACCGGCGCCGAGGTCGTCCCCATCGCCGGGTGCTCGGGCATCGACGGCAGCTGGGGCTACCGAGCCGAGAACGAGACGCTGGCCCGCCAGGTCGCCAGGCCGCTCGTGGAGCGCATCGTGGGCGCGTGCGCCCCATGCACGGCGGGCGACTGCCACCTGGCCAACGGGGTCATCGCCGAAGAGACCGGGGCGGTGGCGGTGCACCCGGTGCAGGTCATCGCCCGCGCCTACGGCATCCCCGAGGAGGGCAAACGCCGATGAAGAAGCTCGCCGCCGGCGACATCCGTGATCTCCGCGAGTACGAGCGGGAACGGGACGCGTTCCGCGCCCACATCATCGAGATGAAGCGCCACCGCCGGGTGGCGATCGGCCCCATCGTCACCCTCACGTTCGAGCACACCGACACCATGCGCTTCCAGGTGCAGGAGATGGCCCGGGCCGAGAAGATGCTCTCCGACGAGCAGATCTCCCACGAGGTCGACGTCTACAACCAGCTCATTCCGGGTGACGGTGAACTGGTCGCCACCCTCTTCATCGAGATCGACGACAAGGACGCCCTGCGGCACTGGCTTCCCCGCCTCGTAGGGATCGAGCGGGCGGTCTCCTTCCGCCTCGCCGACGGTGGCGTCGTGGCGGCCGAGCCGATCGATGAGGACGCGCTCACCCGAGCGGACGTGACGACGACCGTCCACTACCTGCGTTTCCGCTTCTCGGCCCCACAGGTGGAGCAATTCGGCGCCGGACCGGTCGCCCTCGTGATCGACCACGTCGAGTACTCCGAGGACGTCGAGCTCGGGGAGGACGTTCGCCGCGGCCTCGCCGACGACCTGGCGGGGGCACGGGTCTGACGAAGGACGGCGCCCTCAGCCTCGCCCGAGGAGCTTGATGGGGTTCCGTCCATCGACGTTGCCGATGAACGGCGGGTGGATGTCCCAGCCCACGAGCCGCTGGAGCCGCTCGGGGAAGGCCTCGACCACCTCGGGCGGCAGCGCCAGGTACTGGTTCTCCTGCTGGCGGATCCACGCCTGGTTGTAGTTCATGGTGATGCCCAGCCGAGGCCGTTCCGTGGTGTTGGCCCCACCCTCGTGCCACAGGTTGCCGAGCCAGGCCAACACCGACCCCCGGGGCATCTCGGCAGCCACGACTTCGTAGTCGCCCCGTTCCAACCGGGAGAGCGGTTCGTCCCAGCGGTGGCTCCCGGGGATGAGCCTGGTCGCCCCGTTGGCCTCGGTGAAGTCGTCGATCGCCCACATGGTGTTGAAGACGACCGGGGGGTGCGGGTGCGGCAGCGGGTAGAGCGCGTCGTCGGTGTGCAGCCCCTGGGCGTTCTCCCCCGGGAGGATTTGGATGGCCTGGATGATCGAGACCTGGATGTTGGGACCGAGCACTGCTTCAACCAGGTCGAGCACGCCGTCGTTGGCGGCCACGGCCTGGAACACCTCTCCCTTGGCCAGGAGGGCGCCGATCCGCTTCGTGCGCTCGCCCTCGAAATCGTTCCGCCCGGTCGGCGAGGCCTCGAGGAGGGGCGCGAGCGCGGCTTCCAGGTCGTCGAAGAGCGCCATGGGAACCACGTCGGACAGCACGACGTAGCCCGTCTCCTCGATGGCGGCGAGGGACTCGCTCAGAGTGGGCTTCATTGAGCGGGAGTGTAGGAGTGACCCCTGCGAACCTTGGGTGCCTGCCGCGCCATAGGACACGCGAAGATCCAAAGTTTGCGGGGGTCGAGGAGCTACTCGAGCGGGAAGTAGCCGGGGACGGCGGAGTGCGCGGTGACGAGCTGGACCTTCGCCTCGGGAGCACCCATGAACCGGCCGTGGCTCCAGCGGACTTCGACGAAACCGTTCACGGACCGGTCTTGTCCCGACGCCCGCTCGCGGATGCGCGCCTCCCATTCGACCGTGGGCTGCCCCGCTGCTCGGGGGGTGACGCTGAACCCCACGAGTTCGAACTCCTGGCGCCAGTCCCATGGCGTGGCGACGCGGATTCGGAGCCGCTCGCGGTCAGACGCACCGAGGAGGAAGTACGGCGCCGCACCCATCCGGAGCAGGCGCCAGAACGCCAACTCCTTCCGCGGCTTTGTCGACAGCGCCTGCTTCCAGCGAGCGGCGGAGGCCACCGACACCGCGGACGCGAACTCCTCGTACGGTCGCCGGAGGGCCGGCGGCCACTCCCGCCGAAAGGCGCCCTTCAGCGCCCGGCGGTCGTCGGCCGTCAAGGCTCCGACCGTGCTGGGCAGCACACACTCCCCTCGCATCTCCGCCTTCACGGCTTCGTAGAAACCCTGGTACTCGAGCGGCGCGACCTCGGCGAACCAGTCGGTTCCGCGCCGCTCGATCAGACCCC
>JACPCJ010000044.1 GCA_016179865.1 Actinomycetota bacterium | reverse complement strand
GCTGGGTTGTTCTCCGATTCGGGTGGGCCGACGTGGTCGGTCGCCCCGACTGGGTGATCAGCCGCATCGAGGCTGAGATCGAACGGCGCCGCCCGGAACTTTGCTTCTCTGCCCGTCAAATAGCGGGGTAGAGAAGCAAAGTTCACGGTGGGGCGGTCGCGAGGCGTCTGATACTCTGGCCGGCGACCGTGAAGGGGGTCCGGCGAGGCCCCTACGGACTCGAGAGGCAACGTGAGCAAGGCAGCGAGCGGGCCCGCGCCCGCCGACAACACCGAGACCCACGCCGACGCGGCTCCTCAGGGGAGCCGTTTCGTTTTTCGGTCCCGGGTCTTCGACGACGCCGACCTGCGCCGGGCCCTCGCCCGCATCGCCCACGAGATCGACGAGCGCAACCACGGTTCGGCGGCGATCGTCCTGGTCGGCCTCTACACCCGTGGGGTCGCACTGGCTCGGCGCATTGCTGCCGCCATCGCCGACTTCGAGGGCATCGAGGTCCCGGTCGGCGCCATCGACGTGTCGTTCTACCGCGACGACCTGCGTCTGCGCCCCGTCGAGCCCCAGGGGCCGACCGAGGTGCCTGTCGACGTGTCGGGCCGCGTGGTGGTGATCGTGGACGACGTCCTGTACACCGGACGCACCGCCCGGGCGGCGATGGAAGCGGTCATGGAACTCGGGCGGCCACGCGCCATCCAGTTCGCCGTCCTCGTCGACCGGGGCCACCGGGAGCTGCCCATCCGTGCCGACTACGTGGGCAAGAACCTGCCCACCCGCCACACCGAGGACGTGCGGGTGCGCCTGGAGGAAGTGGACGGTGAACCCGACGGCGTCGAGATCTGGGGCCCGGCCAACGAGACGGCGGCGGAGGAGGGAGCGTGAAGCACCTCCTGGAGATTGGCGACCTCGACCGCACCGAGCTCGAAGGAGTGCTCGACACAGCGGAGCACTTTGTCGAGGTCACCCAGCGCGAGATCGCCAAGGTCCCCGCGCTCCGAGGGCGCACGGTCGCCACCGTCTTCTACGAGGATTCCACGCGGACCCGGCTGTCCTTTGAGGGCGCAGCCAAGCGCCTGTCGGCCGACACCCTGACCTTCTCCCTGAAGGCATCCTCGGTCAGCAAGGGGGAGAGCCTGCGCGACACGGCCAAGACGATCGAGGCCATGGGGGTCGACGCCATGGTGGTGCGCCACCCGAGCGCGGGCGCACCGCATCGCGTCGCCTCGTGGGTCGACGCCGCGGTGATCAACGCCGGCGACGGGTGGCACGAGCACCCGACCCAGGCGCTGGTCGACGTCTTCACCCTGCGCAGCCACCGGGGCCGGGGGCTCGACGGCCTGCGGGTGGGCATCGTCGGCGACGTCAAGCATTCCCGCGTCGCCCGCTCGAACACGCTGGCGCTGGCGCTCCTCGGGGCTCGGGTCACCCTCATCGCCCCGCCGACCCTGCTGCCGCCGTCCCTCGAAGGGTGGCCGGTCCAGGTCAGCCACGACCTCGACGCCGTCCTTTCCGAACTCGACGTCGTGTACCTGCTCCGCATCCAGCGAGAGCGCATCAGCGGGCGAGGCCCCGGTGAGCTGTTTCCCAGCCTGCGTGAGTACACGGCTCGGTGGGGCCTCACCGCCGAGCGGGCCGCCCGGCTGGCGCCCGACGCGCTCGTCATGCACCCCGGGCCGATGAACCGGGGGGTGGAGATTGCCCACGGGATCGCCGACGGCCCCGCGTCGCTCGTCACCGAGCAGGTGGCCAACGGCGTCGCCGTGCGCATGGCCGTGCTGTACCGGCTCCTCGGAGGCGGGGGAGAGCCGGCGGGGGTGCCTACCGAATGACCGAGATCGTGCTCCGCGGTGGCCGGGTGGTCGATGAGACGGGCGAGCGGCTGGCTGACGTTCGGGTCGTCGACGGCGTAATCGCTGAGGTCGGCCCCGGCCTCAGCGGGGGCCAGGAGGTCGATGCCAGCGGGTGCCTCGTCACGCCGGGTCTGGTTGACCTCCATGCCCACCTCCGGGAACCGGGTATGGAGGAGGCGGAGACCGTCGAGACCGGGGCCCGCGCTGCCGCCCTCGGCGGCTACACGGCCGTCGTGGCGATGCCGAACACGGAGCCCGCCCTCGACTCGGCGGCCCTGGTCGGGCACGTACTGGCGCTGGGCGCCGCCGCGCCGTGCGACGTGCGGGTGGCCGGGGCCATCACCCGCGGCCGGGCCGGAAGCGAACTGGCGCCCCTGGGCGAGATGTACGACCTCGGCGTGCGGATCTTCACCGACGACGGCGACTGCGTCGCCGACCCTCGGGTCTTTCGGCGGGCGCTCGACTACGCGCGGGCGCTGCCGGGCGCCGTGATCGCCGACCATTGCGAGGAGCCCTCCCTCGTTGACGGTGGCCTGATGAACGAGGGCGAGTGGTCGAGTCGACTCGGGGTCGCCGGCCGGCCGGCGGTGGCCGAGGACGTGATCGTGGCGCGTGACCTCGCCCTGGCCCGGGCAACGGGTGGGCGGTTGCACCTGCTCCACCTGTCGACTGCCGACGCCATCGAGGCTGTCCGCACGGCGCGGTCGGCGGGCATCCACGTCACGGCGGAGGCGACTCCACACCACCTCGTCCTCACCGACGAGGCGTGCGCGACGTGGGACCCGGCGTTCAAGGTCCACCCGCCGCTGCGTACGGGCACCGACGTGGCGGCGCTTCGACAGGCCGTGGCCGACGGCGTGGTCGACGCCATCGCCACCGACCACGCCCCCCACCCGCCCGAGGAGAAGGACCAGCCCTTCGGCGAGGCGCCGTCGGGAATGCTCGGCCTCGAGACGGCGCTGGCCGTGGTGCTCACGGAATTGGTGGCCCCCGGCGTGCTCTCCATGGCCGCCGCGCTCGACCGTCTTTCGACCGGCCCGGCCAAGATCGCCGGCCTCCAGCAGCACGGCCGGCCGGTGGCGGCCGGCGAGCCGGCCAATCTCTGCTGCATCGACCCCGACGTGGCGTGGGAGGTCGATGCCGCCGCCCTTGCGAGCCGGGCCCGCAACACGCCGTGGGCGGGCCGCAAGCTGAACGGCAAGGTCCGTCACACGCTCTTGTTCGGCGAACCCGTGGTTCTCGACGGGGAGGCCCAGCGATGAGCCGGGTCACGCCGGCGCTGCTGGTGCTCTCGGACGGGGCCGAGTTCGAGGGCGAGTGGTTCGGGAAGCATCCCGAGGCTCCCGTCGCCGGCGAGTTCGTCTTCAACACCGCCCTGACCGGCTACCAGGAGATCATCACCGACCCCAGCTACTCGGGCCAGGTCATCGTCTTCACCTACCCCCACATCGGCAACTACGGCGTCAACCCCGATGACGACGAGAGCGCCCGGCCGTTCTGCTCGGGGGTGATCGTGCGCGACCTGCCGCGGCGCCACTCAAGCTGGCGGGCCGAGGGCCCCCTCGGGGACTTCCTCGACGTTCACGGGGTGCCGTGCATGCATGGCGTCGACACGCGCCGGCTCACGCGCCACTTGCGCGATGGCGGCGCCCTGCCCGGCGCCTTCGGCCCCCTCGATGGGCCCGGGGCCGACGACAGCATTCGGGCGGCGGCGGCCGGCGCCGCGCCGACCGACGGGATCGACCTCGTGGCGGGCGTCACCGCCACCCAGCCCTACGCCGCCGGCGACCCCGACGGTCGCTGGCACGTCGTGGCCTACGACTTCGGCATCAAGAGCAGCATCCTCCGCCGCCTCGGCGCCGTCTCGTGCCGAGTCGAAGTCGTCCCCGCCTCCACCCCGGCCGCCGAGGTGCTGGCGCGTGAGCCCGACGGCGTGTTCCTGTCCAACGGCCCCGGCGACCCCGAGGCGGTTGCGCACGCGGCGGGCAACGTGGCCGCGCTGGTCGGCGAAGTCCCGCTGTTCGGGATCTGCCTCGGCCACCAGATCCTCGGGCTCGCCCTCGGCGGCGCCAAGTTCAAGCTCCCCTTCGGCCACCACGGTGGCAACCATCCGATCGAGGAAGTGGCGACGGGGCGGGTGGAGATCACGAGCCAGAACCACAACTACGCCATCGACCCCGAGTCGATCCCGGCGCGGGTCGAGGTGACCCACCGCAACCTGAACGACGGGGTGTGCGAGGGGTTTCGCCTCCTCGAGGCGCCGGCGTTTTCCGTCCAGCACCATCCCGAGGCCGGCCCTGGGCCCCACGACACGGTGCACCTCTTTGAGCGCTTCGTGACCCTCATGCAGGAGCACGGCTAGTGCCCCGCCGAAACGATCTGTCCACCATCCTGATCATCGGCAGCGGGCCCATCGTCATCGGCCAAGCGTGCGAGTTCGACTACTCGGGGACGCAGGCGTGCAAGGTGCTCCGGGAGGAGGGGTATCGCGTCGTCCTCGCGAATTCGAATCCCGCCACGATCATGACCGATCCCGAGTTCGCCGACGCCACCTACCTCGAGCCGCTCGACGTTGCCTCGCTGGCGCGGATCATCGAGAAGGAGCGGCCCGATGCGCTGCTCCCCACGATCGGCGGCCAGACCGCCCTCAACCTCGCCATGGACCTCGATGAGGCGGGCGTGCTGGAGGAGTTCGGGGTCGAGATGATCGGGGCCAACGTCACCGCCATCCGAACGGCCGAGGACCGCTCGCGCTTCAAGGAGGCGATGCTAGAGATCGGGCTCGGGGTTCCGGGATCGGGCTTCGCGTACCAGCTCGACGAGGCGCTGCGGGTGGGTGCCGAGATCGGCTACCCGGTCATCGTCCGCCCGAGCCACATCCTGGGCGGCGGCGGGACGGGCATCGCCGGCGACGAGGAGGAGATGCGCGGGGTGGCCGCCCGCGGCCTCGCCGCCAGCCCGATCTCCGAGATCCTCGTCGAACGTTCCATCGTCGGCTGGAAGGAGTTCGAGCTCGAGGTGATGCGCGACCACGCCGACAACTGCGTGGTCATCTGCTCGATCGAAAACCTGGATCCGATGGGCGTTCACACCGGCGACTCGATCACCGTCGCGCCCGCCCAGACGCTCACCGACGTCGAGTACCAAATCATGCGCGACGCCGCCTTCGCGTGCATCCGCCGCATCGGGGTCGACACCGGAGGCTCCAACATCCAGTTCGCCGTCGACCCCGAGAACGGGGAGATGGTCGTCATCGAAATGAACCCTCGGGTGTCGCGCTCGAGCGCCCTGGCCTCGAAGGCCACGGGGTTCCCGATCGCCAAGATCGCCGCCAAGCTCGCCGTCGGGTACACGCTCGACGAGATCCCCAACGACATCACCAAGAAGACGCCGGCGAGCTTCGAGCCCACCATCGACTACGTCGTCACCAAGATCCCGCGGTGGGCGTTCGAGAAGTTCCCCGAGGCGCCCGGCGTCCTCGGCACCCAGATGCAGTCCGTCGGGGAAGTCATGGCCATCGGTCGCACGTTCGTGGAGTCGTTTCAGAAGGCGTGCCGGAGCCTGGAGATCGGGCGATTCGGCTGCAACGCCGACCCCGGCGAAGCCGCCTCGGACGGGCTCTCTGACGACGAATTGGTCCGGCGCGTCGCCGTCCCGACCGCCGAGCGCCCATTCCATCTCGAGGCCGCCCTGCGGCGAGGTGTCGGGGTCGACCGGCTGGCCGAGGTCACCGGCATCGACCCCTGGTTCCTCGACCAGATCGCTCGCATCGGAGAGGAACGCGTCGCCCTCGCCGAGCGCGGGCTCGAGGAGATGACCCGGGCCGACTGGCGACGCGCCAAGCGCCTCGGATTTTCCGACGCCCAACTGGCGTGGCTGTGGGGCGAAGGCGAAGACGCGGTGCGCCACGCACGGCAGGCCTTCGGGGTCACGGCCACCTTCAAGACTGTCGACACGTGCGCAGCGGAGTTCGCCGCCGACACGCCGTACCACTACTCGACCTACGAAGACGAGGACGAGGTCCGCCCGTGCGATCGGCCCGCGATCGTGATCCTCGGTGCGGGGCCGAACCGCATCGGCCAGGGGATCGAGTTCGACTACTGCTGTGTCCACGCCGCCTTCGCCCTGGGCGAAGCCGGCTACGAGACGGTCATGGTGAACTGCAATCCCGAGACGGTCTCCACCGACTACGACACCAGCGACCGGCTCTTCTTCGAACCCTTGACCATTGAGGACGTTCGCAATGTCTGCGACAGCCTTGAGCGGGTGGCCGCCGGTGAGGGCGGTTTGGCGGGGGTGATCGTGAGCCTGGGCGGCCAGACCCCCCTCAAGCTTGCCCAGGCGCTCCAGGCGGCGGGTGTCCCCATCCTGGGCACGGCTCCCGATTCGATCGACCTGGCCGAGGACCGCGAGCGCTTCAACGACCTCTGCGATCGCCTCGGCGTGAACCAGGCTGCCGGAGGTACCGCCGTGTCGCTCGCCGAGGGCCTCCAGGTCGCTCATGAGGTCGGCTACCCAGTCCTCGTGCGCCCCTCCTACGTCCTCGGCGGGCGGGCGATGAGCATCGTGTACGACGACGAGGGGATGGAGCGGGCCTTCACCGAACTGGTGGCGACGGGCTCCCTCGGGCGTGAAGGTGGCCTGTCCGCAGAGCGCCCCGCCCTCATTGACCGATTTCTGGAAGACGCCGTGGAGGTCGACGTCGACGCCGTCCGCGACGGCGCGGGCGAAGTGCTGATCGGCGGGATCATGGAGCACATCGAGGAGGCCGGGGTGCACTCCGGCGACTCGGCCTGTGCCATCCCGCCCCCGACCCTCGGCGCCGCCGTGATCGAGCGCATCGAGGAGTTCACGCGCCGTCTGGCCGACGCCCTCGACGTCTGTGGCCTCATCAATGTGCAGTACGCCGTGAAGGGAGACGACGTCTTCGTCCTCGAGGCGAACCCGCGGGCCTCCCGCACCGTCCCGTTTGTGAGCAAGGCGACCGGCGTCCCCCTCGCCAAGGTGGCGGCACGGGTCATGGCGGGCGCGTCCCTGGCCGGGCTCGTCGACGAAGGAGTGCTGGCGCCCCCGCGCCAAGGGCACGTCTCGGTCAAGGAGGCGGTGCTGCCGTTCAATCGCTTCCCCGACGCTGACACCATCCTCGGGCCCGAGATGCGCTCGACGGGCGAGGTCATGGGCATCGACCTGTCCTTCGGGATGGCCTTCGCCAAGAGCCAGGCCGCGGCCGGGAACGTCCTGCCGGAGCACGGCGCCGTCTTCCTCTCGTTGGCCGATCGCGACAAGGGGGCGGGGGAGGTGGCCGCGCGCCGGTTCGCCGATCTCGGGTTCTCCATCGCCGCCACCACGGGCACGGCGGCCGCCCTCGAGGCGGCGGGTATCCGCGTGGACACCGTGGTTGCCAAGGTGGGGGAGGAGACGGGGGTCGACGCCGTCGAGCTGATCTCGTCGGGGAAGGTCGACCTCGTGGTCAATACGCCGCGGGGCCGGGGCCCTCGCGCCGACGGGCTGCACATCCGTCAGGCCGCGGGCCGGACCGGCGTTCCCATCGTCACCACCATCGCGGCCGCCCTTGCCGCCGCGGCGGGGATGACCGAGCGGTCGCGCAGCGAGCCCACCGTCCGCTCGCTCCAGGAGTACCACCGGGGCGACCAGCTCCGTCTCGGCGTATGAGTCTTCCTAAAGGTCACGAACCGGGGCTGGGACGGGGGTTCGTGACCTTTACAGGCTGCGCGGATAGGTCACGTCTCTCGCGCGACACGACTTCCTGGGCAGGCTGCGCCTGCCCAGACGTGAGCCCATTTTCTGGAGCGTGCCGCCTATCGGCGCACGCTCGTAGGATCGTTCCGTCGTCATGACTCGCGGCGTCGACATGAGCGTCCGGCTCGGGCCGGTCACCTTGTCCAACCCGGTGGTGGCGGCGTCGGGCACCTACGGCCACGGCGACGAGGTGGCCCGGATGGGCGACCCGTCCCGCATCGGGGCCGTGACCGTGAAGTCGCTGTCCGCCGACCCGTGGCCGGGGAACCCCGCCCCGCGGGTGCACGAGACCCCCTCGGGCATGCTCAACTCCGTCGGGCTCCAGAACCCGGGGGTCGATGTCTGGCGCGACCACGAGCTTCCCGCGCTGCTGGCTCGCGGCGCGCGGGTGATCGCCTCCATCTGGGGCCGGACGGTCGACGACTTTGCCCGGGCGGCCAAGGCGGCGTCCGAGGCCGCGGGGTCGCTCGTTGCCCTCGAGGTCAACGTGAGCTGCCCGAACCTCGAGGACCGCTCGCTGATGTTCGCCCACTCGGCCGAGGCGACCGGTGCCGCCATCGCGGCGACGGTCGGCGCCCTGTCCTCGGGTGACCTCCCCGTCTTGGCCAAGCTCTCCCCGAACGTCACGGACCTCCGGCCCATCGCCGGGGCCGCACTCGAAGCAGGGGCGCTCGGCCTGACCCTGGTCAACACCGTGATGGGGATGGCCATCGATCCCGAGACCGGCGCCCCGAGGCTCGGAGCTGGCGGAGGAGGCCTGTCCGGCGCCGCCATCCGGCCCGTCGCCGTTCGGGCCGTGTTCGAGACGGCCCAGGCCTTTCCGGGCGTCCCCATCGTCGGCACGGGAGGCGTGTCAGACGCCGCCAGCGCGGTCGAGATGCTCCGCGCCGGCGCCTCCGCCGTCGGTGTGGGCACGGCGACGTTCCGCGACCCAAGGGCTCCTGAGCGCATCGCGGCCGGCCTTGAACGCTGGTGCCGAAGGCTCGGGATCGGCGCCGTGAGCGAGCTGGTCGGGTCGGTCCAGTGAGCGAGCTGGAATCCCTCGTTCGCGACCGCCTTGCCCTCGGGCTCGACGTCCCCAGCCTCGACGAGGCGACGCGCCTGGCGTCAACCCTGTCGCCCTGGTTCCGGGTGGCCAAGGTCGGCCTCGAGCTGTACGTCGCCGAGGGCCCCGCCGCGGTCTCCGCCATGATCGAGCAGGGCTACGACGTGTTCGCCGACCTGAAACTCCACGACATCCCGACGACCGTGGAGCGGGCGGCCCGGGCGGCGGGGCGGCTCGGGGTCCGATACCTCAACATGCACGCCGCCGGCGGCGCCGACATGCTCCGAGCGGGGGTGGCCGGGCTGAAGGAGGGCGCCCGCGACGCCGGCCATCCGGAGCCCGCCGCGCTGGCGGTCACGGTGCTGACGAGCGACCCCGACGCCAGCGCCTTCGAGGGCCGCCTGGCGATCGCCGAGGCCGCGGGGTGCGACGGGGTGGTGTGCTCGGCCCTTGAAGTGGCGGACGTCTCGGCGCGGCACCCCGAGTGGGTGACGATCGTCCCCGGAACGCGCCCGGCGGGAGCCGATCACCACGACCAGGCCCGCACGGCGACGCCCGCCGAGGCAGCCGCCCGAGGGGCGACGCTCCTGGTCTTGGCCCGGGTGGTGACCCGCGCCGCCGACCCGGCCGCGGCCGCCGACGCCATTTTCCAAGAGATCGCCGGGGCGCTGTCGGCCCCCTGATGAGCCCCGGTTGATCGCTCAGACCCGCTGCGTATACTGGCGCCCGCATCGCACGACGTGGATTGGACGGGCCCGAGCGGCCCTTCCGAGCGGGGCGACGGGGCCCAAGCGGCCCCCAGCCAGAGCGGGGAACAGGGGCCCGAGCGGCCCCCAGAGCGGGCGACGGGAGAAGGGGCACCGATCGATGCGAGGTCCGATCCGACCGGCCGGTGTGTGGGCCTGATGCCGCTCCCGCCCGCGCTCACCCCCGAGCAGCGCCGCGCCGCCCTCGACAAGGCCGCCGCCGCCCGCCGCCAGCGTGCCGAGGTCAAGGAGAAGCTCAAGGCGGGCTCGATGAACATCCGCGAAGTCCTCGACATGGGTGATCGCGACGAGGTCATCGGCAAGCTGAAGACGGTCACGGTCCTCGAATCCCTTCCCGGTTTGGGCAAGGTCCGTGCCCGGCGGGTGATGGACGAGCTCGAGATCAGTGAGAACCGCCGCCTGCGGGGGCTCGGGGCCAAGCAGCGGGAATCGCTCCTCAAGCGCTTCGACAGTCGCTAGCTCACCCCGCCTTCCGCACATGGCACTCCTCGTGGTCGCCGGGACCTCCGGGGCCGGAAAGGGCACCATCGTCGCCCGCCTCCGCCAGCGTCACCCCGGCATCTGGTACTCCGTCTCGGCCACGACGCGCCCCCAGCGCCCCGGCGAGGAGAACGGACGGGAGTACCTCTTCCTCACCACCGAAGACTTCGTCCGCCTGCGCGATTCGGGCGGGCTCCTCGAGTGGTTTGAGGTGTACGGCCATCTCTACGGAACGCCACGAGGCCCGGTCGAGGAGCATCTCGGAGCAGGAGATGACGTCGTGCTCGAACTCGACGTTCAGGGCGCGCTCGCGGTGCGCGAAGTGCTGCCAGAGGCGACCCTCCTCTTCATCCGGGCGCCGTCGCACGAGGAGCAGCGCCGCCGGCTCGAGGGGCGGGGTGACCGGGCCGACACCATCGAGGCGCGGATGGCCGTCGACGAGGAGTACGAGGCCCGGACGGGTGATTTCGACCACGTGATCGTGAACGACGACCTGGATCGGGCCGTCGATGAGGTGTCCGCTATCCTAGAGGCCCTGCGCAGACGCCCCGCCTGAACGTCCCGCATTTACCTGGTCAGGGGCGCTGCCACCTTCTCGAACCGCCAACCCTCGGAGTTGCGTCATGCCTGAACGTCGACCGTCACTCATGGAGCCTCGCATCGAACAGTTGGTCGAGCGGGTCGACGCCAAGTTCACGCTGGTGACGCTGGCTGCCAAGCGCGCTCGCCAGATCAACTCCTACTTCAACCGTCTCGGCGAGGGCCTCGGCACCATCGTGCCGCCCCAGGTCAACGCCATCTCGCGCAAGCCGCTGTCGATCTCGCTCCAAGAGATCGCCGAAGGAAAGATCGTCAGCCAGGCGGCCCCCGAGGAGGACGAGGCGGCCGAGGCGTCCTGAGCTCGAGGTGACTGGCGCCTTGGACTCCAACGCCGACGCAGCACGCCTCTCGGCGTCCGTCGGCGGCCGGCGCGTCGTGTTGGGGGTAGCGGGCGGCATCGCCGCCTACAAGGCCGTCGAAGTGTGCCGGCGTCTCGTCGACGCCGGAGCCTTCGTCTCACCCATCCTGACCGACGACGCCCAGCGCTTCGTCGGTGCCACCACCTTCTCGGCTCTCGCGTCCGAGCCCGCCCGCACCTCACTCTTCGAGAGCCCCGAGCCGATCCCCCACACCCACCTCGGTCAGGGGGCCGACGTGATCCTGGTGGTGCCGGCTACAGCCAAGGTGATCGGCAAGCTCGCCAATGGGATTTCCGACGACCTGCTCACCGCCACCCTCCTCGCCACCCGCGCACCCGTCATCGTGTGCCCGGCGATGCACACCGAGATGTGGGAACACCCGGCGGTCCAGCACAACGTCGACGTCCTCCGCAGCCGGGGCGTCCACGTCGTCGAGCCCGAGTCCGGGCGCCTCGCCGGGGGTGACGAGGGGGAAGGTCGTCTGGCCGACCCCAGTCGCATCGTGGCGGCGGTGGCCGAGGTCTTGTCTGGCTCCGGCCCGCTGGCCGGCCTCCGAGTCGTCGTGACGGCCGGTGGCACGCGCGAACGGATCGACCCCGTGCGCTTCATCGGCAACCGGTCCTCAGGGCGGATGGGCCACGCGCTGGCCGAGGCCGCCCGCCAGCGCGGTGCCGCCGTCACTCTTGTGACCACCTCGAGCCTGCCCACCAGCCCTGGCGCTCAGCGGGTGGGCGTCGAGACCGCGCAAGAGATGCACGACGCCGTGATCGGCCTCCTCGGATCGTGCGACGTTCTCGTGATGGCCGCCGCCGTGGCCGACTTTCGCCCCAAGGTCGAGGCGGACCAGAAGATCAAGAAGTCGGAGGGGCCACCGGAAGTCGTGCTGGAGCCCACCCCCGACATCCTCGCCGCCGTGAAGGCCAGTGATCACCGGCCCTTCGTCGTAGGCTTTGCGGCGGAAACCGAGCGGGTGCGGGAACACGCACACGAGAAGCTCGTCGCCAAGGGCGTGGACCTGATGGTCGCCAACGACGTTGCCGCCGCCGACTCCGGCTTCGACGTCGAGACCAACCGGGCCATCCTGCTCTGGCCCGACGGCACCGAAGAAGATCTCCCGCTGATGACAAAGCGTGACCTGGCGGCGACCATC
>JACPCJ010000079.1 GCA_016179865.1 Actinomycetota bacterium | reverse complement strand
GATTCGGGGTCGAGGCCATCGACGCCGCCCATGAAGGCGACTTCGGGAAGATGGTGGCCCTGCACGCCGAGCAGATCGTCAGGGTGCCGCTGGCGGAGGCCGTCACCGAACTGAAGACCGTCGACATGCGACTCTTCGAAGTCGCCAGCACCTTCTTCGGCTAGGGGCCGGGCGGGATGGGCAGCGCTCTCGACGCCCTCGTGGCGCTTCTCGACCTCGAGCGACTCGAGGTCAACCTGTTCCGGGGCGTGAGCCCCGACGAGGAGCGCCAGCGGGTGTTCGGCGGCCAGGTCGCGGGCCAGGCGCTGGTGGCGGCCGGCCGGACGGTGCCGCCGGCTGATGACGGGGCCCCCGATCGCTCCGTTCACTCCCTGCACGCGTACTTCTTGCGGCCGGGCGACCCCAAGGTGCCGATCGTGTACGAGGTGGACCGCATCCGCGACGGGCGCTCGTTCACGACCCGGAGGGTGGTCGCCATCCAGCACGGGCGGGCGATCTTCAACCTCCAGGCGTCGTTCCACCGCTCCGAGCCGGGCGCCGAGTACCAGGCGGAGATGGCCGAGGCTCCCGATCCCGACACGCTGCCGAGCTTTCGCGAACGGGTGGAGCCGTTTCGAGCGGAGCTCGGCGACTGGATCGACCGGCCCCGCCCGATTGACATCCGCCACGTCGACACGCCCATCTGGCTGGCGAAGGAACTCGAGGCTCGTGAGGAGCAGCTGGTCTGGATCCGCGCCGACGGGCGTCTCCCCGACGACGCGTTGCTGCACGTGTGCGTCGTGACCTATGCCTCCGACTTCACGCTCCTCGACTCCACGCTGCTCCCGCACGGACGACCGGGTCTCGGTGAGGGGGCGGAGGAGGTCATGATGGCGAGCCTCGATCACGCTATGTGGTTCCACCGCCCGTTCCGAGCCGACGAGTGGCTCTTGTACCAGCAGCGGCCCATCAGCGATTCGGGGGCGCGGGGCCTGGCCGGCGGGCTCATCTTCACCCACGACGGTCGCCTCGCCGTGACCGTGATCCAGGAGGGTCTGATCCGCCCCGTCGGCCCGACCTGATGACGGGCCGCATGATCGATCTCCGGTCCGACACGGTGACGCGGCCAACCGACGGGATGCGGCGGGCCATGGCCGAGGCCGAGGTTGGGGACGACGTGTACGGCGAGGATCCCTCGGTCAACCGCCTGCAAGCGGAGGCGGCCGAGCGCATGGGGACGGAGGCCGCCCTCTTCATGCCGTCGGGCACCATGTGCAACCAGGTGGCCATTGCGGTGTTGAGTCAGCCCGGCACCGATGTGCTCGCCGCTGGCCGTGCCCACGTGGTCAGGTACGAGATGGCGGGAGCAGCGAGGAACGCCGGCGTGCAGCTGAAAGGGTTGCCCGACGACGCCGGGTTCTTCACCGGCGCCGACGTCGACGCCGCCCTGGAGTCGAGCGCCCATCACCAGCCTCCGGTTTCGCTCGTGTGCATCGAGAACACGGCGCAGGCGGGAGGCGGTCGCCCCTGGCGCGCGGGCGAGCTCGCCGACGTGGCGGCGTCGGCGGCGCGCCACTCGCTGCCCGTGCACTGTGACGGCGCACGCATCTTCAACGCTGCCGCGGCGGTGGGGATCGAGCCCCGGGGGCTCGTGGAGGGCTGCACCACGGTGATGTTCTGTCTCTCCAAGGGCCTCGGCGGCCCGGTGGGGTCGGTACTGTGCGGGCCTGCCGGCGCGATCGACGAGGCGCGCCAGGAACGCCGCCGGCTCGGGGGAGCGATGCGCCAGGCCGGGGTCCTGGCAGCGGCGGGGCTGTACGCGCTGGAACACCACATCGAGCGTTTGGCCGAGGATCACGCCCGTGCGCGGCGCCTGGCCGACGGCGTGGCCGAGTGCTTTCCCGGAAGCATCGATCCGGACGGCGTGGAAACCAACATGGTCTGCTGCGACGCGTCGGCCTTCCCCGAGAAGTTCCTTGCGCGCCTTGCCGACCGTGGGGTACTGGCGGGGATGCTGGACCCGGACACGCTGCGGTTCACGACCCACCTCGACGTCGACGACGACAGCGTCGAGGCCACGCTCACCGCCCTCGCCGACATCGCCCGGAAGGGGTAGCTCCCGCCCCTCCCACTCAACTCAGGGGGTGGTGGCCAAGGGGAGGCGCACCCAGAAACGGGCCCCGCCCTGGGGGGCGTCGTCGATGCCGGTGGAGCCGCCCATGGATTCGGCGAGGGCGCGCACCAGCGCCAGGCCGATGCCGAGGCCGCGCGCCCGTCCCCCCTCTTGGGCGTTGCTGCGATAGAAACGGTCGAAGATGCGCTCGCGCTCGGCGGGTACGACCCCCGGGCCGTCGTCGGTGACTTCGAGGATCCCGGTGTCACCATCGGAACGGGTGGCGACCAGGATGCGCCCGCCTTCGGGCGTGTACTTCACGGCGTTGCTGACCAAGTTGTGGGTGATTCTCGCCAGGGCGGCCCGGTCGGCGCGCACGACGACGGACCCCGCGCAATCGGTCTCCAGACGATGGCGGTCGGCGACGGACGCCAATTGGTCGACGAGCCGGCGGACCTCCTGGCCCAGGGCGACGTTTTCGATGGTGATCCTGAGCCGGGTCTGCTCGAGCTGGCTGAAGTCGAGCAGAGACTCGATGAGCAGCGACAGCGTCGAGGCGTTGGAGTGGATGCGGGCGATGATGTCGCGCCTCGTCTCGTCGTCGACCTTGTCCCAAGTCCGGGCGAGACCCTCGGCGAACCCGAGAATCGGTGTGAGCGGTGTCCGCAGCTCGTGGGAGACGGTCGAGACGAAGAGTGACTTGAGTCGGTCGGCTTCGTAGAGGCGTCGGGTGGCGTCCTCGGCGATGGCTTCGGCTTGGCGCCGGATGGCGCGCTCCCGCTCCAGCGTCCGCCGCAGGCGCTCGACCTCGGATTGCTCGTCGGTATCAGACTCGGCCATGAGCTACGGCGCACTCGGCGCGCGC
>JACPCJ010000037.1 GCA_016179865.1 Actinomycetota bacterium | reverse complement strand
CTCCGCGATCTCGTCGTAGGTCTTCCCCTCCACGCACTTCATGAACAGCACCCGCCGGCGGCGGTCGCTCACCGAGTTGAGGGCGTCGCGGATGGCCTCGCGCCGTCGGGTCGCCAAGAGGTGCAGGTCGGGCTCGGCACCTGGGGCCTCCCGCGTGAACTCCTCGAGGACGAACTCCTCCTCCGTCACCCCCTTGTGCCGGCGCAGGACGTCGAGCGAGAGGTTGCGGGCCACGGCGGCGAGCCAGGGCCACTGCGTGTGCTCGGGGTGGGCCCGCTCGTACTCGAAGTGGAGCCCGGCGTTGTAGGCCCGGAAGAACGTCTCCTGCACGAGGTCTTCCGCCTGGCCGGCGTCGACGATGAGCTTCTTCACCAGGCCCCGAACGCGGGGCGAGAACTCCTCGTAGAGCCGGTCGAAGTCGCGCTCGGTGCTCGCCGGAGCTGAAGCCGGAGAATCGGGCGCGCCAACCTCGCGTAGCTCCTCGACCGTGAGGTCGAGGTCGACGCCGAAATCGCGAACCCGCGCCAGGCTCTGCGTGGCAGGTGTCACGGTTGCCCTCCCACCCATGGTGCAACGATGTCGATGAATCGCCGAGCCCGGAGGGGGATTCTACGCGCGCAGCGTGACTTCCTGTCAGGACAGGGGAAACTTTCTCGCCTCGCTCGTCCGCCGAGCCCGTTCCTCACGGCGTGATCAGCCCGTTCTCGATCACGAAGCGAGCCGCCGACGTCCGGTCGTCGAGCGCGAGCTTCTTCAGGGCGTGGCGCAGGTGGGTCTTCACCGTCTCCTCCGAGACGGAGAGTTCGCTCCCGATCTCCCGGTTCGTGAGCTTCCGGGGCAACAGGCCGAGTACCCGCATCTCCTGGTTGGTCAGCCCGAACGGCCCCTTGGGCCGTCCTCCTTTGGTCGCTGCCTTGACGACCTTGCCGGCGATCCGGCTGTCGAGATACTTGGCGCCGCTCGCGACCTCCCGGATGGCGGTCCGGAGGACGGCGGGCTCCGACTCCTTGACGACGTAGCCCATCGCCCCCAGGCCGAGAACCCGCAGCACCACCCGGTCGGCCCCGAAGAGGGTCAGCACGATGAACCGGCTCTTCAGCTTGCGGAACTCGGGGATGATGTCGGCGCCGTCGCCGTCGGGCAGGGTCACGTCCATGAGGACGACGTCGGGCTCGTGCTGCGGGATGACCTTCCTCGCCTCCTTCACGGAGCCGGCCTGGCCGACCACTTCGATGTCGCCCTCGGCGGTGAGCACGGTGGCGACGCCCTCCCGGAACATCGGATGATCGTCAACGATTACGACACGGATCATGCGTCCTCCTTCGGTACCGAGCCCTCGACCACAACTCCTCGTTCGTATCCGACCGTCACCTTGAACCGGCCGCCCACCTGCTCGAGCCGGTGCCGCATGCCCCGCAGCCCCCGGCCTTCCTCGAGGCCCGTGGGCCCGAGCCCCGGCCCGTCGTCGGTGACCCACAGCCCCACCAGGTCATCCCCGTACTCGACCTCGATCTCGACCCTGGTCGCCGCCCCGTGGCGCCACGCGTTCACGATCGACCCCTCCGCGACCCGGTACAGGGCCCGCACGGCGTCGGCGCTCAGACGGCAGGGTTCGCCCTCGATCTTGATCTCGACGACGGGCCCGCCGTCGCCGCCCACGGTTGCGGCGAGGTCGCGCAGGGCCGAGACGAGGTCGGACTCGCCGACGGGGTCGAGGAGCATGCCCTCGACGATGGCATCGAGCTGCGCCTTGCTCTCGCAGGCCAACTGCTCGACGCGAGCCAGGAGGTCCCTCGTCGCCTCGGGCATCTCGAACCGCTCGAGGTGGTCGCGGACGATGAGGTTGATGGCGACGAGGCCCTGGCTCGGGCCGTCGTGCACGTCGAAGGCCAGATGCTCCTGGCCCTCCTCTGCCCCGTTCTGGTTGTCGTCGCCGAGCCTGTGGTCGCGGGTGACTCTCATGCGGGCTCTTACTCACCCGAACGGCCCTCGCGTCGCGCCGATTTCTCAGATTTTTTTCTCGATCTCCTGCGCTGTTACCCCCGGTAACCGATCACCCTGAGCAAGTTCTCGACGAAAGCGACCGTCCGAACGGCTCCCGCGCTCAGAGGGCCTTCGTGGCCGCGACGCCGATGGCGACGAACTCGTTCGGGGAGGTGCGCTCCGTGACGGCCCAGATCGTCCATCCGGCTCGCTGGAGGCGGCGCCAGCGGTCCCGGTCGTCGTGACGGGCCGAGACGGTGTCGTGCGCTCCCCCGCCGTCGAACTCGATGGCGTGGAGCGACTCGGGCCACGCGTAGTCGAGTGCGGGCGTGAAGCGCCCGCTCGTGTGAGTGCCGAGCTGCGAGCCGCCCGCTGGCCACGCACACAGAGACTCCCGTGAAGCCAACGCTCGTCGACACGACCAGTGTGCGTGGCCCAGCGCTGGCGGGGCTCGCGGCGCTCGGCACTCACACAGGGCGGCGGCCGGAACACGGTGCCTCGTCGAAACAACGGACCAGCCGCGGCAGGGTCATGAGCTTGCGCCGGAGGGCGTCGTCGACCACACGGCCCAGCGCCCAGGGGTGGACGCCTCGGGCGGCGTCGATGATGGTGCGTTCGGCGGTGGTGATCGGGATCCGGCGGAGCCTGGTCCGATGCGAGTCGGGAAACAGCCGGGTCTCGTGACCGGTCACCCCGGGGAGGTGCGGTGCCGTCCCGAGCTTCATGACGTGGATGGTGTTGGGCGGATCGAAGCCGCGGAGGTGCCACGCCGCCGCGGCTGACTGGTGGGAGAGGACGGCGCCCTCCTCCGCGCTGAGGACCGCCGCCATCCACGCCTGGTCCTGCGTCACGGGGGCGCCGAGAGTACGGAACACCCGTCGGCGGACCGGGACGAGGTTACCCCGGCGCACCTGCGACCGGATCCAGCCGTCCGTCGCCCCGATGCCATAGAGCTGAGGGGTCGTGACGAGCCCAAGCTGGGTCCCGCTCAGCCGGTCCATCGCTTCGGTGTCGATACCCCCACTA
>JACPCJ010000088.1 GCA_016179865.1 Actinomycetota bacterium | reverse complement strand
CTCGCCCTGCCGCGCACCGATTTCGTCATCCTTTCGCTCAACGAAATCTCCGGCTTCCTGCTCGCCTTGCTCGTCAACCAGCAGATCCGGGGCACCATCTCGCTTCCGGGCGGCACGGGGAAGGACACCCGGGTCGCCGTGTTCGCCGCCGGCGACAAGGCCCGGGAAGCCCAAGAGGCGGGAGCTGACATCGTCGGCGCCGACGACCTGGTGAGCCGCATCGAGGGGGGGTTCCTCGACTTCGACGTCGCCGTCGCCACTCCCGACCTCATGGGGCAGGTGGGCAAGCTTGGCAAGCTGCTCGGGCCCCGCGGCCTCATGCCCAATCCGAAGACGGGAACGGTCACTGACGACGTCGCCAAGGCCGTGGGCGAGTTCAAGGGCGGCATGGTCGAGTACCGCACCGACCGCTACGGCAACGTGCACGTCCCGATCGGGAAGGTCAGCTTCGACACAGGGAAGCTGGTCGAGAACCTGACCGCCGTCATCGACGAGGTGAACCGGGCCCGTCCCGCCGCCGCCAAGGGCCGCTACCTCCAGTCGGTGACCGTGTCGTCGACCATGGGTCCCGGGATCAAGGTCGACCCCACGCGATCCGACGACGAAGCCGCCGAGGCCGCCGGATAGACGTGGGGCGGGGCGGATTGTCCGGCTCCCGCGCGATTCCCTTACACTGCTGGACCGCTGTCACCGAAGACCTCCGGTCCCACTCCCTCAACCGGGATGGGGTAATGGGTTCTCCCGCCGGAAGAGGCGACGCTCGCCCGCCAGGGTGTGCCGTTTCTCGCGTCTTGCCGTGACCACGACGAGGAACGGAAGGAAGGGACCATGGCGAGGCCGGAGAAGGTAGCGGTTGTCGACGAGATCAAGGCCAAGATCACCTCGTCGGGCGCGACCGTCATCACCGAGTACCGCGGCCTGACCGTCCCCGAGATCGCCCGCTTGCGGGCCGCGCTGCGCGACTCGGAAACGAGCTACAAGATCTACAAGAACACCCTTGCCCGTCGAGCCGTTGAAGCGGCCGACCTCGGCGAGCTCACCGAGCTGCTCCTCGGCCCCACGGCGTGGGCGTTCGTCGACGGTGACATCGTCACTGCCGCCAAGGCCCTCCGTGAGTTCGCTCGCACCAACGAAGCCCTCGTGGTGAAGGGTGGCCTCCTCGAGGGCCAGATCATCACCGCCGAGCAGGTGGCCGAGATCGCCCTCCTGCCGACCCGCGACGAGCTGCTGGCCAAGATCGCCGGCGTCTTCCAGGCCCCCATGGCCAAGGCCGCCAGCCTGTTCTCGGCCATCCAGCGCAACATGGCGTACGGCCTGAAGGCCCTCATCGACAAGCGCGTCGAAGCGGGCGAAGAACTCCCGGCCGAAGAGCCCCCGGCGGAGGCTGATGTCAGTGCGCCAGCCGGCGAGGCAGCTGACGCTGCCGAGCCGAGCCCTGAGGACTCCGCTTCGCCGGAAGCGGAGGCCGAGAAGGGCGGCGATGAAGGGGGAGCAGCGTCGGGGCCGGGGGCTGCGGGGGATTCCGAGGACGACTCGACGCCCGAGGCCGCCGCTGACGGTCCCTCGGCTGAAGAGTCAGCCGAGGGTGTCAGTCCCGAAGCGGCCGAGGGTGGCGCGGAGGACGAGGAAGCCCCCGCTGACACCGGCCAGGAACCTGAGCCAGAGTCTGAATAACAGAGGGAGAAGACAGCAATGGCGAAGATGAGCACCGAAGACCTCCTGGACGTCTTCAAGGAGATGACGGTCCTGGAGCTCAACGAGTTCCTCAAGGCGTTCGAGGAGGAGTTCGACGTCGAGGCGGCCGCTCCTGTAGCGGTGGCGGGCATCGCCGCGGCTCCGGCAGGGGGCGCGGAGGCCGGCGGCGGCGAGGAGGAGAAGGATTCCTTCGACGTCGTCATCACGGCGACGGGCGACAAGAAAATCCAGGTGATCAAGGAAGTCCGGTCGCTGACCAGCCTCGGTCTGAAAGAGGCGAAGGAGCTGGTCGACAGCACCCCCGGCACGGTCCTCGAGGGCGCGTCCAAGGAGGACGCCGAGAAGGCAAAGGCCCAGCTCGAGGGCGCCGGCGCCACCGTCGAGCTGAAGTAGCTGTCAGGTCAACGGGAGCACGGAACGCGCACTCACAGGGGCGGCCGGTCCTTGACCGTGGGGGGCACCAGGCGTATCCTCCGCGGCGGACAATCCGGACACCCCGTGGCGTGCCCACGACCCGTGACGGGAGCCTCGATGGCCTCCAGCGGGCGTGGAAGCGCTCTACGTTGCGCGCGCTGAGCGTCGCTTACTAGACTCGCGCGTCGCCGTGCCCGTTCCGTGTCTTCTTCGTTGACCCGGAAATTCGTCGTCCTTCACGCGCGCCCGTAAGGAGTTGAGGCCAGTGGCTCGTTCCGCGTCCCGGGAACGTTTCTCGTTTGCCAGTTTGGGTGAGGTGCTCCCGCTGCCCGACCTGGTTGCCGTCCAGCGGGAGAGCTTCGAGTGGTTCCTCCGCGACGGCGTCGCCGAGGTCCTGAACGAGATCTCCCCGATCAAGGATTTCACGGAGAACCTCGAACTCGCGCTCGCTGAGCACGTGTTCGAGCCGCCGAAGTACTCCATCGAGGAGTGCCGCGAGAAGGACCTCACCTACTCGAGGCCGCTCTTCGTCACCGCCGACTTCAGGAACCGTCAGACCGGCGAGATCAAGCAGCAGACGGTCTTCATGGGCGAGTTCCCGATGATGACCGACAAGGGCACGTTCATCATCAACGGCACCGAGCGGGTGGTGGTGAGCCAGCTCGTGCGCTCACCGGGCGTCTACTTCGGCATCAACCCCGACCGCACCAACCGCGAGCGTGACATCTACGACGCCAAGGTCATCCCGGCGCGGGGGGCCTGGCTCGAGTTCGAGGTCGACAAGAAGGACATGGTCGTGGTGCGGATCGACCGCAAGCGGAAGATCCCCGTCACCATCTTCCTGAAGGCCCTCGACTTCGGCGAGTCGCGCGACGAGCTGGCTTCGCTCATCACCAACGAGCGCGGTGAGCCCTACGAGGTGATGCTCAACACCATCGAGAAGGACACGACGGCGACGGCTGACGACGCCTTCGTTGAGATCTACCGCAAGCTCCGTCCCGGCGAGCCGCCGACCGTCGAGTCGGCCAAGAGCCTCCTTCAAAGCCTGTTCTTCAACTCCAAGCGCTACGACCTGGCCAAGGTCGGCCGCTACAAGGTCGGCAAGAAGCTGGTCGACGAGTACGGGAAGCTGTCTGACGTCCTCAAGGCGCACGGCGAGAAGACCCCGAAGGAGGGCGACCTCACCCTCACCCGGGGCGACGTGCTGTCGACCGTGAGCTACCTGGTGAAGCTCCACTACGGCGAGGCCGACTACTGGGACGACGACATCGACCACTTCGGCAACCGCCGCGTGCGCACGGTCGGGGAGCTGATTCAGAACCAGGTCCGCATTGGTCTGTCGCGCATGGAGCGGGTCGTCCGCGAGCGGATGACCACCCAGGACGTCGAAGCCATCACCCCTCAGACGCTCATCAACATCCGGCCCGTGGTGGCGGCCATCAAGGAGTTCTTCGGGTCGAGCCAGCTCAGCCAGTTCATGGACCAGACCAACCCGCTGGCCGGCCTCACGCACCGCCGCCGCCTGTCGGCCCTCGGGCCGGGCGGCCTGTCGCGGGAGCGGGCCGGGTTCGAGGTCCGCGACGTGCACCCGAGCCACTACGGGCGCATGTGCCCGATCGAGACGCCGGAAGGCCCGAACATCGGCCTCATCGGCACGCTCTCGACGTACGGGCGGGTGAACCGCTTCGGCTTCATCGAGACGCCCTACCGCCTGGTCGAGGTGGGCCGGGTGACCGATCAGATCGACTGGCTCACCGCCGACGACGAAGACCGCCACGTCATCGCCCAGGCCAACGCCGAGCTCGACGCCAACGGCCGGTTCAAGAGTGACCGCGTCCTCGTGCGGTCCCGCAAGGGCGAGGTGGCCTTCGTCGAGCCCGAACGGGTCGACTACATGGACGTCTCGCCGAAGCAGATCGTCTCCTTGGGCGCGGCGCTCATCCCGTTCCTCGAGCACGACGACGCCAACCGGGCCCTCATGGGCGCCAACATGCAGCGCCAGGCCGTCCCCCTCGTGCAGCCCGAAGCGCCCTTCATCGGCACCGGCGTGGAGGCCCGGGCGGCGCGTGACGCCGGCGACCTGATCCTCGCTGAGGGCCGGGGCACGGTGAAGGAAGTGAGCGGCGACGAGATCGTCGTCGAGTACGAGGCGGGCCAGGCTGGCCCCAACGGCAAGGACCTCGGGAAGAAGACCTACCGGCTCTACAAGTTCCGCCGGTCGAACCAGGACACGTCGATCAACCAGCGGCCGACCGTCGAAGACGGCCAGCGGGTGAAGAAGGGCGACGTGCTCGCCGACGGCCCGTCCACCCACCAGGGCGAGATGGCGCTGGGCAAGAACCTGCTCGCCGCCTTCATGTCGTGGGAGGGGCACAACTTCGAGGACGCCATCATCATCTCCCAGCGCCTGGTGCGCGACGACGTGCTCACCTCGATCCACATCCAGGAGCACGAGATCGACGCCCGAGACACGAAGCTGGGCGCCGAGGAGATCACCCGCGACATCCCCAATCTCTCCGAGGAGATCCTGAAGGACCTCGACGAGCGGGGCATCATTCGCATCGGGGCCGAAGTCGGCCCCGGCGACGTGCTCGTGGGGAAGGTCACTCCCAAGGGTGAGACGGAGCTGACGCCCGAGGAGCGGCTGCTCCGGGCCATCTTCGGCGAGAAGGCCCGGGAGGTCCGGGACACCTCGCTGAAGGTCCCGCACGGCGAGACCGGCACCGTGATCGACGTCCGCGTCTTTTCACGCGAAGACGGCCACGAGCTGTCTCCGGGGGTCAACCAGCTCGTGCGCGTCTACGTGGCCCAGAAGCGCAAGATCACCGAGGGCGACAAGCTCGCCGGCCGCCACGGCAACAAGGGCGTCATCGCCAAGGTGCTGCCCGAGGAGGACATGCCCTACCTCGCCGACGGCACGCCCCTCGACATCATCCTCAACCCCCTTGGCGTCCCGTCCCGGATGAACGTGGGCCAGGTGCTCGAAGCGCACCTGGGCTACGCCGCCCGCCACGGCTGGGACCACCAGCCTGACCGACCCGTCCACGAGATGGCGACGTCGCCGTCCCTCGAGCCGGCGGTGTGGATCGCCAGTCCGGTGTTCGACGGCGCCCACTGGGACGAGGAGTCGCCGGCCGGCGACAAGCCGACGATCCGGCAGATGTTCGCCCGCATGCACCCCGACGGTGCGCACGGCGAGCGGCTGGTCGACGAAGACGGCAAGGCCGTCCTCTACGACGGGCGAAGCGGTGAATCGTTCGACCGCAAGGTGACGGTCGGCTACATGTACATCCTGAAGCTGGCCCACCTGGTGGATGACAAGATCCACGCCCGCTCGACCGGCCCGTACTCGATGATCACCCAGCAGCCCCTGGGCGGGAAGGCGCAGTTCGGCGGCCAGCGCTTCGGGGAGATGGAGGTGTGGGCGCTCGAGGCCTACGGCTCGTCGTACGCACTCCAGGAGCTTCTGACGATCAAGTCCGACGACGTGCTCGGGCGGGTCAAGGTCTACGAGGCCATCGTGAAGGGCGAGAACATCCCCGAGCCCGGCATTCCCGAGAGCTTCAAGGTGCTCATCAAGGAGATGCAGGCGCTGTGCCTGAACGTCGAGGTGCTCTCGGCTGACGGCGCCCAGATCGAGATGCGGGAACTCGACGAAGACGTATACCGCACCCAAGAGGAGCTCGGCATCGACCTGTCGCGGCCCGAGCGGGGTACCGACGAGGAAGACGAGCGACGCCAGAGAGAACCCAGCCGGTTCTAACCGAACTTGGCTTCTTTGCCACGCCCTGGCGCAGGGCAAGAAGCCAAGTTCGCTGAGAAGGACGAAGCGACACACCGCGCGACACACAGGAGGCGACGCCAACAGTGTTGGACGTCAACGAGTTCGACCAGCTCCGAATCGGCCTCGCCACGGCGGACCAGATCCGCATGTGGAGCAACGGCGAGGTCAAGAAGCCCGAGACCATCAACTACCGGACCCTGAAGCCGGAGAAGGACGGGCTCTTCTGCGAGAAGATTTTCGGTCCCACCAAGGACTGGGAGTGCTACTGCGGCAAGTACAAGCGCGTCCGGTTCAAGGGGATCATCTGCGAGCGCTGCGGCGTCGAGGTCACGCGATCGAAGGTGCGCCGTGAGCGCATGGGGCACATCGAGCTGGCCGCTCCCGTGGCCCACATCTGGTACTTGAAGGGCGTCCCCTCGCGCCTCGGCTACCTCCTCGACATGGCTCCGAAGAGCCTCGAGAAGATCATCTATTTCGCCGCCCACGCCGTCACCAGCGTCGACACCGAGGCCCGTGACAAGGACCTGCCCGACCTTGACAAGGAGATGGCCGGTGAGATCGCCGAGGTCGAGGCCGAGCGCGACGCCGAGATCGACAAGCGTCTGTCGGAGCTTGAAGCGGCGGCGGCTGATCTCGAGGAGAAGGGCGCCAAGAAGGCCGAGATCGACCGCCTGAAGAAGGGCACCGACAAGGAGATCGAGGAGCTTCGCGAGCGGGCCGAACTCGAGATCGAGCACCTCAACTCGGTCATCAACACCTTCCGCACCCTGAAGCCAAAGGCGTTGGTGGAGGACGAGCGGGTCTGGCGCGAGCTCGTCGACCGCTACTCCGAGTACTTCTCGGGCGGCATGGGGGCCGAAGCGGTGCGAGAACTCATCATCGCCCTCGACCTCGACGCCGAAGAGGAGAACCTCCGGGAGGTCATCGCCACCGCCAAGGGCCAGCGCAAGGCCAAGGCCATCAAGCGCCTGAAGGTAGCGTCGGCGTTCAACGGCGAGCACCCCGACGGGCGGGCCAAGAACAACCCCCAGGGCATGGTGCTCGACGCCGTGCCCGTCCTGCCCCCCGAGCTGCGGCCCATGGTGCAGCTCGACGGCGGCCGCTTCGCCACTTCCGACCTCAACGACCTGTACCGCCGGGTCATCAACCGCAACAACCGGCTGAAGCGCCTCCTCGACCTCGGGGCTCCCGAGATCATCGTCAACAACGAGAAGCGCATGCTCCAGGAGGCCGTCGACGCCCTGTTCGACAACGGCCGCCGGGGCCGCCCGGTCACCGGGCCCGGCAACCGGGCCCTGAAGTCGCTGTCCGACATGCTGAAGGGCAAGCAGGGCCGGTTCCGCCAGAACCTGCTCGGCAAGCGCGTTGACTACTCGGGCCGGTCGGTCATCGTGGTCGGTCCCCAGCTCCGACTGCACCAGTGCGGGCTTCCCAAGCAGATGGCGCTGGAGCTGTTCAAGCCCTTCGTCATGAAGCGGCTCGTCGACCTCGAGTTCGCCCAGAACATCAAGTCGGCGAAGCGCATGGTCGAGCGCGCCCGTCCCCAGGTGTGGGACGTGCTCGAGGAGGTCATCAAGGAGCACCCGGTTCTGCTCAACCGGGCGCCGACCCTGCACCGCCTGGGCATCCAGGCTTTCGAGCCCAAGCTGGTCGAGGGCAAGGCCATCCAGATCCACCCCCTCGTCTGCGCCGCCTTCAACGCCGACTTCGACGGCGACCAGATGGCCGTCCACCTGCCCCTGTCGGCCGAGGCCCAGGCCGAGGCCCGGGTGCTGATGCTGTCGGCCCACAACATCCTGTCGCCGGCCCACGGTCGCCCGATCGCGGTGCCGAGCCAGGACATGGTCATCGGCGCCTACTACATGACCGAGATGGTCGACGGGCCGGCCAACGGCGTCCCCCGCTCCTTCTCGTCGGTGGCCGAGGCGCTCATGGCGCTCGACGTGGGTGAGATCAAGCTGCACGAGCCCATCCGGGTGCGTCTCGACGGAGCCAAGTTCCCGGCCGAGCAGTTCCCCGTCCGCGACCCCAAGAAGAGCGACGACGCCAGCCTGGTCGTGGCCCGAGACGAGGAGTCGGGGCGCGTGGTCGCCGAGACCAGCCTCGGCCGCATCCTGCTGAACGACGCGCTGCCGCCCGACTTCCCGTTCGTGAGCACCGCCGTGCGCAAGCGGGACACGTCGGCCATCGTCGCCGAGTTGGTCGATCGCTACGACAACGCCACCGTGGCCGTGAGCCTCGACAACATGAAGGACCTCGGCTTCCGCTACGCCACCAAGGCCGGCCTCACCATCTCGATGGAAGACGTCAAGGCCCCGCCGAGCAAGGCGGAGATCCTCGACAAGTACGAGAAAGAGGCCGAGAAGGTCGAGAAGCAGCACGCCCAGGGCGTGATCACCGACCAGGAGCGCCGCCAGAAGGAAATCGAGATCTGGACCGAGGCCACCGACGAGGTGCGCCGGGCCATGGAGGAATCGCTCCGCCAGGAGGTGTTCAACCCCATCGACATGATGGTGGGCTCTGGTGCCCGGGGGAACATCATGCAGGTGCGTCAGATCGCCGGCATGCGTGGCCTCGTGGCCAACCCCCGGGGCGAGATCATTCCCCGCCCGATCAAGTCGAACTTCCGGGAAGGCCTGTCGGTGCTCGAGTACTTCATCTCGACCCACGGCGCCCGCAAGGGCCTGGCCGACACGGCGCTGCGTACCGCCGACTCCGGCTACCTCACCCGGCGACTCGTCGACGTCGCCCAGGAGCTCATCGTCCGCGAGGAGGACTGCGGGACGGCGCGGGGTATCTGGGTCGAGAACGTCACCGACGAGGGCGACGGGCTCCGCATCATGGAGACCAAGCTCCTCGGGCGGGTCCTGGCCGAGAAGGCGGGCGGCTTTGACGCCGGCACTTTCCTCGGCCACCAGGAGATGGCGGCGCTGGCGTCCGATCCGGCGGTCGACCGGGCCCGCGTGCGGTCGGTGCTGACGTGCGAGACGGTCTACGGCGTCTGCGGGGCCTGCTACGGCTGGCAGATGGCGACCAACCGCTCGTGCGAGCTCGGCGAGGCCATCGGCATCATCGCCGCCCAGTCCATCGGCGAGCCCGGCACGCAGCTCACGATGCGGACGTTCCACACCGGTGGGGTGGCGGGTGAAGACATCACCCACGGCCTGCCCCGCGTGGTCGAGCTGTTCGAGGCCCGGACGCCGAAGGGGAAGGCCATCCCCGCCCGCACGTCGGGCGTGGTCCGCATCGACGTCGACGAAGAGCGCGACGACGTCACCGTCACGGTGGTGGGGAACGACGGCGAGGAAGAGGAGTACGCGCTCTCGCGCCACGCGCCCGTCGCCGTCCGCAACGGCCAGGAAGTGGTCGCCGGCGAGCGGCTGGTGGGCGACGAGAACGCGCCCCTCGACCCCAAGGAAATCCTCGAGATCCAGGGCATCCGGGAGTGCCAGCGCTACCTCACCGACGAGGTACAGAAGGTGTACCGGGAGCAGGGCGTGTCGATTCACGACAAGCACATCGAGGTGATCGTGCGCCAGATGCTGCGCCGGGTCGCAGTCTCGGAGCCCGGTGATTCGCCCTTCCTCCCTGGCGAGAAGGTCGACGCCCGCGTCTACGCCGAGACCAACCGCAGCCTGCTCGAGGAGTCGAAGACCCCGGCCGAGGGCCGTCCGGAGCTGATGGGGATCACCAAGGCCTCGCTGGCCACCGACTCGTGGCTGGCGGCGGCGTCGTTCCAGGAGACGACCCGGGTGCTCACCGAGGCGGCCATCGAGGGCCGCAGCGACGGCCTCCTGGGCTTGAAGGAGAACGTCATCATCGGAAAGCTCATCCCGGCCGGGACGGGCATGCCGCGCTACTCCGACGTCGGCGTGCTCGCACCCGATGCCGAGCCGTTGCCCTTCCAGACCGAGGCCGGCACCGAGGACGACCTGGCCGCGTGGCTGCGCTCCATCGGCGAACAGCAGCAGACCGAGGCGCCCTACGCCAACCTGCTTGCCGGAGGCGGGGGGGATGGCGGCGCCGGGGACGGTGAGGACGCACCGGTCATCTTGCTCGACGAGCCCGCGCCCACGCCGTCGACTGAGGCCGAGCCCGAGGCCGAGTTGTCGCCCGACCTCGACGACACCGGCACCGCGTAGCCCGCCCACCCTTCGAAACCGGGCCTCTCGCTCCACATTTTGTGTGGAGCGAGAGGCCCGGTTTCTTCGCGACGGCGGTTGGAGGTGCTTGCCCTGGGAGGCACCGGTCTGACGACCGACGGAGCGCCGTCGGAACGGTCGAGTTTGAGGCGTCGAAATGGACTAACAGATGCCGTCGAAATGGTAAGGTTACGGAGTGCCCGACGAGTACCTTCCGAGGGTCGTCGATATTGAGCTCGATGAGCTCCTCCCAGCCTTGCCGGCGCTCGCCCTCGAAGGGGCCAAGGGGGTCGGCAAAACCGTCACCGCCCGCCGCCGGGCGCGCACCGTCCACGCCCTCGACGCCCCGGGCGCTCGTGAGCTCTTCGAAGCTGACCCGCGCCGGCTGGTCGACGGCGAGCCGCCGGTGCTCCTCGACGAGTGGCAGCGGATCCCGGCGAGCTGGGACCTCGTCCGCCGTGCCGTTGATGACGACGCGTCCCCGGGTCGCTTCCTCCTGACTGGTTCCGCCTCGCCTGCCGCGGGCGGGACGCACTCCGGTGCGGGCCGGATCATCCGCCTCCGGATGCGCCCACTGACACTTGCCGAGCGGGGTGTGGGTGAGTCGACGGTGAGCCTGCGCGAGCTTCTTAGCGGACGGCGTCCGGCGCTGGACGGGTCGACCGACGTCGGCTTGGAGCGCTACGCCGAGGAGATCTGCCGCTCGGGGTTTCCGGGTCTTCGCGGGCTGTCCGAGCGCGCGCTGTACGCACAGCTCGACGGCTATCTCGAACGTGTCATCGACCGCGACCTCAAAGAGGTCGGGCAGGCCGTGCGAACGGCGGGCGCGCTCCGGCGCTGGATGACGGCCTACGGTGCCGCGACGGCCACGACCGCGGCGTACGACGTCATCCGCGATGCAGCGACACCCGGCGAGCGCGACAAGCCGGCGAAGGCGACCGCGCAGGGATACCGAGAAGCGCTCGAGCGGCTCTGGATCCTCGACCCGCTTCCGGCGTGGCTGCCGACGTTGGGCCACCTCCGCCGGCTCGGCTCAGCACCACGTCATCACCTCGCCGATCCTGCCCTGGCCGCCCGCCTGCTTGGCATGGATGCCGGCGCGCTCCTTGAAACCGGCGCGGTGGGCCCGGTGACCCCGCGTGACGGGACGCTGCTCGGTCAGCTCTTCGAATCCCTGGTGGCGCTCGACTTGCGCGTCTACGCGCAGGCGGCCGAGGCCCGAGTCGGACATCTGCGCACTCATGGCGGTGAACACGAGGTCGACCTGATCGTCGAGCGGGGCGACCACCGCGTTCTTGCGATCGAGGTCAAGCTCGCGCGTACGGTTGGCGACGACGACCTCCGGCACCTTCACTGGCTGCGGCACCAGCTTGGTGACCGGGTGCTCGACGCCATCGTGGTCACCACGGGACCCGACGCCTACCGCCGGCCAGACGGCATCGGCGTCGTGCCGGCCGCTCTGCTCGGGCCGTAGTGAGGGGCCCAGGGTCTTGGCGACGCGCGGAGCCGTGGTCCGCGGAGAAGATCACGTCGGCAACCGCCAGCGTGGTCCACAATGGCGGCGTGACCCAGGTCGGCGTCCGCGAAGCGAAAGCGTCCTTCTCAAAGCTGACGCCTTGGACGGGGAAGCCCCTTCCGGGGTCGACCCGGGGAGCGCCGGCGGATGCCCATCGAGGTCCCGGCCTGCTACAGCCGGCTTTCGCCCTCCATCCCGAGGCGCTCGCGCTCCCGGTTGAGGATCTCCAGGGCCTGGTCGTAGACGTCGTCGGAGGCATCGCCGATGGGGGCGACCTCGTCGACGAGGCGCTGGCGTTCGTCTCCGCCGGCCCGGGCGGCGTCGAGCAGCTTCTGGGCGGCCCGTACGTAGCCGTCGAGGGACTTCTCGAACAGGTCCTGCGCTTCCTGGAGGAACTTCGGCGGCTTGACGGCCTGGAACTGCTTCCAGACGTTGCGCATCTCTTGGAGCTGGCCCTCCTGCATGGTGACCAGCTCCTCGTCAGTGAAGTCGCCCTCCCGGATGTTGGTGATGGCGGGCCGCAGCCCTTGCACGACGATCCGGCCACCTTCCTCGGCGAGGGGGTCGATCTTCTCCTCGTAGGCGGTGAGGGCGGCCCTGTCGTCGGCGAACGGATCCGTGGTCGTGGTCGGCTCCGACTCCCCGCCGTCTCCCGTGGCGGCGATCACGAACACGGCCGTGAGCCCTCCCACCGCCAGCCCCACGAGTGTGAGGACGACCGGCGAGGGCCCACTGCGCACGATCCGGTACTGCCTCCGAAGCATGCAACAGCATGCCGCCGCCAGCGCGACAGCGAGGGATCAGCGCTTGGAGGCCTTGGCCTTCCCGCTCTTGCGCGGCCCGTTCGACTTCGCCGGTGCCTCGTCGGCCTCGCCGAGGTAGGACGCAATGAGCTTCGGATCTGCCAAGAGGTCCGCGCTCCTCCCTTCGAGCACGACCTCACCCTTTGACAACACGTAGGCGCGATCGGTGTTTCCGAGCGCCATGTGGACGAACTGTTCGACGATCACGACCGCGGTCCCCGCCCGGTGTACGTCTTCGAGGATCTGAAATAGGTCCTCGACAATGATCGGGGCGAGCCCGAGCGAGAGTTCGTCCACGATGAGCAGTTTCGGATCGCTCATGAGCGCCCGAGCGACGCCGAGCATCTGCTGTTCGCCCCCCGAAAGAGTTCCTGAGGCCTGACGCGCCCGCTCACGCAGGATTGGGAACATGTCCATGACGCGGTCGCGCTGTGTCTAGAAGGAGAGGTGGCTGCGCCGCTTGCTCCAGAACCCACAACGGAGGTTCTCCTCAACGCTGAGACCCGTGAACAGCTCCCGCCCCTCCGGAAGATGAGCCACGCCGGCCTCGACGACCTCGAAGGGACGCTTCCCCTGGATGGGGTTCCCTTCAAGGAGGATCTCGCCATTTCTGGGCGCCATCATCCCCGAGATCGCCCGCAGTGTGGTCGTCTTCCCGGCACCATTGGCACCGACCAGCGCCACTCGTTCCCCCGCGTTTACGTGGAGCGAGATGCCGCGCAGGGCCTGGATGGGCCCGTAGTAGACGTCGATGTCTTGAACCTCGAGGAGGTGCTCCTTCGTGCGGGCGTTCACGGGCAATCCCCCTTGGAGTCGACCACCTCAAAGCGGAGTTCACTGGGAGTCATCTCCACCGTTCCCGCCACGTGGAGCACCGCGCTGCCGGTCGGGGCGTCGGCAGGTACGACCCAGGTCGCTCGGGCTGTCCCTGCAACCGACGTCGTGTCTCCATAGCCTGTGGCGTAGCCGGGGTTCGAGACCTCGTTGCTGTGGTCGGAGTACTCAGTCGAGTAGATGACGATCGCTCCCGTTGGGACGCGCGCTGTGATGCCCTGGAGGTCACTGCTCAGGCCTCGCGTAACGCATTCCTTGTCCAAGGTGACGTTGGGCTCCACATCGCCCGGCGTCTCGGATTCGGCACCGCCCTCATCGGCTCCGGAGGCCCCAGACGTCGTGGTCGATCCGCCAGCGTCCCCCGGGGTCTCGCCGCTCCCCGACGCTTGGTTCCCCCCGTCCTTGCTGGCCCCCTCGCGCGTGGTGGACGACATCGATGAGGCCGAGCGATCTGACCCAGCGGATCCACCCGCGCCGCCGCCTCCGTCGCTGCCCCCCGAGCATGCCGTGCCGCTCAGCAAGACGGCGAGTGCGAGGGCGAGGTGCTTCATGCGTGCGCCAACGCCGCTTTCGGCTGGCTGTCGAGGCTCTGGCCGAGGTAGGCGGCAACGACGGTGGGGTTGCGCTGGATGCTGGCTGGCTGACCCTCGGCGAGCAGCTGACCTCGGTTGATGACGTAGATGTAGTCGCTGATCGAAGTCACCATGCGCACGTCGTGTTCGATCAGGAGGATGGTCACTCCGGTCTCGGCTCGGAGGAATCGAAGTAGGTGGGCGAACTCGTCTGTCTCGGCGTTGTCGAGCCCCGACGCCGGCTCGTCGAGCATCAACAATGGCGACTGCGTGACCAGGGCTCGCGCCAGTTCGACCTGTCGAAGTAGCCCGAAGGGGAGCCCGGTCACCGATTGGTCTGAGATCTCCTCGAGGCCCACCAACTCGATGACCTTATGGACGAGAAGGCGACTGGCTCGCTCTTCGTCGACCGCGGCAGGCGTCATTAGCAAGTGTCGGAGGACCCCGGTCGGGTTGTGCCCGTGCGTTGCCACAAGCAAGTTCTCGAACACCGTGAGCTGCGGAAAGAGCTGGATGAGCTGGAACGTACGACCGACACCCATCTGCGCACGCCGGTGGACCGGCAACTCGGTGGCGTCGGTTCCGAAGATCTGCACTCTTCCGGACGTGGGTTCGTTGAGCCCCGCGATGGCGTTGAACATGGTGGTCTTTCCGGCGCCGTTCGGTCCGATCAGGCCAACGATCTCGTGTTCCCGCACCTCGAGCGATACGTCGTCGACAGCCGTGAGCCCTCCGAACTGGACGGTGATGTGCTCAGCATTCAGGACGGGCTCGCGAGCGGCTCGCGACTTGGGCAACTTGAAGTGATCGATCGAGATCTCACGCCAGTCCAGGGGTTCCGGCTCGGGAATTCCGCTCGTTCCGAGGGTTTCGAGGTCGGGCAGCTCGAGCACGCGGCGCTCCGGCTGGCGGACGCGCCGATCTTGAATCAGCGTCCGGAAGCGCGAGAAGACCCCAAGGCCATCGCCCGGCTCCTCCGCAAGGGGCTCGACCTCGATCTCCGCCAACTCCGGGGCGCCTGAGGTCGCCTGGGTGGAATCGCCCTCGTCCCCGACGTCCCCAGGCGTCCGGCGTGACGTTCGCCACGCTCGCACGCGTTCACTGACGCCGCCCGAAAGGCGCCCTATCTGGTCTCGTGCTGCGGCTCCGAGCGCACCAAGCCCTCCGGGGTAGACGAGGAGCACTAGCAGGAGCAGACCGACGGTCACGAAGTCGAGCCAACCGTTCAGCGCCGTCACGCGGAAGAAGACTTCGTTCAGGCCGGCAAACAGGACCGACGCCGCGATCGCTCCGCCCACACTCGTCAGGCCACCGACGACGACGATCGAGAGATAGAAGAGCGACACGGTGAACTGGAAGGCAACCGGCGTGGCGGTGCGGAGGTCGGTCATGAGGAGGTTCCCCGCCACCCCGGCCAGGCCGCCCGACAGCGCGAACGCCAGGAGCTTGTACCGAGTGAGGTCGATGCCGAGCGAGACGGCCGCCATCTCCGACCCCCGCACGGCGAAGAACGCCCGGCCGGTTTTCGACTCGCGCAAGTTCCTGGCTATGGAGACAGTAGCGATCAGCGTCGCCAGGACGACCAGATAGAAGGTCCGCTTGTTCGAGAAGTCGAACGATGGGATGGCGGCCTCGCGACCGATGACCTTGTTCTGGATCGAGCTCGCACCGCCGGAGCCCACCAACCAGGTCGAGGTGAACAACCACGCGTCGGCCATCCAGGCGAAGATCAGCGTGGCCACGGCGAGGTAAAGACCTCGGACGCGGAGGGCGATGACGCCGAGGAGGGCGGCGACCCCCGCCGATACCACCATCACGATGGGGAGGTTGGCCGGGAACGGGATGCCGAAGTTGCGCGCCAGGATGCCGGTCGTGAAGGCGCCGATCCCGACGAACGCACCGTGGGCGAGGGAGATCTGGCCGACCCACCCGGTCAGTATCACGAGAGAGATCGCCACGATGGCGTACTCGCCGGCGAGGTTGGCGTTGATGACCTGGGACGGCTCGACGAATGGAAGCCATGGGAAGGCCACGACCAGGACGAACCCCGCGGCGACGGCGACCGTACGCGGTTTCACAGGCCGCTACGGACGTCGCCGGCGACGACCTTGGCGCCGCGGAGACTCATAATGACGAAGGCCAGGACAGCGAGGGCGAGCTGTGGCGCTCCGACTCGCTCGCCCCAGTGGCCGAGGGTTGGAACGATGCCAACGGCGAGGCCGACGACGAACGACCCGTAGACGGCCCCCTTGACGTTCTCGAGCCCACCGAGGAGCGCAGCCACGAACGCGGGGAGCACTTGGAGGGAAAGGATGAACGGGTGGAGGTTCGTGGATGCGCCGAGGAGGACGCCACCGAGGGCCGCAAGGAGCCCAGCGAAGAGCCAGGCCAGCACGGTGGTGCGGTCGGGGTCGATACCCATGAGGGAGGATGCCGTCCGATTATCCGCCGAAGCCCGCATGGCGAGGCCAAGGTCGGTGAATCGGAATAGGGCGATGAAGCCTCCGGCGACGAGCAGCGAGACGACGAACAGCCCGATACTGCCGAGTTGGAGTTGGGCGTCTCCCACTCGGTAGGAGACTTCGGGAAAGACCGACGGGGCGCTCAAGGGGGTTGTTCCCCACACCCGGGCCGCCAGCGCGATCAGCAGACCGAGGACTGCCACGGTGCCGACCACCTGGGCGGTCGGGGATACCGATCGAAGGCGCCGGACAACGACGCGCTCGACGATGACGCCGAGGGCACCCCCTGCGAGCACAGCCAGCACGGCGGCCGGATAGGCGCCGACGGCACCGGCCAGGGCGAAGAAGAGGTAGGCGGGGAACATGGCCATGGCCCCGTGTGCCAAGTTCAGAACCTTCGACGCCCGGTAGATGAACACGATCCCGAGCGCGAACATCGTGTAAGCGCCTACGAGCGGCGTGGTGAGAACGATGTTGACGACGACGTCGGACAGAAAGCTCAGCACGGCTAGCTGATGGTTGGGTCGGGGCGGAAGTTCGTGTTGGCGTAGCGCCAGCCCGCGAACGACTGGTTGTTGATCAGAACGGCGAAGGCCTGCGCCTGGTGGGCCGCGTACTTCCCGCTGGCCTTGTAGTTGAGGGCTGGGCCGAGTCCGGTCTCGATGTTCATCTCGTCCAGCACCTTCCTCAGGCCCTCGCGAGTAGGTGAATCGCCCAACCGGGTCAGCCCTTCGACGAGCAGCGACATCCCCACGTAGGCGCCCTCTACGTGTGGATTGTTCGGGTCGGCATTGGTGTTGACAGCCGCGAGCTCCTGTTCGTACTTCTTGACGGCTTCCTCTGAGGCGAAGGGCGCAAGAGGGGGTTTGAAACTGGTCCACGCCCACAGCCCTGTGCACGAGTCGGCGCAGTCGCGGGCGAAGGAGTCAAGGAACAGAGGCTGGGGTGCGCCCATTCCCTTCTTGGGACGAACGTCGGGGTCTCCGAATCCGCCGTTTCGCTTCCACTGCGCGGCCGTCGCCGGCTCGAGGAGGAAAGCGAGGAAGTCGCACTTGTCGAGCTTGTCCGCGCCGCCGCACTTGCCGAGGAAGTCGCTGACCTGGTTTCCGTAGTCGTTCTGGCCGCTCTTGATCCCGACGTCGGAGTTGACCGTGCCACCCTTCGATTTCACGTAGTCCACGAACGCGTCCCTGCCCTCGACGCCGAATCGGTAGTCGTTCTCCCAGACGATGCCGAAGGTCTTGGCGCCGTCCTCCAAGGCCTTGTCGGCCATGATCCGCATCACTGAGGCAGTCGACGTGGCCACCGGCCAGACCCAGTCGCTCCCATACTGGTCTTGGAGCATGCCGTCAGCCCCCACGACGGGGAACTTGCTCTGGTCGATGAGTCCCGAGTCGATGGCTCCGCGCAGCCCCTCAGACGAGGGATTGACCGCCAACCCGAAGTAATCATTGGACGAGATCCAGCTCTCGATGATCCGCTGGCCGGTAGACGGGTCCCACCCGTCGTCCTGATAGTCGATCGTGATCTGGCGGCCGCAGATCCCGCCCGCGGCGTTGACCCTGCGCCTGACCGCTTCGATTCCGAACTGGGCGTCGGAGAGGAAGTCCTTGGCGATTCCCGTCTTCACGATGGTGGCCGCGAATTTGATCTCCCTCTCTGAGACTCCCTTGTCGGTCTCCCCGGCATTGACCCCCTTTTCACAGTCGGGCGACTGCGCTGCGGCCGCACCACCCAGCGTTTCTTCAGCCGAGCTGGGTCCCGCAGTCTCGGCCCCCGCCGCCGCCGGACCGGCACTCTGGGCTGGGCCACCGCCGGAGGTGATGACCCGTCGACCGCCGGACTGATCCGCGGGGCCTGTCGTCTCGCCCTCGGTCTCAAAAGAGAACCGCCCCCCGTTGTTGCTGGCGACCGCGACCGGTTCACGGTCGGGGGTGGCGAAGCCGATGGTGGCCACGAGCATGGCGGCCAGGCCGAGCGCCACGACGAACCACTGCCCATGGGAGCCGGGCGAGGCAGCGGTTGGGGACGCCGGCACGGGTCGCGATGTCGGGCGAGGCGCGTCGCCCGAGACCTTGTCGTGTTTGTCACTCATAGGGCGATCGCCTCGCGAAGGACCCGTTGCCGGGACGCGAAATAGAGAGGGCTGAGGAGGATTGTCATGACGCCCAGGAGCAAGAGGGCCTCGAGGGGGTGGTTGATGAACCAGTCCCAGCCCAGCCGGAAGAGGTCGCCGGGGCCGAGCACGGCCGGGGGACCGCCCCCGGCCGAGGCGATGGTCTGCCCCTCCTGGATGACGGTCGTGCTCGATGGCGGGGGCGGCGGCGGGGGCGTGGCAGCGATCTTGGCGAGCACCTGCGTTGGGTTGATGATGGTGGGGCTCGTCTTGGGCAGAGTGGGGAAGGGCGTGAACGTTGGGAGGGCGAAGATGCCATAGCGACTCTCGGCCTGCACCCCGGCCAGACCGACGACGATCCGGCTCCGTCCAGCGCTCACGCCTGGCGCCGTCGGGTTGACGTCATTGACGATGATCAGGTCCAGCGCGTCAAAGGTGGTCGTGTCGTCGTCGTTGGCGACCCGATCGGATGCCCGGAGCCCGGGGTCCTTCCGGGCGACGGCCTGGAAGCCCTTCGGGCTTGCCAAGAGGTTGGGTTCGTTGAGGCGCAGGAACGCCCGCCCGGCCATGGCCTGGTTGAACCCGTCGATGAACTCCTCTGGAGCACAGTCCTGGGCACACGCGAAGTTCGGGCCGGACACCTGGCTGATCTCGCGCTTGTAGGTCGCATTCGCGGTTTCTGATCGGCCGTGGGCGAGGGTCGTGACCTCCGAGTGAATCCGGCCGATCGTGTAGTCGCCGAGCACGACGCCGCTGAGGGTTGCCGACGTTGTGGTCTTCATGCCCTGTTCAGTGAGAGTCGTTTCGGTCCGCGATTCAGCGGACTGTGCCGAGACCGGGATCGTCGTTGGCACGCCCGCGAGCTTGAGCACGAAGCCGCCCGGGGCCGTCGTCGCTTGAGCGGCGACATGGTTCGCTTTGAGGTCGCAGGTGACGCTGGCCTGGCCGACGGGATCCAACTCCTGGTCGGCGGCTGCCTTCGACACGAAGTCGGTGCAGATCGCCGGGCGGCTCGGAAAACCACCCTTGGTGCCGTCGGCCCAGTCGTGGAAGGGGATGATGCACGCGGCGTCGATGGCCGTGCGCGCCGGTTCAGGGAAGCTAGCCGCGCCGCAATCGTTCTTATAGAGCTCCTCGGTGGCGGCCTTAGCGTTGTCGCAGGCCACCTTGCGCGCGCCATCGAGCTTGTCGTACTGAGGAGTTGGGATGGGGTCCACTTTCTTCGGGAGGCTCCGAAGGAGTTGGCGGACGAGCTGGTCGAGGTTCTGGGCCGTGGGGCCCTTCACGAGGTCACTGATGATCTTCAGAAGCGACCCTGCCGGACCGCTGAGGAGTGTCTGCTCCAGGTCGAGCAGGGGCACCGCGTTGGTCACGTTCGTCGGAAACACGCCGGGGAGGCAGTTGGCGAGAGAACGCAGGTCGGCGTCGGTGGCGCTGTCGCCACTGGCTGTCGACGCGGCAGCGGCCTCGCCGACGGCGCCGCTCTCCGAGCCGAACTCGAGGGCAGTTGGAGCGAGGAAGTATTCGCGGTTCCCGCTGCTGAGGAGGCGGTCTGCGAGACAACGGCCCTTGTCGTCGCGGTACACCGACCCGATGGGGTCACTCGCCACGCACAACGGATCGACGTTGTTGACGATGCCAGGAACGCCGCCGGCCACGAGCACGTGTGCGCCAAAGCCATTTGATGCGCTTGACCACGCCGACTGCGTAGCTCCCTCGGCCTCGGGGATGTCGGCCGTTCCCCGGTCGAGGTCGGCAGCCTCTTCCTCTGGCGTCGGCTGGGAGGTGTCGTTCAAGAGAACGAGAACGTCCTTGTTCGCTGTCCCATCGGGCAGCGGGAGCACCACTCGGTGCAGCTGCGAGTCGGCGGCCAACTCAAAACTCTTCGCAACAGGCGCGGTCGATCGGAAGTCGTCTTCGTCATCGAAGATGAGGCCCACCGAGAGCGGTTCGCGGCGGATGTCGGCGACCACGGTGCCCTTGGGGTTGACGATGTAGGCGCGCCCGTTGTTGCGGTCGAGCCCCTGGTAGTAGGTGAACTGGGTGCTGTCCACGACCGAGGGGGTTCCGCTCGGGATGACGCCCGCGAAGCGCTCCTTGAAAGCGTCGTAGACCCAGATGGCAGGGCCGAGGGGTGGCTTCGACTCGAAGATGAGGATTCGGCCCGTGGCGGCATCGATCATGGGAACTGTGCGTCCACCGACCGTCGGGGAAACCCGAACCACGGGGTCGCCGAGGTCGTCGAGCACAGGATTCCCTTCGTGGAGCGGGATGGTCACGGCGCGCCCGCTGCCCCCCACGTAGCAGTAGCCGAGGACGGTGTCGCCGGCGCGTGCCACGAGCGGCTTGGCTGGCGAGCTGTTATTGAAGTCGTCGCACTGCGTGGTGAGGTCGACCTGCCAATCCCGCTTCATAGTGGCGACGTCCACCTGCATCAGTGAGAGGACGTCGTGGGGCAGTGTCTGGGTATCGAGGAGCTTCACCTCGTTGCGCGGACCACCTGGCCGTGCCAGCACGAGCAGCTTGTCGTGCTTGGCATCGTACGAGTAGCCCTTCACCAGCGGCGCGTCGTACACCTTCACGCCCGTCTCTTCGTTCACGAGACAGGGAAGCGTGGCCGTGGTCCACTGGTCCGATGCGCCGAGCTTGTCGAGATCGAGTACGAAGAGACGAGGCGGGCGGCGGCACGACACGACGTCGGGGCGGCTCACGGTGTCGCTCACACCGTTGACGAGGTCGGTGGGTGTGAGGGCCGGGGTATCGGTGGGTGGGTTTTCGATCAGGAACACCCGCCCGCCCGCCTCATCGATGGTGGGCGGTCCGATCACGATGGGCGGGTTATTGGGCGCTTTGAAGGCGTCGACGGCGGGTGTTGCGGGGTTGGCGTCGATCCCCTTCGGGTCCTCGATGTCGTAGAGCCAGAGGTCCTGGTTCACCTGGATGGCGGCGATGTGGCGGACAGAATCCACCCGGGTTCCGCTTGGGACGTCGTTGTCAGCGTTGAACCCGGCCGGGATGCGAGTGATCTCGCGCACCCCCGGGTCGGGGTCGGCGTGCGCGGCTCGGGCCCCCGTGCGGAGTGTGATGGCGCTCGGGCCGGTCACGGCGATCGCCGCGACGATTGACGCGGCGATCGCCCTGCGCTTGGCGTGCCGGCGCGCCGAACGGGCAGGCAGAGGCTTGGATGCGGTGGTGTGGTTGTCTGGGGTCATGGGTGACAGTCCGTGCGCCCTCGCTGATCGACGGCCCCCCAACCGTCCGGCGTCATCGACGGCGCTCTGTGCTGCGGTCGTGTTGCCTTTTGAAGGGAGGGCCGACGCGTTGCCGGCCGGCCCTCCGCTTCAGTGTTGGTAGCACCCTCGGGGAGGGTGCTACCACGTCGTCAGTTCGTGGCGTAGGCGCCGTTGAACACGGCGTGGGTGATCGGGACGGTGACGCCGTTCTCACCGGGGATGTCCGGGGTGAACTGGGCCACCACGTACAGGTCCTGGGGACCGACCGCAACTCCGTTCAGCTGCGCCTTGCAGGTCAGCTTGACCAGCACGACGCTGCCGACGCGGGTGAAGCCACCGGTCGCCGCCAGGGCGCTGCCACCCAGGCCCGAGCAGCCCTCGCCGTTGGCCTTATCGGCCGTGATGTGACCGGAGACGCTGAGGGTGTCTTGGAACCCGAACAGGCCGACGGTGCCCTCGGACGAAATGGTGTTTTCCGCGGGGGAAGCACCGGTCACCGTCTCGGTCGTAACGGCGCCGACGAACGTGTTGGCGCCGTCGGCGAACGTACCCGTGATCGCGATGGGGTCGAACTGGTAGGTCGTGGGCTTCGTTGTGAGGTCGATGCCTCCGGCGGACGTGATTGTCACGGCGCCGTTGACCTGGCCTCCACCCGTCATATTGGCACCGGCTGGCGCCGCGGCGAGGAAGAACAGGGCCGCAACCGCCGGCACGAGTCCCGCGAACCGCAAGGTTCTCTTCATGTCTCCATGCTCCTTCGTTGGTCAGTCATCCGGCCCTGAGGCCGCGGTTTGGCCACCACGCCGGTTGCACACGGGGCGGCACGCCCCCCCACCCTGCACGTGCCAGTGCCGCGGAGCACCTGGTGACGGCCTTCACACGTCATTACGCACGACCGGCCGAAACGTCGCGCTCCCAGAGCGGCGTTTGGTGAGAATTCTTGGCGATCGGGTCGGCTACCCGGGAACCCGGCCACGAAGCGTGCTCGGCGAATACCCCCGATTCGGGGGTGCCGTGACGGCGGTCACACTCCGTAGGATTCGCGCCGCACGAGATCGCAGTACGAGGGGTGGGAACAACACTCTGAGCGCGTGAACAAATGCGCAGAGGAGTGAACTCGTGCGTCGAGGCGGGCTCGGATAAACAACAGTCCGAAACTTCCGCGACCTCCCCACCTCTCGCCCGTACAAAGGGTGACACGTGTGACCGCCGTCACATCCACCGCGGGCGGCTTGAGCGAGAGGAAAGGCGGAATCATGCGGAGACTGCTTCGGCTGCTGGTGGCGGGAAGTCTCGCCGCGACGGGCCTGATAGCGATTGCGGCGCCACCGTCGCTCGCCGACAAGGACGTCATCGACTGTCCTTCGAACGGCAACGACCCTGGCGCACCCATTGGCGACCCGGTTCACAACGACCCGGTCATCGTTGAGGACGTTCCCGTTCTCGGCGACGTCGGTGTCGGCGAGGGCGACACATGTGCCGAGTTGGTGCGCACGCTCGTCTTCGTCGGCCACGCGGACATCGACAACGGGGTGAACGCCGCCGGTGTCGGTGGCACCGTGTCGATCTCGGGTGGCAACCAGCGCTGCGCGTTCGACGAGGCCGGAAACGCGATGAACGACGGGTCCGGCATCCTTAACGAGTACGGCCAGACCACGGGCCTGTGCGACGAGGGCAACAACGGCGGGAACTTCAACTTCGGCGGCGAGTGCATCCTCGTCAACTGGGACAATCCCGAGCTGTCGGGGATCACGGGCGTCAACGGGTGCGCGTTCAACCCCACGACCGGCTTCTACACCCGGCCCAACTTCCACGGCACCAAGGGTGGTGGCGGTGGTGGCCTATTCGGCTGCATCGAGAATGGCGGCGGCGGCCAGGACGCCCACGCTCAGTGCCCGACGAGCTGGCCCGGCACGCCCGGTGACACGGGTCTCAACTTGGAGCCCAGCAACCAGGCGAGCTGTACCGCTTCTGACGGGCGAGGCACGTCAACCTTTACCGCCGACGGCGGCAACGACCGCTGGTCGTCGAAGTACACATGGAACGACGGCCTCAGCAACTTGCGGGGCAAGATCTGGGCCGGATTGCCGGCGGACGAGGGGACGGCGACGAACTACATCTTCGACGCCAAGATCCAGACCCAGGCCGACCCCCGGTCCGTCAACGTCACGGCGGAGCCGCTCGATACGACGGCGGCGGGGTGCCTCGAGAAGACCGCGGCGATCCTGAACCCGTTGGCTGACCCAGGGCCGAGCACCGGGCTCAACGACGTGCTCGTGGTCGGGACCGCCAGCTGGCGGGTCGAGGACGTGCCGGAGATCTTCGGCGCGTAGCCGCGACCGTTCCGGTCGCTCGTACCGAACACACAGCAGACGAAGGTCGGGCTCCCGCTCCGAAAGGAGCGGGAGCCCGCACCATAGGGACCAGGGGTCGATGACGGAAGCGCGACCGATCCAGGGGCGGGGGGCT
>JACPCJ010000029.1 GCA_016179865.1 Actinomycetota bacterium | reverse complement strand
CCGCGCCACCTGGGCCGGGGTGACGTGGTGCGGGTCCGCGACCTTCCTTATGGACCGTACGGGCGCCGGAATCTGCTCGACGTGTGGCACCGGCGGGACGATGTCACCGAACGCTCGCCGGTTCTGTTCTGGATCCACGGGGGCGCGTGGATCGTCGGCCACAAGGCCCAGCAGGCCCTGCCCATGCTGAACCACCTCACCGCCGCCGGGTGGGTGTGCGTGTCGATCAACTACCGGCTGGCTCCCCGGTCGCGCTGGCCCGACTACCTCGTCGATGTGAAACGGGCGCTGGCGTGGACGAAGGAACACATCGCCGAATACGGGGGCGACCCCGGGTTCATCGTCGCGGCGGGGGGCTCCGCCGGCGGCCACCTCACCGCCCTGACTGCGCTGACCGCCGACGACGTCCGATTCCAGCCGGGGTTCGAGTCGGTCGACACGTCCGTCCAGGCCGCGGTCCCCTTCTACGGGGTGTACGACTTCACCAACCGGCTCGGGTCGCGCTCCTCCATGGATGCCTGGGGATTCCGCCGCTTCCTCGCTCAGCGGGTCATGCCGAAACCGTTCAGCGAGGACCCCACTGCGTATGCCGATGCGTCACCCCTCGACCAGGTCCGCCCGGACGCGCCGCCGTTCTTCGTGCTCCACGGGAGCCACGACGTCCTCGCGCCCGTGGCCGACGCCCGGGAGTTCGTCCGCCGGCTGCGGGAGGTGTCCCCCGAGCCCGTCGCCTTCGCCGAACTCAGGGGCGCCCAACACGCCTTCGAGGTGTTCCACTCGATCCGTGCCACCCACGTGATCCGAGCCGTCGAACGCTTCGGCCTGTGGGCGTACACCCGCCAGGTCGCGCCGCGAGCCGGGACCACCGAGGCCCCGGCTCGCCAAACGGGCTGAGGGCGGTCAGCAGCCAGCTTTCGGGGCGGCGACCGACCGGGTCACCGTCCATTCGCCGATCGTCGTCCACGTGCGGGCGCCCTCGATGTGGGCGTGGGCCTGGCCCCGGCGGGTGATGTCGACGCCGCAGCCGTGCTGTTCCGCCGTGGCGTCTGGCGTCGCGCTCATGTTGAACTCGAAGCGGACCGTGCCATCGGCAACGGCGGTCGGGACCGGCCCGGCGTGCTCCCGAACCGGAACCTCGATGTCGATGTCGATCGACGAGTCGGGGTACTGGTCCACATCGAGGGTCTCGTCGGGGACCACCACGTCGCCCGCCCAGCTCCAGGTGTCGCACGTCTGTTCAGCGCAGGTCTGCCCGGTCTGGCGGACGACGACGGTGGCGACGTCGTCGGCCGTCTCGGCCAGATCGACGACCGTGGTGGTGAACTGAACGCGCCCGGAAGCGAGGTCTTCACGGCCGTTCATCTCGGCGTGGGCGCGGCCGCTGTTGCGGGCACCCACGACACCGGCGTCCGCAGCGCGCGGAGCCAGGCCGACGACGGCCAGGGCAAGAACAGTGAGGGTGAGAATCTTCTTCATGACGCAGCTCCTTTGGGTTGGTTCCTCCGGTGACTGCGACGGGTACCGATGACCCGCGCGACGAGCGCCGCTGACGAGCGCACTCAGACTTGCCCGATTCGTGCGGTGGGCTACTTGGTTCCGGGGATCGCGACCCCGGCGGTTCGGCTGAAGCCGGGGATCGTGTCGAGGTCGGCCTCGACGGCGGCGAACTGCTCTCGGGGTGCGACGAGCACAAAGACCACCGGGGGCGCATCCTTCGGGTGCACGGTCACGTACCGGAAAATCCAGCCCGGTGCCCCCTCGGTCGTCCCGTCGGGGTTCGGGGTCACCGTTTCCATCGTCACGGCGACCGCCGTCTCCCCGTCGATCTCGAGCTCCTCGACGTCGCCGACGAGCGAGTTCACTTGCCGGGGGGCCGAGGCACCCTCCGGGATGGCGAAGTCCTGCTCCACGATCTCGGCGGGAGTGCGCTCGTCGGGTTCATCGTCCACGTAGGCCACGGGCCCCGCGGGCGTGGCGAGTCGATCGAAGTCGGCCGGGTCCTTGGCCACAGCCAACCGGTCGTCGCTCTGGGTCCAGCCCTCGGGCGCGGTGAGGGCGATCTTCAACGGAGCGGGCTCGGTATCGGCGGTCCGGGTGGCCACCTTGGCGTCGCCGTCGTCGTCGCCTCCCACGGCGAACGCCACCCCGACCCCGGCGGCGACGACCACGGCCACCAGGGCGACGACGGCCAGCTTCTTCTTCCCCCGGCGAGCGGCCGGCTCCGCGACGGGATCCGAGGGCGCGGGGGACGCCTCGGCGAGACTCGGGGCGGGGTCAGCGGCGGGATCCAACGGTTCCAAGCGAGCCCCATCGACCCACGCGGTCAGACCGCTGTCGGTCATCACGAGGGCCCACGTCTCTCGCTGCTCCAGAACCCTGACCTCGGTGCCCGCGGCGAGCTCGCCCGTGACCTCGGTCAGGAGGTCGGGCGCCGGGCGTCCGGGCAGCCCGCCTTCGGGCACGCGGTGGGTGGGATCCATGTTCACCTCAGGGCGGGGGCGGCCTCGGTCATGCCTTCGTCACCGAGTCGGCCTTTCGGTCCATGGCGGTGAGCAGACGAAACAGACGGTTGATGGCGAGGCCGATCGACGCTGCCTCGGCCTCATCGCCCCGCTCCAGAGCAAGGCGGAGGTTGTTCTGCATCTTGATCAGGACGGGAACCATGACGCTGAGCGCGGTGCCCTTGGTCCCACGGAGGGCTTCGACCGCGTGCGCCACTCCGATGGCGAGTGACACATTGTCTGACGCGCGCCTCAAATCGGTGCCCGAGTCCCCGCGGAAACCGAGGCGGTCGAGCGTCTCTTCGTACCTCCGGACCTGGGGGTGGAACTCGACAGTGTCGAAATACTTCCCTCGCCTCTCCTCGCACCCAGGTGGCTCCGACGAGTCCGCGCATTCACCCAGCAGCCATTCGAAGAAGTCGTGGGAATCCCCCCCGAGGGCGTCCGTCACGGCGATCTCGACCTCCACCTCGCTGCGGGGCCGCTCGGTGGTCGTCGTGGTCGGCGCGGTCGTGGCCGTGGAGCCGCCCCCGCCCGTTCCGCCCCCGCCCGTTCCACCCGTTCCACCGCCGCCCCCACCCGTTCCGCCCCCACCCGTTCC
>JACPCJ010000095.1 GCA_016179865.1 Actinomycetota bacterium | reverse complement strand
CCGAGAGCGGGCCGCGGTCGTGGTCAACGACCTCGGATCGGGGCTCGACGGCGGCGGGTCCGACGAGGACCCGGCCGCCCAGGTGGCGAAGGAGATCGAGGCCGCGGGTGGCCGGGCGGTGGCTTCGTTCGACTCGGTCGCCGACTTCGCCGGCGCCGAGCGCATCGTGGCGACCGCCCTCGACAGCTTCGGGAAGGTCGACATCGTCGTGAACAACGCCGGCATCGTGCGGGACCGGACCCTCTTGAAGATGGAGGAGGCGGACTTCGACGCCGTGGTGGCGGTCCACATGAAGGGGACCTTCAACTGCACCCGTCACGCTGCTCCCCACATGAAGGAGCAGGGGTACGGGAGGATCATCAACGTCACCTCGCAGGCCGGCCTGCGGGGCAACTTCGGCCAGACCAACTACGGGGCCGCCAAGGCCGCCATCATGGGCATGACCTTCGTGTGGGCCCTCGAGCTCGGGCGCTATGGGATCACCGTCAACGCCATGTCACCCGCCGGCGCCACCCGCATGACGGCCGCCCTCTTCGAGCGGGCGGGCACCGAACCGCCGCCGGAGCAGAACCCGGCGCTGAACGCGCCCATGGTGGCGTTCCTGGCTTCGGATCAGGCGGGTCACGTGAATGGCCAGATCCTGGGCCGCACCGACTACGCCTACACGCTCTACCGTCACCCGCTCCAGAAGGCGTACATGTGGCAGGACGGCGGGTTCACCCCGGCCGAGGTGGCCGAGAACTTCGACAAGCTCTTCGGCACCCAGCTCGAGCCGCTCGGGATGCTCATGCCCGAGGCCATGAAGAAAGAGCCTGGCAAGCAGGAGCCAGGCAAGCAGGAGGGCGGGTCGTAGCCACCCGGCCGATCCCCGCGCCGGGCGAGGCGCCGCTCCCGGCACCGAACGCGGCGGCGCTGCTGCGGCGGAACGCGGCGGACCCCGACATCCGTTCCCGCCCGGCGGTGAAGTTCGGCGACCAGACTTGGACCCACGCCGAGTACTTCACGGAGTCCTGCCGGTTCGCCCAGCTCTTTCTCTCTCGCCGTCCTCCCGAGCCCGCTCCCTTCCACGTGGGCGTGCTGCTCGACAACATCCCCGAGCACCTGTTTGCCTTCGGGGGCGCGGCCCTCGCTGGGGCCACGGTGGTCGGGCTGAACCACACCCGCCCGCCCGAGGGCCTGCTCCATGACGCCGCGCATACGGACGTGGGCCTCATGATCAGCGAGCCCGGGCATGCCGAGCACCTCGCGGGCTGGAGCGGCGAGCTTCTCGTCGTGGGTGAGAGCCTCGGCGACGCGCTGGCGACGGTCAGCGCCGACGACCCGGGGCTCGACCCCGATGTCGACACCCGGTGGGCGCTCATCTTCACGTCGGGGACTTCCGACGCCCCCAAGGCGGTGGTGTGCACACAGCGACGCCTGCTGGTGACGGGGAACCGCCTGTCGATGATCCTCGGCGTCGGCCCCGACGACTGCGGGTACGTCTGCATGCCCCTCTTCCACTCCAACGCCGTGATGGTGGGATGGGCGCCGTCGGTGATCCACGGCGCGTCGGTCGGGCTGGCCCGGAAGTTCTCGGTGAGCGCCTTTCTCTCGGACGTTCGCCGGTACGGCTGCACGTGGTTCGGCTACACGGGCAAGCCCCTCTCGTATCTGGTTGCCTCACCCGAGGAGCCGGGAGATGCGGACAACCCGCTGCGGATCGCCTTTGGAAACGAGGGATCGTCCGAGGTGGTCGAGGCGTTCTCGAAGCGGTTCGGCGTGGAGGTCGTCGACGCCTACGGCGCCACCGAGGGCGGGATCGCTGTCAATCGCGACGCCGCCCCGCGGGCGGGAGCGCTCGGGCTCGTTACCGACACCGTGAAGGTGGTCGACGACGACGGGAACGAGCTTCCCCGGGCCCGCTTCGACGAGCACGGTCGCCTCGCCAACGCCGACGAGTGCGTGGGCGAGATCGTCAACGTCGGCGGCGCCGGGCCCTTTGAGGGGTACTACAACAACCCCGAGGCGTCGGAGCGGACCACGAGGTTTGGCTGGTACTGGAGCGGCGACCTCGGGTATGTCGACGCCGACGGGTACCTCTACTTCGCCGGCCGCAACGCCGACTGGATCCGGGTGGGTGGTGAGAATTTCCCCGCCGGGCCCATCGAGGCCGTGATCGCCCGCTACCCCGACGCGGTGCTGGCGGCGGTCTACGGCGTCGCCGACGAGCAGGCCGGCGACCAGGTGATGGCGGCGCTGGTCATGAAGGACGGGGTCGACTTCGATCCGGAGGTGTTTGCCAAGTGGGTCGACGCCCAGGACGAGGTATCCGAGCGCTACCGGCCGAGGTACGTGCGGGTGGCGCGCGAGCTGCCCATGACCGGGACCAACAAGATCGTGAAGCGGACGCTGGTGCACGAGAAGTTCCGCCACGACCGGTGCTCGGACGATGCCATTTACTGGCGGGAGAAGGGCGAACCCACCTACCGGCCCTTCACTGGGGACGACGAGGCCGCGGTGCAAGCGGCCTTCGAGGCCGCCGGGCGGCTCCAGTTCTGGGACCTCTGATGGACCTCTCGTTCACCGAGGAGGAGCAGCGGTTCGCCGAGGAGATCCGTGGGTGGCTGGCGTCGAACCTCGAACTGCCGCCCGCCTTCATGTCGCTCGACGAGGAGATCGCTTGGGGCCGGGCCTGGCAGGCGCGCCTGGCCGCCGACCGCTGGATCGGGGTGCACTGGCCGACCGAGTACGGCGGGCGGGGGGCGTCGCCCGTGCAGGTGGCGATCTACAACATGGAGTACGCCAGGGCCCGGGCCCCCCAGCCGGTCAACCGGGTTGGGATCAATCTGGCCGGGCCGACCCTCCTCGCCCGCGGCACCGAGGAACAGCGGCGCCGGTGGCTGCCCCCCATCCTCGACGCGTCCGAGATCTGGTGCCAGCTCTTCTCCGAGCCCGACGCCGGGTCGGACCTGGCCAGCTTGTCGACCCGAGCCGTGCGCGGTGACGGGGGCTGGCTCCTCTCGGGGCAGAAGGTGTGGACGAGCTACGCCCAGTACGCCCGGTGGGGGATCTGCCTCGCCCGCACCAACGTCGACGCTCCGAAGCACGCCGGGATCTCGTACTTCGTGGTCGACATGGAGGCTGACGGGATCGAGATCCGGCCCCTGGTGCAGATCACCGGCGAGGCCGAGTTCAATGAAGTCTTCCTCGACGAGGTGTTCGTCCCCGACGACCAACTCGTCGGTGAGGTTGACCACGGCTGGTCGGTGGCCAACACCACGCTGGCTCACGAGCGGGGGACCAACTTCCCGTTCAAGGAGCAGGTCGTCCATGAGGTGTACCTCGAGGAGCTGTATGGCCTGGCCCGCGAGCGCGGGCTCCTCGGGGACGAGGAGGTGGCCGACGCCCTGGCGCAGGCCTTCGTCGAGCTGGCCGTGCTGCGGCTCCACAACTGGCGCACGCTGTCGCGCCTTACCCGGGGGGAAGAGCCGGGGCCGGAGTCGAGCTGGATCAAGCTCCACTGGACGGACATGACGCAGCACCTCTCCGAGACCGCTCTCCTGGTGTGTGGGGACGCGTCGCCGCTGTGGGCGGGCGCGTCCGGTGTGCCCGGAGAGGGGAAGTGGCAGCGTCAGTGGCTGTGGTCGAAGGCGGCCTCCATCGCCGGCGGCACCAGCGAGGTGCAGAAGAACATCATCGCCGAGCGCATCCTGGGTTTACCCCGGGGCTGACCGCGACCCCGCTCCGTTCTCGAGTGAGTTTTCCCCCTCACGGGTGGAGAACTCGCTCCGGAACGCGAAGGTGCCGCGCCCGAATCAGGCCTTCCGGGCCCGGGCCCGGGCGGGCTTGCGGGTCTTGCCGTTGGCGGAGGCCTCGACGGGTTGGTCGGCTTCGCCGAGGTAGCTGGCGATGAGGGCGGGGTCGGCGAGGAGGTCGGCAGAGCTGCCTTCGAGCACCACCTCCCCCTTGGCGAGCACGTAGGCGCGGTCGGTGTTGGCGAGGGCCATGTGCACGAACTGCTCGACGATGAGCACCGTCGTTCCTAGCTCGTTGACCTCCCGGAGGATCTCGAAGAGCTGGGCGACGATCTGGGGGGCCAGGCCCATCGACAGCTCGTCGACGATGAGGACTCGGGGGTTCGACATGAGGGCCCGGGCCACGCCGAGCATCTGCTGCTCGCCGCCCGACAGGGTCCCGGCCTGCTGCCCCGATCGCTCGCGCAGGATCGGGAAGAGATCCATCACCCGGTCGCGCTGCTGTTTGAACGACAGGTCGCTGTGCCGCCGGGTCCAGAACCCGGCCCGGAGGTTCTCTTCGACCGACAACCCCATGAACAGCTCCCGACCCTCCGGGAGCTGGGCGACGCCCTGCTCGACGACCTGGGCCGGGGTGAGCCGCGAAATCGACTCGCCGCCGAGGCGTACCTCGCCCTCGGCGGCTTTGACCAGCCCCGAGATCGTCCGCAGCGTCGTGGTCTTTCCCGCGCCATTGGCTCCGAGCAGCGCCACCCGCTCGCCCTCCCCGAGGGCCAGCGACACGCCTCGGAGGGCCTGGATGGGCCCGTAGAAGACGTCGATGGCGGAGACTTCGAGCAGGGGCGTTCGCTCGGGCTTCTTGCGGGCTCGGGGTGTCATCGCGTCGCCGGCTCCGGCTTTGGCGAGGGGGTGGAGGCCCCGGCGGGCTCCGGTTCGCCGAGGTAGGCGGCGATGACGTCGGGGTTGCGCTGCACGTCGGCGGGCACGCCCTCGGCCAAGAGCTGGCCCCTGTTCACGACGTACATGTAGTCGGTGACCGAGGTGACCATCCGCACGTCGTGCTCGATGAGCAGGATCGACATGCCGAGCTCGCCCCGGAGGTAGTAGAGGAGTTTGGCCAGCTCGTCGGTCTCGGCGTTGTCGAGTCCCGACGCCGGCTCGTCGAGCATCAGGAGCGGCGACTCCGTCACGACGGCCCGGGCGATCTCCACCTGGCGCAGGATGCCGAAGGGCAGGCCGGCGACGGGGCGCTGGGCCACGTCGTGGAGGCCGAGCAGGTCGATGACCATGTTCACCCGGTCGCGGGCTTCCCGCTCAGCGAGGATGGCCTTGTTGGTCAGCACGAGGTGGGAGAAGACGCCGGTGGCGTTGGCCACGTGCGTCGCCACCAGCAGGTTCTCGAACACCGTGAGCTGGGGGAAGAGCTGGATGAGTTGGAAGGTACGCCCCATCCCCATCTGCGCCCGGACGTGGACGGGGACGCGGGTGACGTCTTCCCCGAACAGCCGCACCGTTCCCGCGGTCGGCTCGTTCATCCCGGCGATGGCGTTGAACGTCGTGGTCTTCCCCGCACCGTTGGGGCCGATGAGGCCGACGATCTCCTTCTCCCGCACGGCGAGGGACACGTCGTCGACGGCGAGCAGCCCGCCGAATCGCACCGTGATTCCCTCGGCCTCGAGGACGGGTTTGCGCGACGACCGACGCTTGGGGAGCTGGAACTCCGACAGGTCCATCGTGCGCCAGTTGAGGGATTCGGCCACCGCCTCTTCCAGTGCCTCCATCTCCTTCATGGCGGGCTCGGCGATCTCCTCGATGCGCCCCGCCAGGTCGATCGACCGGCGCGCCGGCCGGCGGCGGAACAACCCCCGTCGGCGCGGTGGTGAGGCCCCGTCGTTGGGTTCCTCGACGACGGCCGGATCAACTTCGTCCGATTCGCCGCTGCCGCTCGCCTCGTCGTCCGGCGGCGTTTGGGCGCCGGGCCAGTTGGCCCAGAAGCGGTCGGCGAAGCTCGCCCGGAAGGCGCGGAACCGGGTGACGACGGCGCGCCCGAAGGCCCCCAAGCCGCCCGGATACCCGAGGATTACACCGAGGAGCAGCCCGATGGTGACGATGTCGAGCCAGCCCTCGAGGAAGTCGACTCGGAAGAACAGCTCAGTCAGCGCGGCAAAGAGCACGCCGGCGGCGACCGCCCCTCCGAGGCTGGTCACGCCGCCGACGACGGCGATGCCGAGGAAGAACAGCGACACGTTGAACTGGAAGAGCACCGGCGTGACCGAGCGGAGATCGATCATCATCAGGTTCCCGGCGATGCCAGCCAGTGCTCCCGAGATGGCAAAGGCGAGCAGCTTGTACTTGATGACGTCGATGCCCAGCGACACCGCCGCCATCTCCGACCCGCGGATGGCGAAGAAGGCCCGACCTGTCTTCGAGTCGCGCAGGTTGACGGCCGCGTACCAGGCGCCGGCTACGACGGCGAGCAGCACGAGGTAGAGGACTCGCTTGTTCGACAGGTCGAACTTGGTGATGCCCTCGGGATGACCGATTACGCGGTTCTTGATCGACGTCGCCCCACCCTCGCCCACGAACCATGCGGACGAGAAGAGGTAGGCGTCGCAGATCCAGGCGAAGATCAGCGTGGCGACGGCGAGGTAGAGCCCCCGAACCCGCAGGGCGACGATGCCGAGGAGGGCCGCGATGCCTGCCGACACCACCGCCACGATCGGAAAGCTGACCGGGAACGGGATATCGAACTCCCGTGCGAGAAGTCCGGTGGTGAATGCACCGATGCCGACGAACGCAGCGTGGCCGAGGGAGATCTGGCCCACCCAGCCGGTCAGGATCACGAGGGAGAAGCCGATCAGCGCGTAGCGGGCGGCGAGGTTGGCGTCGACAACCCAGGCGAACGGGACGTCGGGAAGGATGGTGTTGAGGGGGCGGCCCGGGAGCCACGGGAAGTAGACGATCAGCCAGGCGAGCAGGATGTGCTTGGCCGTGACGCGGCGGATGCCCGTTGCCCGCTCTGTGGGGCCGCTCGGGCCCGTTCGCTCGGTGGCGGTTCTAGCCATCGCTACAGCGCCGTCGATGCCGAAGCTTCGGCCACGGAGAACCTGCGGCCCCGGACACTCATGACCACGAAGGCGAGGAGCCCGAGCGCCACCTGCGGCGCCCCCACTTCTTCGCCGATCCCGCCGAAGAGCGGCACGATTCCGATGGTGAGGCCGACGATGAACGATCCGCCCACGGCGCCGGTCTCACTCTCGAGCCCGCCGATGAGCGCGGCGACGAAGGCCGGCAGCACCTGCAACGCCAGCACGTAGGGGTGGAGGATCGTCGATGCGGCGAGGAGCACGCCCCCGAACGCCGCCAGCATGCCGGCGAAGATCCACGCCGCCGCCGTCGTCCGGTCGGGGTCGATCCCCATCAGCCAGGCGGCCCGCCGGTTGTCGGCGGCGCAACGCATTGCCAGCCCGAGGTCGGTGTACTTGAAGATGGCGAGGAACAGCACGGCAAGGCCAAGGGCGGAGAAGAACAGCCCGAGGTCGGTGTAGGTGACCAGCGAGTTGCCGACCGAGAACTTCCCGTCAGGGAAGATGGATGGCGCCCGCCGGGGCGACGTCCCCCAGAATCGCACCGCCACGGCGATGAGCATGCCGAGCACTCCGGCCGTCCCAACCGTCTGCGCCGTCGGCGACGCCTGCCGGAGACGGCGCACCACCGTGCGCTCGACGGCCAGGCCGAGTGCTCCCCCGAAGAGCAGTGCGCCGACGAAGGCGAGCACCACCCCGATGCTTCCGGTGAGCTGATAGGCGATGTAGGCCGGGAACATGGCCATGGCGCCGTGAGCCAGGTTCAGGACTTTGGATGCCCGGTAGATGAACGTGATGCCGAGCGCGAACATCGTGTACGCGCCGATGAGCGGCGTCGTCAGAATGACGTTGACGACGATGTCGCTGAAGAACTCCCCCACCGCGTTGCCCCTACTCCTGCTCGGCCTGGTCCTTCTGGTACTCGTCGTCGTCGATGAAGCCGGTCTCGGCGTACCGCCAGCCGTTGAAGCTTGCACTTGAGCCGGTCACGTTGTAGACGGCTTCGAAGGCCTGCGCGCTCAGGGCCGCAAAGTGGTTGCTGCCTGAGAATTTGAGTTCCTTCGACAGGCCGCTCTCGAAACTCATCTGGTCCAGCACCTGCTTCACACCCTCGCGCGTCGGCGCCGGCCCGAGCTGCTCGAGTGCCTTCACGGCGAGGAGCGCCCCGACATACGCGCCCTGCACGTGCGGGTTGTTCACGTCGGCCGACGCGCTGACGGCGCGGATGTCGTCGACGTATTGCTTCACCGCGCTCTCAGCGTCGTACGGAGCGATGGGTGGCTTGAAGCTCGTCCACACCCACATCTCGGCGCACGGCTTCCCGCAGTTGTCGCGGACAAAGTCGTTGACAAAGAGCGGCTGGGGTGCGCCGACGCCCACCTTGGGTGGGTTGTCTCCGCTACCGAGCCCGTTCGCCTTGACCCACTGCGCAGCGGTTGCGGGTTCGAGGAGCACGGCCACGAAGTCGCACTTCTTGAACTCGACGCCGCCGTCCTTGCATGCCCCCACGAACTCGTTGGCCTGGGTTTGGTACGACTCGCCGCCGCCTTGGATCTCGGTGTCCTTGACGACGCAGCCGGAGCCGCAGTGGCGCTCGACGTACTTCTTGAACGCCGAGTGGCCCTCGACGCCGAAACGGAAGTTTGACTCCCACACGATGGCGAACGTCTTGGCGCCCCGGTCGATGGCGTTCTTGGCCATGATGTGCATCACCGAGTGCGTCGAGGTGGCCACCGGCCACACCCATGGGTCCTTGTATTGTCCGATGAGCTGGCCGTCCGCCCCCATTACCGGGAACTGGCTCTGCTTGATCAGCTCACTGCTGATGGCGGTCCGCAGGCCTTCAGAGGACGGGTTCACGATCAGGCCGAAGTGGTTCCCCTCGCCGATCCATTTCTGGATGATCTCCTGACCCGTGGACGGGACCCAGCCGTCATCCTTGTAGTCGATCTGGAGGAGCCGCCCGCAGATGCCCCCGGCGGCGTTGACCTTGCGGCGCACGGCTTCGATCCCGAACTGCGCATCGGCCAGGAAGCTCTTGGCGATCCCAGTGCGAACCACGGTGGCGCCGAGCCTGATTTCCTTGGCCGAGACCCCCGGCGCCGTATCGCCGGCGTTCTCGCCCTTCTCGCACTCGGCTGAACCCGCGGCGGCTTGGGGTCCACCCTCTGCGCCTCCCGTCGCGTCCCCTGTCACGCTGGCGTCAGAACCCTCGGTGCCGCCGACGAGGCGCTCGCTGGCTTCCCGCCCTCCGGTTCCTTCCTGTTCCACCTCGAGCTCGTCGCCGGGGCCAACGTCGACGAAGGTGTCCGTCCCCGACGACGGGCCGGCAACCACCGTGTTCGCAGTCCTGTTGGGATCCTCGAAGGTGAACGTCGAAAGAACCACGATGGCGACTGCGAGGACAAGCGCCGTTCCCGCCGCACCGGGGCTGCGAGAGATCTCGGCGGCGCGGATCAGCCGGCGTCGGGCCGGGGGCATCGGGCGGGTCGGGGATGGCATGAAACTCTCCTACAGGGCCATCGTCCGCTCGAAGGCGCGACGACGCATGAACATGTAGACGGGCGTAAACAGGATGGAGAACAGGAGCGCCAGGAGGGCGGCCTCACCCAGATTGTTGATGAGCCATCCCAGCAGATCCTTGAGCGTCGCGAAGGGTGACTGAAGCAAGCGCTTGAGCGGATTGTCGGCCGGCTGCTCGAAGGACGCCGGGACGGCCGGGATCTTCTCGACCCGAGGAGGCGTGCCCTTCCGAGCGACGGCGAGCGCCCGGACGACGGGATCGGCCACGAATTCGAGTTCGGGGAAGTCGGGGATGGCGAAGTTCGGCAACGCCACCACGGCGTAGCGCGACTCGGCCTGAACGCCGGCGAGCTGGATGACGACGCGGTTCCGGCCTTCCGCTCCGTCGTTGTATACGACGACTTGAACGCCGGGAACCGTGAGGGAGTCGTCTTCGTTCACGGCCTGGTCGGCCGCCCGCACGTCGGGGTGCTTGGTCACCACGCTCTGGTAGCCGCCGTCGGTGGCGTCGGCGGAGAATTCGGGAACGCTGACTCGCACCTTCCCCAGCAGCTGATTGGCGTCGTTGATGGCGTCCTGGATCACGGGGTCGGTGGTCGGGTCGGCGCATCCCGCCACGGTGAGCACCCCCTCAATCGCCGTCCCGCACCACTCGCGCGTGATTGCCACTCGGGCGGTGCCCGTCCTCCCCTTGGCGATGGTGGCGGCGGTGGTGCGGATGGATCCGACGTAGAGCGGCCCGATGCGGACGCCCTCGGCGATCGAGATCGCCGTGGTGAGTTGACCATTTGCCGTGGGCGTGCTTCGTACCGCGCTCCACAACCGCCCCGTCGTGAAGAAGGGCGTGGCTCCTCCACCGGCGTTGGCCGCGCTCGCGCCCGTACCGGTCAGGAGCGGAAGAGACGGGATGAGCGCGCCCGATGCGGACGCGCTCCCCGCTACCGTCGTGCGGTCAGCGTCACAGTGCGCGTCAGCGACGACGAGAGCGCTTTTCAGGGCGTCTGCATTCTGCGCGCCAGAGTCGGGCTCGACGTCGCTCGCGGGCCGGCCACCAAAGTCGTTGCACAACGCTGACGGCACTGGGAAGCCACTCCCGTCGCTCCCGTGGGTCCCATCCTGAAGGTTGTCTCCGACGGGCTGAACGAGCCCGGCCTGGAGCGGATCGCACACCTGGCCGTAGCCGTCGAGGAAGTCGTTGAAGCCATCCTGAAATTCGGGATCTTGAGAGGTTGCGGGATTGGCAAGGCGGCTCGCCGCGCCAGCGCCGCAAGAGCCGAGGTTCCTCACGTCCTCGTCGGTCGGGCGCTCTGTGAGCGGCACGAACACGCCGGACGCCTCGGCATTGGCTCCGGTCGATGTTCCAGTGTCGACGTCGGCGTACGCGACGAAGTACTCGCGGTTGCCTCGGCTCACGATTTGGTCAGCGAGACACTGCCTGTTGAGCAGGTCCCGCTCCTTCACCGGGACTCGCGTCTCCCACGTTTCGTTGGGGGCTTCGCAGAGGGGGTCGAGCTGGTTGACGGCGCGTGGAAGTCCTCCTGTGACGACGACGTGAGCGCCAGCGGCGAGCGAGGCTCCCGTCTTGTCGACGTCGGTCTTGCCATCCTCCTCGGCGATCTGCAGGGTCCGGCTGTCAGGATCGTCGCTTGCCTGGATGGGTGGCTCCGGCGAGCGATCCTCCAATACCAGGTAGTAGGCGCGCTCAGCCTGGGGACGGGCCGGCGGTGGGGGCGGCTGGCCGACGTACTCGCCCAGAGCGGCCGTGCACGTCCCGACCGCCGCGCTGATTTGGTCGCTCGTCGGCAAGGTGCCGTCCGTGCGCAACAGGCCTCTCATGGCGGTGAGACACGTGTCGATGGTCTGGACGGCGCTCTCGTTGCTCAGGCTTTCGACGATCTTGTTGAGGCAGGTGGTAAGGCGAAGCGCCGCCACGACTGCACCATCCTTCGTGCATTCCTTGACGTTCTTGCCCAGCGGGTCCTTGTCGAGGAACTCCTGGATGGCAGCGAGCGCTTGGTTGGTGTTGGGCGGCGTCTCGCGGAGTGCGCCCAACAGCTTGCCGAACATTGCCACCAGGCGTTCCACGCGCGGCATTTCTGCCGGCTGTGGCGTGGGGAGCGGCGGCAGAACCTCTTGCTCGAGCACGGGCACGAAGAGGCGATGCAGGGACGGAGCCACGCCAACGCTTTGCGCCGGGACCGTCTGCTCGAAGAGCTTGCCATTCTCCTCGAAGTCTCCGACTACAGGGAAGACGCGGCCGCCGATCGGGGTCTTGCGCACAGATCCAACGAGCAGCCCCTTCGAGGTCACCACGTACCCCCGACCGCTTACCGGGTCGAAGCCCGCTGCGGTCTTCAGCGGATTGGCCTCCGGGTCGCCGCCGGTAAAGAGCCCGACGAAGCGCTCGGCTCCCTCCCGGGGGTCAAACACCCAGACGGCATTGCCGTTTGTCGCGTCGGCGGTGAGGAGCAGAAGTCGCGACGATCCCCGGTCGACGAACGGCGAGGCGTCTCCCGGAAACGTCGGGATGCGCTTGACCACAGCATTGGCGACGAACTTGGAACCGGTCGGGTTGCTGGGATCCGACAACGGCGGAACCACCTCGTTCGGGTCAACCTCGTCAGCGAGGTCTTCGGCGAAGTTCGTCGTCTCGTCGATCGCTTGGTCGCTATCGAAGCCGAGGTCAGACAGATCGGGGGTGGGCTCGCCTTTGGGCGAGTTGTTGCAGAGGTTGGCGACGGCGTTGGGCGGCGTATTCGGGATCGGCACTGGGAGCGGACAGAGGAAGTGGATGACCTTGAGGGGGAACCCCACCGGATCGCCACCCCCGATCCAGTCCAACGGATTGGGGTTCGGTGGGACTTGAGGTGGCTTGAGGAACGGGGTGGGGTTTGTTGGATCTGGCAGAACTGGGGTGCCCTTCAGGGTCAGGGGGATGGGTGTGTCGTCAGCAGCCGAGCGCGCGTGGAGCGGGACCCGGACGACATAGCCTTGGGCGCCCAGGCTCCGAAGCAGCGGTTCCGTGTCCCAGCAATAGGAGAGAACGTCGGAGCCCAGCTTCTCGACGAGGACCCGGTACGACTCGTCCCAACGTCCGCACCCGCCGTAGCGAAGGTCGATCTCCCAATCCAGGGCGTCTCTCCAATCAGGACTGTCGAGGAGTCCCAGATCCATCTGGCGGACGATCAAGGGTTGACCGAGGTTGTTCTTCGTCTGGGGCTGGCTGTTGTGGCTGCCTTCGTGCGCGTAGGTCCCGGCGGCAAGGAGTTTCTGGCGGCCGCTCGGCGTGCGGAAGATGGAGGCAGAGAAGGGCACGAACTTGAACGCGCCCGAGCAAGGGATGGTCAGGGTCGCCTCCAGAGCAAGTTTGCCCGCGTCGTCGTAGTCGTGGACGCGGACCTTGCTCTGGCTGGCGGGGTTGTCGTTGCTGCAGGGGTTCGTATCGAGGGCGAGCGACTTTTCGGGGCCGATCAGGCGCCCGCGTTCCTCGTCGACGGCGAAGCGGAAGATGTCGCTGGAGTCGAGCGTCGTGGCGGCCGTGTTGTTGGGGTCACGGGTCAGAGTCCGGAGGTTGTACGCGGTCAGAACAGGGTTATCGCCACCGACGCGTCCGATGGCGAACCCCAGGTTCCGGCGGGAGTCGACGATGAGGGGGGCGGGGGCCCCTTGGCTGTCGAGTGCGGCATCTGTGATCTTGGCAACGACGGCGACCTCGTTCTGGCTGGTCGTGGCCCGAGCGGCGTGTGTCAGGGTCACGCCTGGCAGCACGGTGGCGCTCGCCGCCACGGCGAGTACCGCCCGCGCGAATCGGGACAAGTGTCGACGAGAACGGCTGTCACCGATCCCATTCCGGGACGGGGCCTGCGTTGCACTGCGGTGGGTTGGGTTCACGGCGTTTCCCCGACAGAGGTGCGTGTGCCGTTTGGAGATCTGGGGTTGCTGTCGCCTGAAGCGGTGTGTTTGGGATCGGGCAGCGGCCAGGCGGATGACTCCGCCTGGCCGCTGCCCGTCTCGTTTTTCATCACGGCGGCCGGTGATTACAGGCGGCCACCGCTGCAAGTGGCTACGAGGTGTGGACGGTGTGAACCTGTGCGGACACCTGGTCGTCCAACTCGCCGCCCGTGACCTGGCCGGCGGGGATCACGGCGACGTCAGCCTCAAGGGCGACCGACGACGCTGAGGCCGCGATCTGACCACCCCGCAGAAGCGGGTCGGTCGGGCAGCCACCACTCACGGGCTGGTTGACGGTGTAGGTGGCGTTGATGATGGCTCGAGAGGTCACCGCACCGTTGTTGTTGAACTCGCCACCGGCGAGCAGCGTGCCGTAGAGGCAGACGTCGCTCCCGAGCGGGTTCAGCGGGTTGTCACCGGGGTTTGGCGACTGGAAGCCCGCTGCGCCGAGGTTTCCGTGGGCAATGATGGGCAGGGGGCCGACTGCGACGTCGTCGACCACACACACGTTCACGGTGGCGACGTCGACCGCGCCGCGGAACCCGGCGAGGCCGTTGTCCCCCGCGATGAACGTGCCGTCGATGACGACGTCGGTGAACTGCGCGGCGTTACCGGGGTGACCGTGCTGGTCGGTGCAGGCACCGAGGTTGATGGACACGCCGCCGTTGACGCTCGCGACGACGTTGTCGAGCGAGTGCGTTGCCGACGCCGGGCTGATTGCGACCCCCGCAAGGGCGACGGCGACGCCGGCGCCGAGGGCAAGAAGCTTCCGCAGCATGGTTGCTACTCCTTCTGTGTGGTTTCTGGTTGGTTGGCTCCGCGGCGCCGGAGCCATGTCCGCCCGGCGACCGTCCTAGCTGGTGTTCTCTTCCTTCTTACGCACCACGGGACCTGACGTCGCGGTCATTTTCACGCTGCGCGCGTTCGTAGATACGAACAATTTCTGACGGATCGTCAGTTTCCCACAACCAGTGTGTAGGAGTGAAATCCGTCACGTCTGCCCCCGAACGGGGGGATTCGGGTCATCCGCCGGGAGGCCCGATCCCGGCGAGCTTCGAGGCCGTGCGGTGGGCGAGGGCGGTGAGCGTGAGGGTGGGGTTGTAGCCGGCGGCGGTGACGAAGACGGATGAGTCGGCGCACACCATGTTCTCCACGTCCCAGAACCGGCCTTCGGGGTCGACGACCGAGGTCGCCGGATCGGCCCCCATCCGGCACGTCCCCATGATGTGGCGCGACGCCGGGGCCACCCCGAGCGGGGTGTCGAAGGCGGCGTCAGGGGCGGGCGGCGACGTGGTGGCGATGGTCCATTCGGCCCCGGCTTCCCTCAGCACCGCCTCCAGCTTGGGGGCGAAGTGCGCCGAGGCCACCAGCTCGTGGCGGTGGGGCGAGTACGTCAGCCGTCCGGCGGGGAACCCCCAGGCATCGACCACCGCGGGGTCGAGGTCGATCCGGTTGGTGGCCTGGGGGAGGTCCTCACCCTGCATCGTGAAGACCCACAGCTTCCGCCGGAGCGCCGACTCGCGCATGGCAGCCGTGTGCAGCTCCCCGGGCGGATACTCGACGGCTTCCTGGATCGGCCCCGCCGCGCTCCCGTGCTCCACCACGCCGCCCTTCATCCACGGGAGCCCGGCCTCGCGGGCGGCGGCGACGTCGTCAGGCCCGGGAACGATGAAGTCGTCGTGCAAGTGGGTGACGGCGCGGCCCCGGTCGCCGAGGAGGTCGAAGGGAAAGCCCCCGACCACGAAGGTCTGGAAGTGGACCGTCAGGAACCGTCCCACCAGCCCCGACGAGTTGGCGAGGCCGTTCCGCAGCAGAAGGCGGGGGGTTTCGAACGCCCCGCACGCGAGCACGACGTGCTCGGCCCGCACCTCCTGCACCCGCCGACCGGCGTCCAGATACCGGACCCCGGTCGCCCGCCGCCCCGACCCGTCGAGCACCACCTCGGTGACGTACGCCTCGGGCCGGATCTCGCATCGCCCGGTCAGGAGGGCCCGGCGCAGCGAGGCGATGGGGTCGCCCTTGGCGTGGATGGGGCAGCCGTAAAACCCGCAGAACCCGCAGTTGTTGCACGCCGGCCGCCCGTCGTAGGGCTCGCTATTGGCCCCGGTCGGGGCCCGGTAGGGGTGGAGCCCCAGCTTCTCGGCCGCCGGTGCCGTGAGGGTGGCGCCGTACATGTCGGGCCCCGGCGGCATGGGGTACGGCCCTGATCGCCAAGCGGCGAAGGGGTTGGCCTCGGCGGCTCCGGCCACCCCGATGAGCCGTTCGACCTCGGCGTAGTACGGCTCCAGCTCGTCGTAGGTGAGCGGCCAGTCCTCCACCGCCGCCCCCTCGATCGGACCGAACGCCGAGCGCACGTGGAAGTCGTCCTCCCGGAACCGGGGGAGCTTCCCGTCGGCGTGGGGCCCGCCTCCGCCCACCGTGCTCGGCAAGTTGTTGACGTCACCCACGTGGATCCGATCGCCGTCGGCCTCACCCCGCCGGAAGGTGCGGGGCTCGGCCAGCGGGTCGGGGCCGAGGAAGTGCCGGAAGCCGAACTTCAGCTCGTCGTTGGAGAACTCACCCTTGGGTTCATAAGGCGCCTCGAGGTCGATGAGGTGGTTGCGCCCCTTCTCGAGGATGACGACGTCCCAGCCGGCGGCCGTCAGCACGTCGGCCGCGGTGGCGCCCCCCGGCCCGCTTCCGACGATGACGGCTCGGGCGTCGTTCACGCGTGCCCGTCCTCGGATGCGGCCGGGGGCCGCCCGTCCTCGGATGCGGCCGGGGGCCGCATCTCGACGGCCGTCCAACCGCGGGGCTGGACGTCGCCCGCGAACCCGATGGCCGCCCACCCGGCGCCGCCGCGGTTCCCGCCGTAGACCGGGTCTCCGTACATGCCCTCGCAGGCGTGGCGGTAGAGGAGGGCCTTGAACTCAGGCACGGCGCCGAGTCGGGCGTCCTGCTCCTCGGGGCTGAGGGTGGCGAAGTCGGTGCCCAGGGACGCCAGCCCGTCCCGGTACTCCTCCTGGAGCCCCCGGACCGGCCCGTTGAACTCCCGCTCCGGTAGCCCGCGCGAACCCTCGATCCGCGTCCGCCAGGCCAGCTCCTCGACGGCCCCAAGGGCCAGAAATGAGTCGAACCCGGCCTCGCCACCGTGGCGCCCCGAAAACGGGCCGCCGGCCCAGATCCGGGGCGGGTCGAACTCGAAGGCGCCGAGCAGGGTGTCGACATAGTCGGCCACGCCGGTTTCAGCCGATCCGGGCACGAGCCGATCACCCGCCGCGGCTACAACCGCGTGATCCTCGGGCGACAGCCAGACCGGGCCCACGAGGCGGATCATTCCACACCTGACATCGGTGTCAGGTTCCGCGTACACTCGCCGGGCGAACCGGGGCCGAATACCACCCCGCGTGTGCACGTCCTATCTTTCGGAGTACCGGCGCGAAGGGGGAACGCCACGTGCGTCGTCATGGACTGGTCGCCATTGCGGCAACGCTTGCCCTCCTATCCGCCGCGTGCGGTACGCGCCTCGACAACGACGACTTCATCGCCGCCGCCCGGGGCGAGGGCGTCGAGTCGGTCGGCGGCGACGAGAACGCCTCGGCCGACGACCTGTTCGTCGACGGCGACACCGGCGGGACCGACGGCTCTGACGACGACGGCTCTGATGACGACGGCTCCGGTGGGTCCGGCGGTTCTGGATCCTCTGGTGGTTCAGGAGGCTCGGGCGGCAGCGGCGGGACGGGTCGCTCCGGCGGGTCGGGTGGGTCGGGCGGGTCGGGTGGGTCGGGCGGGTCGGGCGCCGGCAGCGATTGCGGCGGCCCCAACACGGCCTCCGACACCGGCGTCACCGCCAACTCGATCCTGGTGGGCAACATCGCCGCTCGCGGTGGGGCCCTCGGCCCCGAGGCCTTCGCCGGCCCCTACGAGGGAGCGCGAGCCTTCTTCCTGGCCCTGAACGCCGCTGGCGGGGTGTGCGGGCGCAAGATCAAGTTCGTCACCTGCGACGACAAGGAGAACTCCGACAAGAACAAGGAGTGCGTCCGAAAGCTCATCGACGACTCCAAGATCTTTGCCTTCGTCGGCAACGCCACCCGGTCCTACGCCGGGGCGCCCCTCGTCAACGAGAAGAAGGTGCCCGACGTCGGCGGGATCCCGATCTCCAACGCCTACGACAAGTGGCCGTATCTCTTCTCGCTGTACGGCGGCGACGGCAACCCCCGCGACGGCACCCAGCTCGGCACCGACGGACTTCTCCACATCCAGAGCGGGCAGTACCGGTGGTTCAAGGAGCAGCTCGGCATCACCAAGGCGGCGGTGATCTTCTACGACGAGCCCATCTCTCGGACGGCGGGCAACTTCATCGCCGACGGCATGGAGCGGGAGGGCATCGACGTCGTCTACACGCCCAACAACGGCCAGGGGCGCAACCTGGCCGACCCGGCGTGGGACGGCGAGGTCATCCGCATGCGCCAGGCCGGGGCCGAGGCGTTCTTCCAGGCCATCGACATCGCCGGGTTCCAGAAGCTCTGTGAGGCCATGGACCGCCTCGGCTTCACGGTGAAGGCGGCGGTGACCACCATCGCCGGGTGGAGCCAGACGGTCGGCGATTCCTTCTCGAGCCCGTGCCGGAGTTCGATCTGGGCGACGGGGTCCTCCGTGCCGTACACGCGTACCGACCACGCCGAGGTCAAGAAGTTCCGCGACGCCATGGCGAAGTACCAGCCCAACTTCGCCATGCGCCAGTGGGCGGTCGACGGCTGGACCGCGGCGGCGCTTTTCGTCGAGGGGGTGAAGTCGATGGGCCCCAACGTCACCCGGGAGGGGCTGCTCAAGTACCTCGGCAAGCTCGACGGCTCTTACAACGGCCCCGGCGACATCGTGGAGCCGGGGAACTGGGACTGGCGGCCCGACGGGGCCAACTTCAACGCCGTCGAGCCCGACTGCTTCTCGGTTGTGCAGTGGGACGACGCCAAGGGCGGCTTCATCGACAAGTCGGGCTCGGGCAACGGCTTCGTGTGCCTCGGCTCGTCGTACTACAGCTACGAGCCCGTCGACGACGGCTCCACGTAGGCCAGCTCGCGTTCGAATTTGGTTTCTTTTCTGCGACCTGGTGTGAGAAACGAAACCAAGAACGGGTGGGGGGTGGCGGGGCTTACGCTTACGAGCCGCCGAAGTAGGAGCCGGCGAGGGCGTCGCCCGAGCGCAGCTCGGCGGGCTCGCCGCAGAAGGCCACCTGGCCCTTGCTCATCACGTAGCAGATGTCGGCCAGCTCCAAGGCATAGGTGAGGTACTGCTCCACGAGGACGATCGTGTGCCCCTCACGCTTCAGCCGCGACACGTTGGCGAACAGCTCCTCCACGATGATCGGAGCCAGGCCCATCGAGATCTCGTCCAGCAGCAGCAGCCGGGGGTTGGCGAGGAAGGCGCGGGAGAGCGCCAGCATCTGCTGCTCACCGCCCGAGAGCGTGCCCGCCCGCTGGAGCGCCCGCTCGGCGAGACGGGGGAAGGTCTTCTTGACGTCGTCGAGGCGCTCGTCTCGCCACGCAGCATCGGCGTCGCTGGCTCGGGCGGCGATGGCCAGGTTCTCGTCGACGGACAGCCCGGGGAACACACCCCGGCCCTCGGGGATGAGGGTGATCCCCCGCCGCGCCCGCTGGTAGGCCGAGAGCCGGTTGATGGCGCGGCCGTCGAAGCGCACGGCGCCCTCCCAGACTGGAAGCGTCCCGGAGATCACCCGGAGCAGGGTGGTCTTGCCCACCCCGTTGGGCCCGAGCACGGCGACGACCGCGCCCTCGGGGACCGACAGGCTGATCTCATGGAGGATCTCGACGCGCCCGTAGCCCGAGCGCACCCCGTCAAGCTCGAGCAGCGGCACGGCCCCTCCCCCCTCGGTTCGACCGGGTCGCTCGCTCCCGGCTCTTCTTGCGCTCGCTGCCGATGTAGGCCGCCTGGACATTGGGGTCGGCCGCCACCTGCCGCGGCGTGCCGTGGGCGATCACCTTGCCGAAGTCGAGGACATAGACATCCTGGGAGATCCCGAGCACCAACTCGATGTCGTGCTCGATCAAGAGCACGCCGATGCCGTCGGCGGAGAGGGTGGTGAGCGCCGCCGCCAGCTCCTCGGTTTCGGCGTCGTCGAGACCGCTGGCGAGCTCGTCGAGAAGGAGCACCTTGGGGTCGGTGCACAGGGCCCGGCCCAGCTCCACGAGGCGCAGGACGCCGGTGGGGAGGTCGCCAGCCATGCGGCGGGCGGCCCACGCGAGGTCGAGGCGGTCGAGCACCGACTCCACCTGCGCCACCACCTCGGGGTCGGCGCGGTGGCGAAGGCGGAAGGCGCCGAGGAAGGTGTTGCCGGGGGAGATGGCCTCGGCCGCCACCTGGAGGTTCTCGAACACCGAGAGCCCGGTGAACACCTCCAGGCGCTGGAACGTGCGGCCAATTCCGAGGCGGGCCCGCTGGTGGGTCTCGAGGCCGCTGATGTCGCGATCGCCGAAGGTGATCTCACCGCCGTCGGGTTCGAGGAGCCCGGTGAGGCAGTTGAAGAACGTGGTCTTGCCGGCGCCGTTGGGGCCGATGAGGGACGTGATCCGCCCCGGCGGCACGGTGAGGCTGACCCGGTCGACGGCCCGCAGGCCGCCGAAGGTCTTCGTGACCGCGGTGGCGACGAGGCTCGGCCCGGTCACGACCGCCCCCCGGTGCGGACCGGACGCCGCGGCGGGCGGACCGCGCGCCTCCCATTCTCGGCGATGACCTTGCGGGCGAACTCGCTGGGTGCGTACAGGTCGGTGGGGCGCAGCTCGGGTGCGCCCACCAGCTCGCGGGCGGCGAGCTGGCGCGTGCGGGCGGCGCTGAACGTTCGTCGGGCACTGGCCTCGGCCCGGTCGAGCCCCGTCCGCAGCATGCCCGTCAGGCTCCCCCCCGGCAGCCGCCCCAGCAGGAGCGCCCCGGCCCCGATCACGAGCTGGGAGACGCCGTCGGTGCCGAGGACGATGTCGAGCATGACCCAGATGAACGCCGCCAGCAGTGCTCCCGAGATCGAGGTGACGCCGGCTACCACGACGGCGGCGAACCAGAACAGGTTGTTGAGGGGGAAGAACTGCTCGGCCTCGATCACCCCAGCCCGCTGGGTGAGGAGGGCCCCGCCGATCCCGGCGATGAAGGCGCTGGCCCCGAAGATGAAGAGCTTGTAGGCCCGCAGGTCGATGCCCACCGAGCGGGCACCGTCCTCGGAGTCGCGCATGGCCCCGAGGGCCCGCCCCAGCCGGCCGCTCCGCAGGTTGCGGGCGAGGAGGAACATGAGGGCGAGCCAGCCGAGCTCGAAGTAGTAGAAGCCGACCGGGCCCTCGAACCAAGACGGACGGAAGACCTGGAGGGCGTCCGACCCTCCCGCGAAGTCCTTGTTCTGGAGAACGAATCGGAAGATGAGAAGGGCCATCGCCAGGGTGGTGAGGGCGAGGAAGAGACCCCGGCGGCGCAGGGCCGGGTAGCCGGTCAGCACCCCGGCGCCCATGGCCACCATGGCGCCGAGCACCATGGCCACGATCACCGGGATGTCCCAGGCGTTGCCCATGCGGGCCGCCATCCAGGCCCCCAGGCCCGCATAGCCGGCCTGCCCGAGGGTGATCTGGCCCGAGAACCCGGTCACGGCCACGATCGAGACGAAGATGACGGCGAAGGCGAGGAAGCTCTGGGCCCGGTCCAGCCCGTTGTCGTCGAGGAAGAGGGGGAGGGCGATCAGGGTGACGCCGAGCACGGCGACCGTGAGCGCGGTGCGGACGACCGTCGACTCCCGGATCGGCGTCGCCAAGCGCTGCACCCGCTCGGCGGCTTCTCCGACGATGTCGAGCCGCTTGTAGACGAGCAAGGCCCCGAAGAGGAGGACGACCGAGAGGTTGGGTTTCAGGGCGTCGAATGAGTCGCCCAGGATGCCCCGGCCTCCGGCGAGCGTGATCTCCTTGAACAGCTCGTTGCCGGCACCGAGGAGCAGGAGCCCGGCCCCGGCGGCGATGGGCATGCTGGTCAGCCGAGCCACGACGGCGATTGAGAACACCTCGAGCATGGTGAGGTTGAGGATGATGGGTTCCAGGGCCCCCCGGGAGGCGGCGGCTTGGCCGGGACGAGCTTCACTCCCACCCGCGACGTGCCCGACCAGACGACGATGACGACGCCGAGGAGCAGCACGAAAACGCCGAGGGTGGCGACCAGTTTCTCGGTCGTGGTGGCGCCCTTTCGGGCCAAGGGGCGGAACACGGCCCGCTCGAGGAGGACGCCGAGGAGGGGCCCGACCCCGAGGAGCACCAGGGGCGCGGCGATGCCGACCGGCACATGCCACTGGGCGTTGAAGGCGTAGAGCACGTAGGCGATGAACACGCCGATCGCACCGTGGGCGAAGTTGAAGATGCCGGTGGCGCGGTAGGTGAGCACGAGCCCCATGCCGGCAAGGGACAGCAGGGCCCCGCGGGTGAGGCCGGTCAGGACGAGCTGGGCGTAGTACACCGCCGGCCCGCGGGCTTAGCCGGCCTTGACGGGTTGGGGCTCGCAGATCCCGCAGGGCTCGAGGTTGCGCCGGGAGATGGCGCGGGCGTTCACCTCTTCTACGCCGTGCTTGCCCGTCACCATCTGGCAGCTCGACCGGTGATAGGTGCTGCCGCCCGCCAGGGCGACGGTCGACCCGCTGGCGCCGTTGCCGCCTCGCGTGGGGGCGTCACGACGAGAGAGGAGGACGGCGTGCAACTCGTCGACCTGCTCCTCGATGCGGTCGAGGCGCAGGAGCTGGCGGCGGAGGTCTTCGGTGCCGAGGAAGAAGGCTCCCACGGCCACGAGCACCATGCCGCCGATGCCGCCCGATACGAGGTACGGGATCTGCTTGGCCACCAGCGCCTCGCGGGAGACGCCGAGGTAGCCGACCACGATGGCGATCGCCCCGAGGGCGATCAGGATCCAGCCGGCGACCGGCCGCGTCGCCTGCCCTGCCCACCGCCAGAACAGCCCGACGTCGGGAAGTTCCTCGGTGGCCGCCCGACCGGCGCGCTTGGCCGCCGCGTCCGCGTCTTTCGCCTGCTTGGCCGCCTCGTTGGATGCCCGATCCGCCACGTGTCCCCCTGCACTCCCCGGACGCCCGGGTCTTCCCGAGCCTACCGGTGCGAGCTGACCCGGAAGGGGCGGAGGCGAGACCCGAGTGCCAGCCCCACGAGGGCCAGCGTCCACGCAAGGTATAGGAACTTGATGCGGTCGGCCGCAACCCCACGCAAGAGTGTTTCGAGTGGTTCGAACCGGGTGAGGGTGCGCCCCTCGTTGGCCGTGCCCGACAGCGCGGCCGGGACGGCCAGTTCCTGTCCGTCGAAGCTGGCCTGCTCACCCAACACGGCGGCGAAGTCGTCGCCGAATTCCTCCTCGGCGTCCTCGAACTCTCCGAGGTCGTCGATCACGTTGAAGTCGTCCTCGAAGAAGAACTCGTCGTCGAAGCTCAGGTCCTCGTCCGAGAAGGAGTCCTGGTCGGCGAAGCCGAGGGTGGAGGCCGTGCCGAGGATGAGGTCGCCGATCACGGTCGTGCCGCTCGGGAAGCCCGAGGCGTTGACCTCGAAGTGCACCAGCACCCCGACGGCGTCGCCGCGGGCGGTGCCCTCGCGGGTGTCGGATTCGGTGTCGATGAGGCGGACGCTGACCGGCCCGGCGCCGAAGATCCGCTCCACGCCCTCGCCCAGCGTGGGCAGGAGACCCTGGTCTTGGGGGCCGTCCTTGTTGACGATGCCCCGATCGGTGATGCTCACGGGCTGGCCGCCGACGGTGGCCCCGCCGATGGTGACCTGGGGCGCATTCGTCAGGATCCTGTCGCCGTCGGCCTTGGAGACGGACCGGGCCACGATCTGGTCGATCTGCACCACGCCGCCGAAGAGCGAGACCTCGGACAGGCGTGACTCGGCTTCGGCCACGACGACGCCGCCCTCTATGCGGAGCTTCGTGATGGCGGAGAGGCGGCCGACGTGGACGGTGGAGGGGTTGGCGGCGTCGCTCACGCCGACGGCCGTGGTGGTGGCCTCGTCGTCGGTGGCGGTGGCCACGACGTCGGCCAGCGTGAACGAGACCGGGTCGCCCGGCTCGCCGACTTGCTGCCCCTTAACGGTCGGGCGCGCCTCTGTGACCGTGGGGTTCTCGGCCTCGGCGCTGAGCGGGTAGGGGGGCGGGAAGCCGCCGTCGGGGAAGAACTCCTCGCACGGGAATCCCTGGCCACACGCCTGGCCCCAGCCCAGGCTCGGGCCTTCGGCCGCCCCCACGCCCGGGAAGATGGAGGCCGCCCGGGAGCGGGCCAAGCCGTCGGCGCCGAAGGCGCTCTGGCCGTGCGGCAGGTCCATGCGCACGAGGTCGGCCACGAACGTCTGGGGGTCGGTGTTGATGCTGGCCTGGATGGCCGACGCGAACCCGGTGGCCTCGAACGTGGGTGGCCGGGCGGCGACGTCGGCCCGGATGGGAGGGGCGACGAGCGCGAGGGCGGTCAGGCTGGCGGCGCTGATGAGGCACGCCCGACTGGCCCAAACTCGGATGCGCATGGCCCCCCCGTGGTTCCGTTGCGCGTTGCGTGCGGAGCGACGCTTCGGTGATTCCGCTCCCATGCTTCGACGCACGCTGCCCCCGTTCCTCCGCCCCGGCCCCCGCCGTCCCCGAAACTGACGCTGGTGTCAGATGATATGCCCGATTCGCCCGGTCCTGATGCGCCGCGCTGAGAAACCGACCTCGTCAGCGGCCCCGGAATTCGGGGTCACGCTTGTCTTTGAACGCCGCCATCCCTTCCTGGAGATCCGAGGTCGTGGTGGCGAGCGCCTGGAAGTGACCCTCGGCCTCCAGCGACTCGGCGAGGTCGGTCTCGAACGACCGGTTGAGGAGGCGCTTCGAGAGCCCGAGGGCGCGAGTGGGGCCGGCGGCGAGGCGGGCGGCGAGCGAGCGCGCTTCGTCGAGGAGGGCGCTCTCGTCAACGCACCGGTAGGCCAGACCGAGCTCGACGGCCTCCTCGCCGGTCGCCCCTTCGCCCAGCATGACGATGGCCTTGGCTCGGGGAAGGCCGACGAGGCGGGGGAGGAGATACGCGCCCCCGGCGTCGACCACCAGGCCCCACTTGTGGAACGACCACACGAACCGGGTCCCCGGGTGGACAAGGACGAAGTCACAGGACAAGGCCAGGTGTGCGCCCGGGCCCACCGCCACGCCGTTGACGGCGGCCACCGTGGGTTTGTCGAGCTCCCAAAGCTCGCGGATCATGGCCTGCACCCCGACCCGGAGGGCCTCGGAGGTCGAGCGGGCCTCGAAGTCGCCGCCGCCCGCCTGGGCCACCGTCGAGGCCCGCAGGTCCATGCCCGCGCAGAAGGCGTCGCCGACGCCGGTGACGAGCACGGCCCGCACGTCGCCGTCGGCCCTCGCGTGCATGAGGGCCGCGACGAGGTCGTCGCGCATCTCGATGCTCAGGGCGTTCTTCGCCTCGGGACGATCAAGGGTGATCGTGAGCACGCCCTCGTGTTGCTCCGTGTGGATCATGTGACTCGTTACGTGACGGGGCGCGTGAGGATGTTGACCACGGACACGCCCGAGCCGCGGCCGCCGACGTTGTGCTGGAGGGCGATGCCGTTGCGGATGGCGACCTGGCGCTCGCCGGCCTCCTCCCTGAGCTGCCACCAGCACTCCGTGAGCTGAGCCACGACCGTTGCCCCGATGGGGTGACCCTTGGCGAGGAGGCCCCCCGACGTGTTGATCGGGATGCGACCGCCGAGCTGGGTCTCACCGTCGAGCACCGCCTGGCCACCCTTGCCCTTCTCCACGAACCCGAGGTCTTCGATGTCGAGGATCTCGGTGATGGTGAAGCAGTCGTGGACCTCGGCCATGTCGACGTCGGACGGCCCGAGCCCGGCCATCTCGTAGGCCCGCTGCGACGCCGCCACCGTGGCGGGCAGCCCGACGAAGGTGGACTTCTCGTGCAGGTACGGGTGGTCGGTGGCCACGCCGAAGCCACCCACGTACACAGGCTTGTCGGTGAACTCCGCCGCTCGCTCGGCGGGCACGAGGATGGCCGCCGCCGCCCCGTCGGTCTGCGGGCAGCAGTCGAGGAGGTGGAGCGGGTGGCAGACGGGCGGCGATTCGAGCACCTGCTCGACCGTGATCTCGTCCTGGAAGTGGGCGTAGGGGTCGAGGGCGCCGTTGTGATGGTTCTTTACCGCCACGTGGGCGAGCATCTCCCGGGTTGTCCCGAACTCGTGCATGTGGCGGGTGGCGAAGGGGGCGAAGAGCACCGGGGCGGTCTCGCCCCGCGTGTAGATGGGGTGGCCGGCGGCGGCCCGGGCGAGCAGGCCCTCCTCGGTCGACTTGTCGCGCATCTTCTCGACGCCGATGACCAGCACCACGTCGTGCACGCCGCTGGCCACCGCCATGGCTCCGACCCGGAAGGCGTCGGAGCCCGACGGGCAGGCATTCTCGATCCGGGTGCACGGGATCCCCGACAGGCCGATGGCGGACGGGACGGTGTTGCCGCCGACGCCCTCTTGCCCCCACAACGTCCCCCGCTGGGTGGCGACGAAGGCGGCGTCGACGAGCGACGGGTCGAAGCCGAAGTCGACGGCCTCCGACGCCGCCTTGAACGCCCCCGCGGCCATCTGCTCGTAGCTCTGGTCGAACAGCTCGCCGAACTTGATGAGCCCGGCGCCGACGACGGCGACCTTGTTCCACATGTTGGCCTCCCCTAGCCGGCGATCCGGGTCGTGGGCTTCGGTCGGGCCTTGAACCCATAGACGGGGACGCCGCGCTCGAGCGCGTACCGGCGCAGCACCAGCTCGACGTCGGCCCCGATCTCGACCCCCTCGGGCGACGTGGCCTGCACCATGAGTCGGGCGCCGTCGTCGAGGTCGAGGACGGCGAGGGCAAGCGGGGCCTCGAACGGAGCGGGCATGGTGTGGTTCACGACGTACGTATGCACCGTGCCGGTGCGGGCGAGCGCCACCGGCTCGAGCTTCGGCCCCCCGCAGCTCACGCAGTGAGGGTGGATGGAGGGCGGGGTCGAGATCGTGCCGCAGTCCACGCAACGCCCGCCCAACAGCCCGAGCATTTCCGGGTTGCCGCGGACAAAGGCCGCGCCCCCCGGGGGCAAGCCCATCTCCACCGTCTCGCCGCTCGGCACGAGTTGGCGCCGCGACCGGAGTGCCTCGGCGTAGGACACCTCGCGGCCCCCCACCAGGAAGGCGAGGTCGGCGACGTCGCTGAGCGGCCCTCCCACGTCAACGGCCACCGCGGTGGTTCGCCCTCCGCCGTAGGCGACGACGCCGGCCGGGCCCGGCGAGGTCAGCGTCGCGACCAAGCCGAGGAAGGGCGCGGCCGCACCGCTGTCGCCGAGGGCTTCGAACACGGACGCCGACGCCAGTTCGCCCCCCAGCCTGCGGCAGGCGGCGGCGGCCATGCGCCCGTCAGGGTCGGGGAGCGACCAGCGAGTGTCGTCGGGCATTTCGAGCGATCCGGCGATCTCGACGATCTCGGGGACGAAGACCTCTTCGCGGAACAGGCGGGCGTCGTAGAGGTCGCGCGTCGCCTCCTCGCCGTCGCCCCGGTAGCGGTCGACCACCGGCCGGGAGTGAGTGGCGACGGGGCCGAGCGTTGCCGGCCCGCTGGCCGAGAGCAGGAAGGCCGCCGCTCCGGCGCCGCAGCGGGCTTCGAAGGCGGTGCCGAGGCCTGGCACCAGGGCGTCCGACGCCACCACGAGCGCCGTCGAGACCGACCCGGCCGTCACGGCGTCGGCGGCGGCGAGGAGGGCATCGACTCCGGAATGGGTCGACCCGGAGAGGAGGGCGCCGCGAGCGGAGGGACGCAGGCCCAGGGCCGAGGCGAGGTAGGCGTGGCTCGGGCCCTCGGCGAAGGGCGGCCGGGTGGTGCCCCACCACAGCCCGTCGATGGCGTCGGGGTCGAGCCCGGCGGCGGCCACGGCCCGGCTGCCGGCTTCCCAAGCCAGGGTGAGCGTGTCCTCGTCGGGGGCGCAGACCGCAATCCGACCCTTCGCCTGCTTCCCGCTCTCGGCCGCTCGGGCCGGGCCACCCCACGCGGCGCGGACGCCACCGGCGTCGACCCGCCAGTCGGGGGCCGCACCGCCGCAGGCGAGGATCGCTGCCCCCATCGCTACATCCCGTTCTCGCGCATCCACCGGTACACGCCGGCGAAGTTGGTGTTGACCTCGTCGGGGATGTCGTGGACCTTGCCGAGGAGGCGGGCACCCCAGACGATCTGGGCGCTGCGTTCCACCACGAGGGCGGTGTGGAGGGCGCGCTCGGCGGTGGCGCCGATGGAGCACATCCCATGGTTGGCGATGAGGGCGGCGCTCCGGTCGGCCAGGTGCTTGACGAGTTCCTCACCTACGGCGTCGGTGCCGGTGGTGGCGTACTCGGCACAGGGCACGTCGCCACCGACGAAGACCACGAATTCCTCGATGACGGCCGGGACGGGCTCGCGGGCGAGGGCGAACATGGTGGCGTACACCGGGTGCGAGTGGATGACGCCCCCGACCTCGGGGAAGGCCTGGTAGCAGGCGAGGTGGAGGCCCTTCTCCGACGACGGGCTGCGCTCGCCGTCGACCACCTCCCCGTCCAGGTCGATCACTACGAGGTCGTCGATGGTCATCGGGAGGTACGCCACCGACGACGGCGTGATGCACACCGTTTCGCCGCCGGGCATGCGGCCGGAGACGTTGCCCGACGTCCCCTCGACCAGCCCCTTGCGGTACAGCTCCTGGGCCACCTCGAGCACCTCGGCCTTGACCTCGTCGGGCGTGCGGGCCTCCGTCATTTCCACACCTCCGGGTTGGCGAGGTTGGCGGGTCGCTCGCCGCGCAGGATGGCCTCCAGGCCGTCGGCGATCAACTGCGAGTGATTGGCCTCGGTGTCGTAGGTGGCGCCGCCGATGTGGGGGGTGAGCACGACGGTGGGCATGGACGCCAGCGGGGACGCTGGGTCGAGCCACTCGCCCTCGAAGTGGTCGAGCCCCGCGCCGGCGAGCTTGCCCGACGTGAGGGCCTTCAACAGGGCCTCGCCGTCGTGCATCTGGGCCCGGGCGGTGTTCAGGAAGATGGCTCCGTCCCGCATCCGGTCGAACTGCTCGGGGCCGATCATGGCCTTGGTTTCGTCGGACACCACGGCGTGGATAGACAGGACGTCGACCTCACCCAGCATGGCGTCGAGGTCCACGTGCGTGGCGTCGGCGTTGTAGGGGTCGTACGACAGGACCCGCATTCCGAGGCCTTCGAGCCGCCACTTCGTTGCCCGCCCGACGGCCCCGAGACCGACGAGGCCGGCGGTGCGACCGTTCAGCTCCCAGGCCCGGAAGCGCTGGTAGGGAATGGTGCCGTCCTGGTAGACGTCACCGGCCCGAACATCGCGGTCGGCGGCGATGAGGTGCCGGTTGACGGCGAAGAGGAGGGCCACGGTCATCTCGGCTACGGCGTCGGCGTTGCGGCCCGGTGCCCGCAAGACGGGGATGCCCCTGGCGGTGGCGGTGTCGAGGTCGACGTTGTTGGGGTCGCCCCGGGTGGAGCCGATGGCGAGGAGCGGCAGGTCGAGGACCGGCCCCTTCACCTCGTCGGCTTCGACGATGACGACGGTGGCTCCTTCACTTTCCAGGCGCTGCGCCAGTTCGTCGGCCTTCATCATTCGCAGCGGCGTCTGCTCGATCCAGGGTTCGTAGATCACGTCGGCCAGGGTCTGGAGCTTCTCGAAGCCTGCTCCCCGCAACGGCGCGGTGACGAAAGCTCGCGGTCGGTCAGGCATCTTCCTTTGCTCCCTCGTCCGTCCCGGCCTCGCTCGCCTGTCGCCGGGCACCCCTGAGAGGTCCCCGCCCGGCGCCAATGCACAGATGGTGGCCGAAACCTGACGCTGCCGTCACATTCTCAGGGGGCTTGGGCGCGGACCCGGCGCGTCTCGGCCCCGACGTAGGCGAGGTCGGAGGGGTAGCTGCGGGCGGCGAGGAGCATGAGCAGGCCACCGGCGGCGTAGATGGGGACCACGAGCGCCAACGCCACCCGCAGGGTGTAGGCGTCGGACAGGAATCCGATGATGACGGGCCCGGCGGCGGCCGCACTGCGCACCACCGAGCGGATGGTGGCCGCCCGCCCCCGGAGCTGGGCGACGACGACGTCGTTCATCAGGGCCTCGCCGGGGGCGATGGGCAGGGTCAGGAACATCCCTCCGAACGACATCAGAACCCCGCTCACGACCAGGTTGGTGCTGAGGAAGGCGGGGAGAAGGAGCGCGGTGGCGGCGATCGACGAGAAGGCGACCACGTACACCCGCGCATTCACATAGCCCCGTACGAGGAAGCGGTCGGCGAGGAAGCCGCCGGCCACCACGCCGACGGCGGCGCCGAGCCCGAAGATGGTCACGAACACGCCCGCCTCGCCGGCGGTGAGGCCGTGCACCCGCTTGAAGTACTCGACGGCCCAGAACTGGAGGCCCTGGAGCAGCAGCCCTGAGATGGTGATGGCGAGGACGGCGAACCACATGGAGCGGATGGAGAGCAGCTCGCGGTACACCTGGCGGGGCGTGGCTGAGGCGTAGTCGAGCTGTCCGACGCGAGTGGGCTCGGGCAGGGTGACCACCTCGGTGGCGGCCACGCCGTCCATGACGGGCGTGTCGTGGAAGTCGGCGTCGTGATCCCCCCGCCGAGGCTCGGGCAGGCGGGCGACGGCGATGACAACGAGCACCCCGAGCGGCACCCAGAGCCAGAACGCGGAGCGCCAGCCGAAATGCTGCACGGCGAGGCCCCCGACGAGCAGGCCAAGGATGCCGCCGACGAGACCCCCCGACTGGTACAGGCCCATGCGCTTGGCTCGCTCCTGCACCGGGTAGTAGTCGGCGATCAGCGACACGGCGGCGGGGCCGTTGGCCTCCACGGCCCCCACGCCCAGGCGGGCGGCGAAGAGGAGGGCGTAGGTGGGGGCGAGCCCGTTGAGGCCCATGCAGACGGTCCAGACGGCCATGCCCCCCGCCAGCAGGAAGGTGCGGCGCATGCGATCGGCGAGGAACCCGAAGGGGAAGGCTCCGACGACGCCGATCAGGATCATGGCCGCGGGGAGGAACCCCACGGCGCGGTCGGAGACACCGAAGGCGCCCTGGATGCCGTCGACGGCCTGAGCCAGCGAGAGCCGCTCACCGTTCTCCAAGGCGACGGTGGCGCCCAGCGCAACCAGGGGGAAGGCGCCGTACCGCACGGCGCGCCCTCGACGGGCCGGCGCGGCGGGGGTACCTTCAAGACCTGACACCGGCGTCAGCTTCGCACGGGAGCCCGAACAATGCAGCCCACCACCGAGCCCGATCCCTTCGAGGAGTTCAACCGCGCCATGGGCGCGGGCCGGATCCAGGATCCGTATCCCAACTTGGCCGAGCGCCGGAGGGAGGCGCCGGTGTCCCCGGCCGATATCCGCGCCCTCATGGGTTTGGCGGCCGACGCCGACCTCGGCGACTTCGGTGACATGCCGCCCGTCTTCACGGCCTACTCGTTCGAGGCCGTCCAGCAGTGCCTCCGTGACGGTGAGACGTTCTCGTCGTCGGGCTACGCCCCGGTGATGGGTGAGGTGTTCGGCCACTCGATCCTGGAGATGGACGAGCCCGAGCACCACCACTACCGGTCGCTCATCCAGCAGGCGTTCAGCCGGAAGGCCATGGAGCGCTGGGAATCCGACGTGGTCGGCCCCGTCGTCGACGCCCACATCGACGAGTTCGTCGACGAAGGGCGGGCCGACCTCGTGCGCCAGCTCACCTTCCCGTTCCCGGTCACCGTGATCGGGCACATGTTGGGCCTGCCGTACGACGACCTCGCGCAGTTCCACCGGTGGGCGGTGGAACTGATCTCGGTCAGCATCGACTACGAAAAGGCGGTGCGGGCCTCGAAGCTCCTGTACGACTACTTCAAGGGCATCATCGACGAGCGCCGGGTAGCCCCCGCCGAAGACCTGATCTCCGTCCTTGCCCTGGCCGAGCTTCACGAGGGCGGCGAGCGCCACCGGCTGAACGACGACGAGATCATCGCCTTCCTCCGGCTGCTGCTGCCCGCAGGGGCGGAGACGACCTACCGGTCGTCCAGCAACCTGTTAACCGGTCTGCTGACCCATCCCGACCAGCTCGACGCCGTGCGCGCCGACCGGTCGCTCCTTCCGCAGGCCATCGAGGAGGCGCTGCGGTGGGAGGCGCCCCTCCTGCTCATCCAGCGTTTGGCCACGCGCGACACCGAGCTCTGTGGCGTGGCCATTCCGGAGGGTGCGGTGGTGGCTGTCGCCGTCGGGTCGGCCAATCACGACGAGACCCGTTGGGACCGGCCGGACGAATTCGACATCTTCCGCGAGCCCCAGCAGCACCTGGCCTTCGCCTTCGGGCCGCACATGTGCCTCGGGATGCACCTGGCGCGGATGGAGACGACGGTGGTGATGAACCGGGTGTTCGATCGCCTCCCCGAAGTGCGCGTCGACCCCGACGCGCCGCCCCCCCACATCACCGGGATGACCTTCCGCTCGCCTCCGACCCTTCCGGTCGTCTGGGGGTAGGCGGCGGGGCTAGCTTCGGCCGGGTGAGTGACCCGCCGCCGGAGCGCCCGTCCCACCTGTCTCACGTCGTGGCTCGGGGGACGCCCGAGTTCGCCGAGGCCCTGCGCAACGCCTTCAAGGAGACGCCGCTCCACAAGCTCCTCGACTTCGAGTTCCTCCAGATCGACGACGAGCTGGTGGTGGTCGAGATGCCGGTGACGGCGGGTGCGCTCAACAGCGGGGGCAACCTCCACGGTGGGGCCATCGCCACCCTGGTCGACGTCGCCGCCGGCACCGCCGCCGCCCACAACAGCGCGTTCGTACCCGGCGAGAACACGATCGTCACCGCCGACATGCACGTCCGCTACCTGGGGCGGGCGAAGGGAACCAGGGTGCGGGCCGAGGCCCAGGTGATGCGGGCCGGCCGCCAGCTCGTCGTCGTGGAGTGCCGGGTGCTCGACGAGGACGGGCGGATCATCGCCTTCGCCGACTTCTCGTCCATGGTCGTGCCCTTCCGGGAGCCGCTCCCGATCGCCGCCGAGGCGGCGACTCCCGAGTCGCCGGACCTGTAGTCGCGTCCTACGCGAAGACCCACCATCCCTGGACGTACGCGACTGAGAACGCCGCCAGGCCTGCGCCGGCGAGGCGGGTTGGCCACGTCAGCTCGAAGCCTCGGCCCTCACGGCCGAACAGCCTGACGACCGAGTCGATGAACCCGGGGACGGCGAGGACGACGAACCCGAGTGTGATCAGGCGTCGCGGATCGTCGATGACGTCAGTCATCAGATCTCCCCACCAGCGGGACGCCACGAGAACGAGCACCAAATTCGGGAAGCCGCGCGGGAACCAACGGAAGATGGGCTCGAAGTTGGGAAGCGACTTCGCGTACACCTTGAGACCCTTGGCCACGGCGAAGAGCGTTGCCCCCGCGTACAGCTCCCAGCGGTTCCCCACGAACGCCACGGCAACGAAGCCGAACAGGACGGCGCTGATCCCGACGTAGCCAAGGGAGAGTGGACGAGGAGGCCTGGGGAGGACTCCAGGAGACACCTTCTCCAGCCGTTCGGGATACAAGTTGGCGGCGACCGTCTCCAACCCGACGCGTGCAGCGGTCGTGACGAGGACGGCGAGTGCGAGCTGGTCGGCGCGCTCGGCGATGGGGAGGTCGAGCCCGAAGAGACCGGGGAGGGCCGAGAGCATCCCTCGCGCAGCGAAGGCCGCGACCAGGGCGGCGATGACGACGTCGGTCCATCGGTCGTACCAGCCCTCGGGATCAGACGACGGTGATCGGCGGAGCGGTCGCTCGTAGCTGGCCATCACGATGATGGCGAATCCGAGCACGCAGACGCCGAGCAGCCCACGAAGGGCCGCGCTGGAGTCCAAGCCGCCGGATACGACGACGCCGATCGCGAACACGGCCGCGGCCACGAACCCTGAAGCCGAGTCGATGATCCCGAGGACGACGACGGCCAGGAGGAGTCCCCACGACGGCGGCAGCGCGTATCCGTGAGTGTCAATGGCGGCCAGGAGACCGAGCAGGGCACCGATGGCTGGGAAGGCAGCCCACGCCGCGCCGAGCATCGCCCGGAGGTAGGTGGCGTCCGCGGCCACGGTGCTCAGCAGAGCGGATCGTGGGGCGAGCGCTGGTGGCCCGGTCGCGCTCCAGGTGTCGACGCGGGGGGTCGCACCCCACCGCCAGGTTGGCGAGCGGTCTCCCCAGCGTTGCCCGTCGAAACTGTGGTCGTAGGAGGTCACCGAGATGCTGCTGACCTTTCCCTTGCGCCGTGGCGCATTCTCCCGGGACCCGCGCGCGCTATCCGAGCCGGCCCCCCCGCCGATGCCCGCGGCCCCGGTCAACGCCAGCAACGTCATCCCCGCCACCGTGACCTCGATGACCTCCGGGGCGTGCTCGCTCGGGTCGTAGCGGGCAAAGGCGGCTGGACCCTCCACGGCGCCAGGCGACGGCGAACCACCCGAAGGTGAACTCGGGAGGGCGGCCGGGTCTTCGACCGACACGAGTTCGCCGTGTTCGCCGACGGTGAAGCCGGTGGAATCAGAGACGGCCGCGCCGTCGGCACCGGTTCCCTCCACGATGACGTGGTGGTCGCCGGGCGCCAGGTCGGCTGGGAGCGCGAACCGCCCGGTAAAGCTCCCGTCTTGGCCGACGGTGGCGGTTCCGATCTCCACGGGCGTGGAGCGGACGATCACGTGCGCCGTCGACCCCGGAAGGAGCCCCTGGCCTGAGACCGTGACCCGAGCGCCGACTACGGGCTCGTCGAGCCCGATCCCCAGTTCCAGTGCGATCTTGGGCGCGGGGACCGTTGTGGTCGTCGTCGTGGTGGTGGTACTGCTGCTCGACGTTGTGGTTGTCGGCCGCGGTCGCGTCGTCGTGGTGGTGAGCGGCACGGGGATGGCCGGCGACGAGACCGGGATCGTCGTGGTGGTCGTCGTCGGGAGTGTGATCGGTACCGCGGGCGACGCGACCGGGATGGTCGTGGTGGTGGTGGTGGTCGTCGTGGTCGTCGTGGTGGTGGTGGTCGTCGTGGTCGTCGTGGTGGTGGTGGTCGTCGTGGTGGTGGTGGAGGTCGTCGTGGTTGTCGTTGTGGTGGTGGTGGCTGAACAGGGGGTGTACGTCACGGCAACCACGCCGCTGCCGCTCCGGAAGCCCGCGGTGACCGAACCTCCCGCGCTCAGGCTCGACCCCCCGCCCCCGCCCCCGCCCCCGCGAGCGTCGGCGGCCCCACCGCCTCCTCCGCCGAAGTACCCGCCCCCGCCGCCACCACCCTGGTCGCCGTACGATCCCCCGAGGCCCCCTTGGCCCGAACTCCCCGCGCCTGGCGTCACCCAGCCGGCCGTGAAGTTGGCACCCGCGGTGCCGCCGGCTGACTGGGTTCCCCCCCCGCCCGGCGTTGCGGCGCCACCGCCGGGCCCCGTACCGGTCCCGTTCCCGCCGGTGTCACCGTCTGACCCCGCGCTCCCGCCGACTCCACCCGAACCGTTCGATCCGCCACCACCACCGCCACCTCCACCACCGGCCACGATCACCCGGTTGGCGAGCGCCGTACCTCCCTGGCGGATGTCCGATCCGCCCCCGCCTCCGCCGCCGTTTCCTCCACCGGTGCCCTGGTTCCCTCCTTGCCCGCCCCCGTTGAAACCCCCGGAACCAGTGGTGCTCCTCCCGACGGCAGTGGTACCCGCCCCGCCGACATTGATCTGGATCGCCTCGCCGGGGGTGACCCCGATCGTGGCGACGACCCGTGCGCCCAGGCCGCCCACTCCGCCGGAGTTCCCAATCTGTCCGCCAGAACCGCCTTGGGCGCCCTGGACGTCGAAGGTGGCCGAGGTGACGCAGGCGGGAACCGTCCAGGTCTGCGCGGACCCGGTGTAGGAGAAGGTGTCGGTGTCAGCGGCGACCGGATCCGAAGTGAGCAGCGGGACCCCGACGGCGACAAGGACGGCCGCGGCGATCAGCGCACGTCGGTATTTCACGACCCGGATCTCCTCACGGCCCCCTCGGCTCCGGTCGCCCAACGCTACCCAAGGGGGGTGCGTTCCTGGCGTAACCCGGGTACCCCTCCGGAGTCAGGCGGTCACCCACAAAGCGAAAAGGGCGAGCAAGTCGGCGACGCCGATCCCCACGGCGATGCTCCCGACGACGGGATGCTCGCCTCGAGCCGAGGCCCAGGTGCCGAGGGCGATCGCCAAGACCGCGAAGCCGACCACGGCGGGAACGATGACGACCCAGGCGAGCGCCACCCCTCCGGCCATGGCGGCGGCGAGCCCGAGTCCGGCGGCCAACTCGCGTTCGGGTCCGACTTTGTCCACCGGCGAATCATGGCGCGGGCACGGGTAGGGTCCCCACCCGTGGTGATCCTGGATCGGTTCCACCTCGAAGACGGCCAGGTCGCCGTCGTGACCGGGGCGGGTCGAGGGATCGGCCGGGGGTGTGCGCTGGCCCTGGCCGAGGTGGGGGCGAATGTGGTCTGTGCCGCCCGCACCCAGGAGCAGATCGACGAGACGGCTGGCCTCGTCGAGTCGGTTGGCCGCAAGGCGCTCCCGGTGCGCTGCGATGTGATGGAGCGCGCCGACCTGGAAGGGCTGGTCGAGGCGGCCCTCGCCGAGTTCGGTCGCATCGACGTCCTGGTCAACAACGCCGGGGGGTGGCCGCCGCGCGAGGCCCTGCGGACGAGCGAGAAGTCGTTCGAGGAGGCGTTCCGTTTCAACGTCACCTCCGCCTTCCTGCTGACCCGGCTCGCCGTCCCCAAGATGGTGAAGACCGCGGGGGCCGGCTCCGTCATCAACATCTCGTCCCGAGCCGGATCCATGGTGCTGCGGGGATTCGCCGCCTACGGCACCGCCAAGGCCGCCCTCTCGTGGCTGACCCGGGAACTGGCGGCCGAGTTCGCGCCCAAGGTCCGGGTGAACGCCATCGAGGTGGGGTCGGTCCTCACCTCGGCCCTCGACTTCGTGGCCGCCAACGACGACATCCGTACCGACATGGAGTCCAAGACGCCCATGCAGCGGCTCGGTGAAGTCGAAGACGTCGCCGCCATGGCCGTCTACCTGGCCACGCCGGCCTCGGGCTGGGTGACGGGCAAGGTGTTCCAGGTCGACGGCGGCCTCGAGCATCCCCAGTTCGAGGCCCCCGGCGAACCCCTCTGACCCGCCCCCGTTCTTGGGTTCTTTGTTGCGCTCAGAGCGCAACAAAGAACCCAAGAACGGGGGTCAGCGGCCGTCGAGGGTCCAGCGGGGGCCGTGGTGGGCGAGGCGGCGGTCGGCCACCAGCTTGGCGATGCGTTCCCGGTGCTGGCCCGCCGTTCCGAAGAGGGCGTCGTTGGCCTTGGCCCGCTTCACGTAGAGGTGCATGTCGTGTTCCCACGTGTAGCCGATGCCGCCGAGGAGCTGGATGCCCTCTCGAGTCACGAACCGCTGGCAGTCGCCCGTCGCCGCCTTCGCCACCGAGGCGGCCAGGGTGCGCCGGGGATCGTCTTCCGCGATGCAGGCGGCGGCGAAGTAGCAGCAGGCCCGGGCCCGCTCGAGTGCCACGAGGCCATCGGCGAGGCGGTGCTTCACGGCCTGGAACGACCCGATCGGCCGGTCGAACTGCACCCGCTCCTTGGCGTACTCGACGTTGAGGTCGAGAATGGCCTGGCAGGTGCCGAGCGTTTCCAGGGCCAGAGCGACGGTCGACTCCTCCAGAACGCGAGTCACGGTGGAGAGGTGGTCGGCCCCACCGAGCAGCCGGTCGGGTTCGACCCGGACGCCGTCGAGTCGCACCGTCGCCACTTGGCGGCTCGGATCGAGCCCGTCGAGGGGCTCGATCTCCAGGTCGCCGGCTGGCACCACGAAGAGCCCGAGGTCGCTGGTCACGTCGGAATCACCCAACCCGGCCACCACCACGATCTCGTCGGCGGATCCGGCTTCCATCACGAACCGTTTCTCGCCGCTGATCACCCAGCCGCCGTCATCGGGGCGGGCGCTGGTGGCCAGCGACGTCGTGTCCCAGCGGCCGGTCACCTCGGCGACGGCCAGGGTGCCGGTCAGCTCGCCGGCGGCGACGGCCCCGAGGAAGCGCTTCGCCTGTTCGGGTGAGCCCGCCTCGCGCACGGCGGGAACGAACTGGGTGACGGTCGGGAACAGCGGGCCGGGGGCGATGGCGCGTCCCAGCTCCTCGGCTAAGACGGCCTGCTCCACATACCCGTAGCCCACGCCCCCGCATTCCTCCGGGACGGTGAGCGCCGGCCAGTCGAGCGAGACCATGGTCTGCCACAGAGCCGCTGCGTCCCCGGTCTTCTCCACCAGTCCCCGGATGACCGAGGGCGGGCACTCGCGTTCGAGGACGGCGCGGATGGAGTCGCGGAGGTCGTCCTGTTCCTGGGTGAAGTCGAGGTGCATGGCCTGGTCTCAGAAACGGGGCAGCTAGGGATCTGACGGGGAGTCAGCAGTTTGCACCAGGGCCGAGAATGCCGTCCGATCCACCTTGTCCATCGCCGTCAGGGGCAGGGCGTCGACGGCCGTTAGGCACCACGCAGGCGGTACGATCGCCGAAACGCCGGGCCGCCTCGGCGGCGACGGTACCCAGCACCTCAGTGCCCCCCGGTGGAGACGATTACGTGCCGAGCGAAAAGGTCACCCGCACACGCGGCAAGCGGACCATGTCCAAGCTCATGGACGCCGGGATGAGGGTGCTGGCCGACCGCGGCTACCACGCCACCCGCGTCGACGACATCGTGAAGGCCGCCCGCATTTCGCACGGCACCTTCTACCTCTACTTCGCCGACAAGGAAGACCTCGTGCGGGCGCTCGCCGAGGAGTGTGCCGAGGACGTGAAGGCGACGGTCGCCGGGCTGGGCCCAGTGTCGCAGGGTCCCGACGGCCGCGCGCAGCTTCGAGAATGGCTCGAGCGATGGAGCGTCAGCTACCGCCACTATGGCCCCGTCGTCCGCTCCTGGATGGAGGATCACGTTCCCGATCCGGCGCTGGCGCAGGTTGGGGCCAAGGCGTTTGCCGACATCACGGCGTCCCTGCGAGCGCGGATCGCTGAAGCTGCACCGCCCCACGTCGACCCGGAGCTGGCCGCCCCGGCCATGCTGGCCATGATCGAACGCACCTTCTATTACGTGCTGTCACGAGGGATCGCCGTCGACGAGGAAGCCCTCCTCGACAACATGGCCACCATGATCCACCGAGGCTTCTTCGGCGGCACGGGCTGATCCCGCCCCGCCCCGAATTTGGTTTCGTTTCTCACACCATCGCGAGGAAAAGAAACCAAGTTCGGTGGGTCGTCCGGTCACTCCACGCCGAGGATGGCGGTTCCGGCGGAACAGAACCACCCACCCGTCCCGTTGACGCAGGCGAGCTGGGCTCCGTCAACCTGGCGCGGGCCGCACTCGCCCCGGAGCTGTCGGACGGCCTCGACGAGCAGGAACATCCCTCGCATCCCGGGGTGGCACGACGACAGCCCGCCCCCGTCGGTGTTTGTGGGGAGGGTGCCGCCCACCCGCAGCTTTCCGTCTTCCACGAACGGCCCTCCCTCGCCCTTCTCGCAGAATCCGAGCCCCTCGAGGGTCAGGAGCACCATGGAGGTGAAGGCGTCGTAGAGCTGGCAGACGTCGATGTCGTCGGGCGACACGCCGGCCCGCTGGAAGGCGAGGCGGCCGGAGCGGGCCGCCGGAGACTCGGTGAAGTCGTCCCACTCGCTCATGGTGGTGTGGGAGATGGCCTCGCCTGTGCCGAGTACCCAGACGGGGGCCTTGGCGGTGTCGCGGGCTCGATCCTCGCCCGTGAGCACCACGGCGCCCCCGCCGTCGGAGCGGATGCAGCAGTGGAGGGTGGTGAAGGGGTCGGCCACCATCGGCGCGTTCTGCACGTCGTCGATCGTGATCGGGTCCTGGTAGTAGGCCTCGGGGTTCAGGCTGGCGTTGTGACGCGCCGACACGGCGATCTCGGCGAGCTGCTCGATGGTGGTTCCGAACTCGAGCATGTGACGCCGGGCGACCATGGCGTACTTGGCGATCAGCGTGTGCCCAAACGGGGCGTCGAACTGCACCGGGCCTCGAGTGCCGAAGCTCAGGTTGGCGCCGCGCCGGCCCCGCTTCAGGTCGGCCCGGGTGGTCGACCCGTAGGCGAGGACGACCGTGTTGACGAGGCCCTCGCTGATGGCGGCCACGGCGTGCTCGACCATGAACTCCCACGTCGACCCGCCCACCCCCGTCGAGTCCGCCCACAGGGGCTTCAAACCCATGTACTCGGCCACCTCTACGGGGGCGAGGACGCCCATGCCGGTCGACATGAACCCGTCGACGTCGTCCTTGGTGAGCCCGGCGTCGGCGAGAGCCCGAGACGCCGCCTGCTGGTGGAGGTGGAACGGCGACTTGTCGTCGACGCGCCCGCAGTCGGACAGGGCGGCACCCACGATGGCGACCCGGACGGCCATCGTCAGCGCAGCCGCCAGTCGATCCGCTTCCCGCTGGCGAAGGCGGCCTGGCCCTCGGCGATCGACTCCTGGTTGGTGCCGAGGCCGATGTAGGCGTAGGCCTCGGCCAGGGCTTGCGACCGCGTCTGTTCGAGCCCCATCCAGATCGCTCGGAGCGTGCCCTGGATGGCCAGCGGCGGCGCCGAGGCGATGGCGGCCGCGGCCCACTGGGCCTTCTCGCGCAGGTCGTCGAGGTCGGAGGCCAGCTCAGACACCAGCCCGATCTGGTGGGCCCGGGTTGCCGACATCCGCTCGTGGTTCCCGAGGAGCGACAGGCGCATGATCTCGTGGAAGGGCATCTTCTGGAGCATGTGGATGGGCTCGAAGGCGGCGGTCATGCCGTAGGTGACGTGGGGGTCGAAGAAGGTGGCCCCCTCGACGGCGATGATGAAGTCGACCTCGCCCAGCATGTAGAAGGCGCCGCCGCAGGCCATGCCGTTGACGGCTGCGATCACGGGCTTCCAGAGGTCGTTGGTCTTCGGGCCGACGTCTTCGCCGGGGTCGTCGAACATGAACGGAGTGGTGCCCGACCCGACGTGGGCTTCGCGTTCGTGCCCTTCTTCACGACGGGCGCCCATGGTCTCGGCGCGGTCGATGCCGGTGCAGAACGCCTTTTCGCCGGCTCCCGTCAGCACGACGCAGCGCACGTCATCGTGGCGGCGCAGCCCCCGCCACAGCTCCTTCAACTCCCGCTGCATGGTCGAGTTGAAGGCGTTGTGGACGTCGGGCCGGTTGAGCGTTACCCAGGCGACGCCCTCGCCCTCTTCGTAGTGGAGCGTCTCGAAGTCCCCCTGCACGGGCCGGATCCTAGGCTCCGACAATGCACCGGCTCGCAGCCGCGATCACCGTGGTGGGCGCCCTCTTGGGTGCCGCGTGCGGCACCGGCTCGGTGCCCACCTCCACGGCCACCCCATCGACGCGGACCCCGGCGTCGATCGTCGAGCGACGTCCGTTCCCGGTCGAGGTGTTCGAGGAGACCTTCGAGGACGAGGGTCGCGATCGCACGCTGCCGGTGCGCGTGCATCGGCCCAGAGGTGCGGGGCCGTTCCCCATGGTCGTGCTCTCCCACGGTCTTAGCGCGGCGGCGCGGTTCCTCGATCCGCTTGCCGAGCCCTTGGCCGAGGCCGGGTATGTGGTCGTGGCGCCGACGTTCCCCAAGACCAGCGGCGCGGGCGGAGCCCAGCTCCTCGACGTCACGAACCAACCGGCCGACGTGAGCTTTGTGATCGACGAGGTTCTGGCGGCGTCGAGCGTCGCCGGTAGCCAGTTCGCCGGCCTCATCGACGAGGACGAGATTGCCGCCGCTGGGCACTCTTTGGGCGCCATCACCAGCCTCATGGCCGGGTACCACTCGTGCTGCCTGGATGACCGCCTCGACGCCGTAGTCTCGCTTGCCGGCGCAGCCATCCTGGCGCCGAGCGGCGCGTGGTTCGCCGACGACGACGCCCCACCCCTCCTCATGGTCCACGGCGACCGCGACCTGCTCGTGCTGTACGCCCTCGGTCAGTCGGCCTTCGAGCAGGCGCCGCCACCCAAGTACTTCGCGACCCTCATCGCCGCCAGCCACTCCCCGCCGTACGTGGGGGAGCAGCCGTACTTCGACGTGGTGGTCGACTCGATGGTCGCCTTCTTCGACTCCTACCTCGTGGACGACGACGCCGCGCTCGACCGGCTGCGCGAGGTAGGCGAGGTCGACGACGTAGCCGAGTTGGAAGCGGTCGGCTGACCCGATCAGCCGCCCATCTGGAGGCCGGTGGCCTTGGCGCCGAAGATGCGGCCGAAGACGACGTCGGTCAGCTCCTCGGGGTTCCAGCGGCGGGGCTCCTTGGGCGTTTCGATCATCTCGCCCAGGCTCCAGCCCCGGTAGTGGGCGAGGGTGTTGCCGACGGCGCGGAACACCTGGCCCGTCACGGGCGCCGACGCATCAGAGGCCAGCCACGCCACCATGGGTGCCGAGTTGCCCGGGTTGAGCCGCTCGAAGGGCCCGTCCTCGGGATACTCGTCAGCCTCCTTGATCTCGATGTCCTTGGCCACGGCCACGCCCACCATGCGGGTCATCCCGCCGGGTGCGATGGCGTTGGCGCGGGCGCCGTAGCGGCCCAGCTCCAGCGAGGAGATCACCGTGAGGGCGGCGATGCCGGCCTTGGCGGCGCCGTAGTTGGCCTGGCCCACGTTGCCCTGGAGCCCCGCCGACGACACGGTGTTGACGATGGCGGCCTTGACGTCCTCGCCCGCCTTCGAGCGCTCGCGCCAGTGGTTGGCGGCGTGGTGGGTCATGCCCATCGTGCCCTTGAGGTGCACGGCCACCACCGAGTCGAACTGCTCCTCGGTCATGTTGACGATGACGGCGTCGCGCAGGATGCCGGCGTTGTTCACGACCACGTCGAGGTGCCCGAAGGCGTCGACAGCCTGGGCCACGGCGTTGGCGGCGCCGCTCCAGGTGGCGACGTTGTCGTAGTTCGCCACGGCCTCGCCGCCGCGCTCTTGGATGACCTCGACGACGACGTCGGCGATCTTGGTGTCCTCGCCCTCCCCGGTGGCGTCCTCTCCAGTAACGCTGGCCCCGACGTCGTTGACGACGACCTTGGCCCCCTGCCTCGCCAGCTCGAGGGCTTCTCCCCGGCCGATTCCCCGGCCCGCCCCCGTGACGATCGCCACCTTGCCTTCCAGCAGTCCCATGTGCGTAGCCCCTCGTGTTCTGGTTGAATCCCGGGTCAGAAACCTGACGCTCGTGTCAGGAGAGTACGTGACCTACCGGGAGCCGGGCACATGCCAGTGGACGTCGAGCAGTACAAGGAACACATCGGGAAGCCGACCGGGTCGTCGGTTCTCACGGTCGAACGCCAGCCGGTCTCGAACTTCGCCAAGGCGGTGAAGGACGACAACCCGATTTACCAGCGCCTCGACGCCGCGCAGGCGGCGGGCTTCGACAACATCCCCGCCCCGCCGACGTGGGGCTTCGCCATGGGTTCGTGGGGCGCCTACCCCGAGGACCAGCCCGCCGACCAGCCCGTCAGCCCGATCATGGGGATCATCGGCGCCCTCATGAAAGAGGGCGGGATCATCCTCCACGGGGAGCAGGAGTTCGAGTACCACACACCGCTCGTCGTGGGCACGAAGCTCTCCCACGAGGGCAAGGTCACCGACGTCTACCAGAAGCAGTCGGGCGAGCGGACCATGACGTTCGTGGTCACCGAGAACGAGTACCGCGACGAGTCGGGCGAGCTCGTGCTCACCGCCCGCATGAACCTCATCCATCGGTCGTAGGCCCGCGCAGGAGCAGGGGGACGGGACATGGGACGTCTGGACGGCAAGGTCGCCATCATCACCGGAGCTGGGCAGGGGATCGGTCTCGCCTACGCCGACCGCTTCCTCACCGAGGGGGCCAAGGTCGTGGTGGCCGACATCAGCGAGGAGCGCGGCGAAGGCGCCCTCGACGAGCTGACGGGCACGCACGGTTCTGAGGACGTGATCTTCGTGCAAGTCGACATCTCGGACGAGGCGTCGGCCAAGGAGTGCGTGAAGCAGACCCTCGACGCCTTCGGCACCGTCGACGTGCTCTTGAACAACGCCGCCCTGTACTACGACATCGACAACACCGACAACAGCTACGAGTACCTCCAGAAGGTGTTCTCGGTGAACCTGCACGGGGCCTGGCTCATGGCCCGGGCGGTGGCGCCGGTCATGGTGGAGAAGGGCGGCGGCCGGATCATCAACCAGTCGTCGGCGGCCGCCTACATCTACATGCTCCCGCCAATGGAGAAGTTCACCGAGGTCTCGGCCTTCACCTACTCGCAGACCAAGTGGGGCGTGGTGGGGCTCACAAAGTTCCTCGCCGCCCAGCTCGGGGCGTACAACATCACCGTCAACTGCATCGCGCCCGGCGTCACCATGACCGAGGCGACAAAGAAGATCGTCCCCGAGGAGTTCCTCCCCATGGTGACGATGATGACGGCCATGAAGCGGGCTCTCGAGCCCGAAGACCTCACCGGGACGGCCGTCTTCTTCGCCTCGGACGACGCCGCCTTCGTCTCCGGTCAGACCCTGGTGGTCGACGGCGGCGGCTGCATGCCCGCCTAGCGCACTGCCGCGTCGCGCTCCGCCCGAGCCCGATTCCCGGGATTTTCGCGTGGTGGCCGCGCTCCCGGCGTACCCGCCTGTGAAGCAGCGCGTTCACAGGAGGCGCACCATGCGCATTCGCACCATCACCGCAGCACTTATCGTCGCACTGATCGCGGTCGGCGCCACCGGGAACACCGCCGACGCCCAAGGGGGCCGGCGCGAGGTTGAGCGGTACCTCGGCGGGACGGGTGACACGATCGTCGGGGTCATCCCGCAGCTCATCGCCGCCTGCGAGGCGGACGTCAACGTGAGCGTGGCGTGTTTCGAGCCCGCCCCGGGCGAGACCTCCGTCCACGTGGAGATCGCGGACGCCGTCACCAGTTACGTCGGTGGCGCCGTCGTGTACTGGTGGGGCCCGAGTCACGCCCAGAGCGTGATGTTCTGCAACGACACGACGGTGGACGTCCCCGAGGGTACGGAGGGGGTCGCCGTGGTCACCTTCACGGCCCTCACCGCCCACCTGTGCACCGGGAAGAAGGGCGGCGCCACGCTCGGCACGGTCGAAGCCCTGTTCTCCTGATCCCTCTTGGAGCGCGTCAGGAGCTTAGGACCCGTCAGGGAAGGGCGGACGTCGCCAGACCGAAGGCATGGATGCCGCCGGTCGAGCCCACCACCTCGTCGAAGGCCTGCTGGCAGAAGTCGTTGATCTCCTCGCCGAACTCCTTGGCGCAGGCATCGGACGACGACGTGCCCGATCCCACATAGACCGAGTTCCCGACGATGGCCGGTCCGGAGGAGATGGGCCCGAAGAGCGGCGACGACCACACGACCGCTCCCGTGGCGGTGTCGTACGCCTTCAGCAGGTTGTCGAGGGCGCCCGAGAACACCACCCCGCGCACGGCGGCCGAAGCTGCATACGAGGGTGCTTGGGCGCCGCGCCAGCGGACCTCACCCGTCGCTCCGTCGAAGGAGTGGTAGTAGGGCGGGCCGCCGATGGCGGTTCCGCCGTATACGTTGCCCTTGTGGGCGGCGGTGGACCCGATGAACCCGCCGATGGCGAAGTTCTCGTTGACGTCACCGCCGTCGGCGGCCTTGGTCTTCCACTGCAATGCCCCGGTGCGGGCGTCGAGGGCGTAGTACCACCCGTCCTTGCTTCCGGCGCCGAGGACTCGCCGCCCTCCCGCCTCGAACAAGTTCGGGGTGGCGCCGAAGTCCCAGTCCTTGTGGTTGGCGGTGTGGGGCTGGAACGACCACTTGACCTCGCCGGTGCCGGCGTCGAGGGCGGTGATCGCCTCGGTGTTCGGCGTCCACTCGAAGTCGCCGTCGGGACAGTTGGCGGTGGCGAGGTAGACGAGCCGGTCGTGGGTGCTGACGGTCGGTGACGACCAGACGCCGCCGCAGCCGGCGTCGGTGGCCGGGTCACCCGCACGCGCCGGGTCCTCGGGCTCGAACTTCCAGAGGAGGTCGCCGGTGGCGGCGTCCACGGCGAGCAGGCCCCCGCGCACTCCGGTCCCACCGGTGTTGTGGTTGTCCATGCCGACGTAGACGACGCCCTTCCAGACCACAGGCGAGGACTCCACCTCGACCGGCGTTCCGGCCGGGAGGTCGGCGTCGGTACCGGCGTAGTCGACCTCGCGGCTCCACACGACCGACCCGTCGTCGGCTCGCAGCGCGATCAGGCGGGGGCCGGCGCCGAAGATCACCAGCTCCTCCCGGTGCCGGTCGATGCGCACCTCGGCCACGGCGGCCGAGGACACGATGGGCCCGAAGGCAGCGCCCGGGGACGTGAACGGACCCTCCTTCCAGACGAGCGACCCGTCATCGGCGTCGAGGGCGTACATGTGGGCGCTCCAGTCACCCACGAACACGCGCCCGTTCGACACCGCGGGGGAGGCCGTCACCGTCTTCTCGGTCTTGAATGTCCATCGCGGCACGAGTGTGGCGGCGTTGGTCGTGTCGATGGCCGAGCAGCCGTCGGGTGTCGAGAAGGCCCGGCTGGCGTCGCGCCCGTACATCCGCCAGGCGTCGCAGCGGGAGTCCGACGTGGCGTGCCGGTCGGTCGCGTCGGGGAAGGAGCCCCGGGCCAGCTCGCGAGTGACGGGGAAGTCGAGCACCCCGATGCCGTCGGGGTAGTCGAGGCCGTCGTCGACGATGAGGCGCTGCGCGTTCCCCTGGGAGTCGAGGGTGATGCGCTGCACCGATCCGTGACCGTCGGCGGGGCCGTCGCCCTGGATCCCGAGGTCTGCGTACCAAAGGTCGCCCGAAGCGGTGAGCCCGAGGCCGTATGGGGTGCCGCCGTCGTTGACGGGAAGCCCGCTTTCCTCGGCGAAGTCGTCCAGCTGGCCCAGGGGTGCACCGGCCGGGGGTTCCATCACGTTGCGGACGTGCACCCGCGCGGTTCCCGTGTCGGCGTACTCGGCGATGACGCCCGTGAAGACGCTCGAGACGTACCAGGTCGGGAAGGTGTTCCACTCCCGGCCGCTCGGGATGGCCGCGCTCGGGGTCAAGACGAACGGGTCACTCGCGAGCCACAGCTCGCGAGTGACCACGCCCTCGTCGACGAGGTCGGCCTGGTTGCCGAGTCCCGCGCAGGTGCTGTCGGTCGGGAAGTCGGCAATCTCGTAGCGGTAGATGCCCCCCGGACCGCTGGGGCCGGGCCGGTTGGCGGCGGCGTAGACCCAGCCCCCGTCCACCCAGGTGCCGCCGGCCGTGCCGATCGAGGTGTCGATCTTGCAGTAGTTGGTGTCCAGGCGGTTGTCGACGTTGTGCCAGTCACCGCCGGGGGTGGTGGCGTCGGCGAAGGTGGCGTCGCTGTTGGGGAACCACTCGATGAGCTGACCGCTGGCGGGCTGGTGCGGGAGTTGGTCGCCGACGTCCGTCGTGATCAGGCGTCCGTCGGGGAGGAACCCGCAGCCGTAGTTCTCGGCCTGGTCACCTCCCGACCACGTCGGACGGAGCTTGCCCAGTTGGGTCCAGCCGAGCTCACCGACCTCGTCGCCGGTGAGGGCGAACCAGCCCCAGCCGGGCGAGCCTTCGGGCGTGTCCTGGCCGGAGTCCTCTCCGGCGATGAAGTAGCGCACGCCACCGATCTCGGTGAAGCAGATCTGGGCGTTGATGTCGCGTCCGGTTTCGGGATCGGCGCCGACGTTGTGGATCAGCGTCTGCTTCGCGCCCGAGGCCGAGTCGTAGACGCCGAGGTCGTTTCCCTGCCCGTTGAAGACGAGGGAGCGGTTCCCGCCTGAGACCTGCCCGGCCTGTACCGGCGGGCTGACCGTAGCCATCGGAACGAGTGCCGCGAGCAGCGGCACCACAACCATCACGACACGGGCGCGCATGGATCCCCCCTCAGCTGACGTCGGCGTCAGTTTCTATCGAGGTTTGCCCCGTTCCTCCACCGGATCGGAGGGAATGCCCCCCTGCCCGTGTCGACATCGCGTCAATACCTTGAACCCAGGTCGGCCAAAGGGGAGGTCGGGCCATGCGGGTCGGGCGCGTGTTGATGTTGCTGGCGGTGGGGGCGGTCGTTCTTGGCGGGTGCGGGAGCGATTCGGACGAGGGAGCCGAGCGGTCCCGAACGGTTCCCGAGTCGACGGACGCGCCGGAAACGACGGCGGCTCCGAAGCCGAAGGCCCCGGCCGATCCGGGTGCGGCCGAGGCAGAGATCCGGGCCACGTTCGAGAAGTACTTCGACTCCGCGACGCCCGAGGCGGACTCGCTGCCCCTGGCCGAAGACATCGACGAGATCCTTCCCACGCTCAAGAAGGCGCAAGGCGTCGCTCCGGGTGGGCATCGGACCGTCGCCGTGACGTCGGTGACCTTCACGAGCGACGTGACCGCCGACGTGGCCTTCGACATCCTCTACGACGGCAACCCGCTGTTGTTCGCCTTTGCCGGAGGCGCGGTGTCGGAGGACGGCGTCTGGAAGATCAGCCGGAAGACGAACTGCGACTTGACCGCCCTCGCCGGCTTCTCCTGCCCATAGGTACGCGCCACCTCTCAGTCGAGGGCACCGTCGGCTTCAAGGGCGTCGACTTCCTGGTCGGTGAGCCCCAGGATGCCGGCGAGCACCTCGCGAGTGTGCTGCCCGAGGGTGGGGCCGGGAGACGCGTAGCCGCCGGGGGCGTCCGCCACCCGGAAGCCGTTGCGCTCATACGGCCCCGGGCCCATCACGGGGTGGTCGAGGGTCACGAAGTGGCCTCGGTGTGCGAGCTGGGGGTCCGCCAGCAGGTCTTCGAAGCCCTGCACCGGGATGGCCTCGATGCCGAGGGCTTGGAGGGTCTCGGCCACCTCCTCCCGGTCCTGGGTCGAGGTCCAGGCCCCGAGGGCGTCGGGGTCGGCCCCGCCCACCACCCTCGCCAGCGCGTCCCGGTCCTCGTCGGTCCAGCAGGCCACGGCGACCCAGCGGTCGTCCCCCCGGCATGGGAACACGCCGTGAACGAGCGCCCGCGGGTGGCCATTTCCGTTCCGGCCCCGGGCTTCGCCCGTCTTCCGATAGTGGAGGAGCCAGTCGGTGAGCGCGTAGACCCCACACTCCACCTGCGACACGTCGAGGTACACACCCTCGCCCGTCGCCCGCCGGTAGAGGAGCCCGGCGGCCAAGGCGGTCGCGACGAAGCGGGGAGCGAGGGAGTCGGTGATGGTGCCGAACGGCCCGACGGGCTCCCGCTCGGGCCACCCGGTCACGAAGTTCCAGCCCGAGAGGGCGGCGCCCTGACCTCCGAAACCCGGGTAGTCCTTGTGGGGCCCGGTCTGGCCGTTGAGGCACGACGACACCATGACGAGGTCGGGCCTGCCCGCGGCCAGGGTGTCGTAGCCGAGGCCGAAGCCCCTCATCGCTTTGGGCGCGAAGTTCTCGACCACGGCGTCGGCCCAGTGGACGAGCCGGCCGGCCAGGGCCACCCCCCTGGGGTGCTTGAGGTTGAGGGTGACCGAGAGCTTCCCGACGTTCAACCCGTCCAACATGACCGAGCCCTCGAGCCCGAAGGGATTTCCGGGCCCGAGGGCGTAGGTGCGGAGAAAGTCGGGCCGGGTCTTCGACTCGACCCGGATGACGGTGGCGCCGTGCTCGACGAAGTACCGGGTGGCGATGGGGCCGGCGGCCCCTGACCCGAATTCGAGGATCTTCGTCCCCGCCCACGGCCCCGCGCCGTCGTTCCCCCCTCGTTCTTGACGGTGGATTCCGTCCATACGACGGAATCCACCGTCAAGAACAGGGGCTCGGGCGTGGACGAAGGTGCGGGGGCGGCCAGTGGACGGGTCGAAGAAGTGGCGGGCGGCGAGTTGGGCCGAGCCGTAGATCTCCTTCGGCGAGTTGATGGGGGCGAGCATGAGGTTGGTCTCGCACGCGACCTCGTACCACTCGGCCATGGTCCGGAGGGCGAAGAGGCGCGCCACGGCGTCCTCGATCGCCTTGAGCTCGTCGTCTGGCGCCTCCGTGTGAGACCAGGCCGTCCAGTCGATGGCGGCCATTTCGGGAGGGGCGATCCCGGCCTCAATGCACAGGCGGGTGACGGTCTCCAGGCTGGCCGCCCTGGCCTTCCCCCCTCGCAGGCCGAAGCTCACCCACCCGTCCCTACAGGCCCAGATCTCCCGTGTGCGCCCGATGTTGGCGCCCCGCCGGCGGACGTGTTCTCCGGTGCGGGCGAGCCGGGCGGGGGCGCACATGTTGGCGGCCAGCACCACCTCCTGCATCGACACGTCGATCATCGCCGGCCCACCCCGCGCCAGGCCACTGAGCGCGGCGAAGGCGACCTCGGGTCCGACGTGGGCGTAGGCGGCAGGCTCGCTCGGCCGGACGGGCGGCCGGTCCGGGTCGCCCGTGGCGTGCATGTTGCCCGACGCCGCCATGATCCCGAGGTCAGACGCCCGCCACCCGCTCCGGGGCCCGTCGAGCCCGAACGGCGTCACCCGCACCCAGACGGCGTCGGGGGCATCGGCGGGGTCGAGTACGGGGCATCCCGGCCACCCCGGGGTCTCGATCACCACGTCGGCCCGGGCGAGCGCCCTCGGCGTGGCTGGCCCGACCTCGGCGCCGAGGTCGGCGAGAATCCGGCCGGCCAATGAGACCGGCTCGCCGCCGGCGTCGACGACCCGAATTCCGGCGAGCAGCGCCTCCACTGACCCGAGAGACTACGGCGCGTTCACGGGGGTAGAACCTGACACACGTGTCAGGTACGGTAAGGAGCATGAGCGAGCGGAGCGAGCGAATCAATAATGGGCGGCCCCGCTCATCGGGGCAGCCGCCGGAGGCGGCGACCCGATGAGGGGGGAGTACCGCATCATCTCGGCCGATGCCCACGTCCTCGAGCCGACCGACATCTGGAAGAACTGGCTGCCCGAGCAGTTCCAGGACCAGGCGCCCAAGCTCGTGAAGGACCAGGACGGCGGGGATGCCTGGCTCACCCCCGGCTCCGAGACGCCGGACCCCATCGGCCTGACGGCGACGCCCGGGATGCCGTGGGACCAGTTCCGCTGGACCGGCGTGACCTACGACGAGGCCCGATCCGGCTGTTACAACGGCGCCGAGCGCTTGAAGGACATGGACACCGACGGCGTCGACGCCGAGGTGATCTTCCCGCCCCAGCGGACCATCGGGTACTGGCTCGGTCACGATGACGACGCCGCCGTCCTCGCCGGCGTCGAGGCGTACAACAACTTCCTTTGGGACGAGTTCTGCGCTCCGGACCACACCCGGCTCCTCGGCATGGCCCAGATCCCGTCCCTCGGTATCGACACCGCCGTCGACACCCTTCGGAAGGCCAAGGCACGCGGGTTCAAGGGCGTGGTGGTCTCCTGCTGGCCCTCGGGGGGCGACATGATCTCCGAGGATGACGACCCCTTCTGGGCCGCGGCGGTCGACGAGGGGGTGCCTGTCACCATCCACATCAACCTCATTTCGAGGAGCCAGCGGCAGGCCGCCCGCCAGGGTCAGGCGCGCCTCTACGGCCAGGGCCAGAAGGATGGGAAGCGCGAGATGGCGGGCGCTCGCGCTGCCGCCAGCCTCGCTGGGGTGTTCTCGATGGTCCCGAGCACGATCGGTCAGCTCATCTTCACGGGCACCTTCGAGCGGTTCCCGGAGCTGCACGTCTGCATGGTGGAGGTGTCGACGGGTTGGATCCCGCACTTTCTCGAACAGATGGACGACAAGTACTGGCGCAACCGCTCGTGGAGCGACATCCCGATCACGGAACCGCCGAGCACGTACTGGTACCGCAACATGTCGGCCACCTACATCTGGGACCCGGCGGGCGTGCGCCAGCGCCAGCAGGTCGGCGTCGACAACATGATGTGGTCCACCGACTACCCGCACCACGGGAACGACTGGCCCCACAGCCGCAAGGTGATTACCGAGACGCTGGCGGAGTGCACCGCTGAAGAACGCGAGAAGATCCTGGCCGGCAACGCCATCCGGATCTTCCAACTGGACGACTAGGGGGACGCCATGAACGTGGAAGACATGATCCTCGTCTCCGTCGACGACCACGTGGTCGAGCCACCCGACATGTACGAGGGCCACGTCCCCGAACAGTTCAAAGACGAAGCACCGAAGCTCGTCACCAAGGACGACGGCACCGAGGAGTGGCAGTGGCAGGGGCAGGCCGCCACCAACATCGGCCTCAACGCGGTCGCCGGCCGGCCCCCGGAGGAGTATGGCACCGAGCCGGCGTCGTTCGCCGAGATCCGGCCCGGCTGTTACGACATCCACGAGCGCATCAAAGACATGAACGCCAACGGGGTCCTGGGCTCGATGTGCTTCCCGAGCCACGCCCAGTTCTGTGGTCAGTTCTTCGCCAAGCCGGTGCAGGCTGAGATCGTCGACCCGAGCCTGGCCCTCACGATGTTGCGGGCCTACAACGACTGGCACATTGACGAGTGGTGCGGCACGTACCCGGGCCGGTTCATCCCCCTCCAGCTCCCGCCGATCTGGAGCCCCGACGAGATGGCCGCCGAAGTGCGCCGCAATGCCGAGAAGGGCTGCCGCGCGGTCACGTTTTCGGAGAACCCGGCCAAGCTCGGCTGGCCGTCGATCCACGACCCCCACTGGGACCCCTTCTGGAAGGCGTGCGCCGACACCGAGACCGTCATCTGCCTCCACATCGGCTCCTCGAGCGAGGTCGTCATCACCTCGCCGGAGGCTCCGCTCAACGTGATGATCACGCTCCAGCCAATGAACATCGTTCAGGCGGCGTCCGACCTGGTGTGGTCGCGCGTGCTCAAGGAGTTCCCGGTGCGCTTCGCCCTCTCCGAGGGCGGCATCGGATGGATCCCGTACTTCCTCGAGCGAATCGACTACGTCTACGAGCACCACAAGGCGTGGACGGGTTCGACGTTCCCCGACGGCAAGCGCCCGAGCGACATGTTCCACGAGCGCATCATCACGTGTTTCATCGACGACGCCTTCGGGGTCGAGAACCGCCATCACCTCAACCTCGACCACATCACCTGGGAGTGCGACTACCCGCACTCCGACTCCACGTGGCCCTTCGCGCCCGAGACGGCGATGAAGTACCTCGCCGATCTTCCCGACGACGAGATCAACAAGATCACGCACGAGAACGCCATGCGGCTCTTCTCGTACGACCCTTACCGGCACATCCCCAAGGAGCAGTGCACCGTGGGGGCGCTGCGGGCGCAGGCGACCGACGTCGACACCCGGCCCACGCCGTCGGGCAAGGAGATCCACCCGCCCGAGAAGGAGGTCACCATCCTCACCCTCATGGAGGCCATGGCCTCGATGGGGAAGCCGGCGGGCGAGCAGGGGGAGTGAGTCCTTCCCTCGGTGCCCTCTCCATGGCGGCGGCGTCGCTTTACGTGGCCGACCTCGACGCCGCCCTGGCCTGGTACCGAGAGAAGCTCGAGCTTGAGCCGATCTTCGAGGGCAAGGACGAGCACCGCTTCGCTACGTACCAGGTCGGCGGGTTCCTCTTCGTCCTCGAGCCGAGCCAGGCGCTCTGGCAGGGGAGGGGCCTCACGGGCAGCGGCGCGGCCACCGTCAACCTAGTGACCGACCGTGACCCCGCCGAGCTGCTCGGCGAACTGCGGGCGGCGGGGGTCGACTGCTCCGACATCGTCGACTCGCCCGGGTTCAGCTCGTTTCTGTTCGCCGATCCGGACGGGAACCGCTTCTACCTCACGCGGCCTGTCCGCGATGCGTAGGTTGTCGACATGGGCTTCACCTGGAATGAGGACTATCCGTTTACGCCCCCGAACGTCGACACGCCGGCGGCGCAGCTTCGCCAGCTCCTCGAAGAGGAGCAGCGCAAGCCCATCGGAAACTATCTGCACCTGGCCGGGCCACCCCCGCCGGCCCCCGAGCGCAAGGGCTTCCTGAGTCGGCTCAAGGGCGCGCCCGAGAACACCGCCACCGCTCAGATCACGATCGACGCCGACGCGGGAGGCGCTCCGCTCTATCTCATCGCCCTGCCCTCCGGCTTCGACACCCCGACGGTGGATCTCCTCGCTGCGGCGGGCATGGCCCTTCCGGAGGGCTTCCGCCAGCACGAGAACTTCGAGAACTCGGTGCTCACGCCGGCGGCGACCGAGGCGGCCACCGTGGCCCGGTTCGCGGTCGACGCCGTCAGGGCGCTGGAGGATCGCGATCTGTCGGGGAGCTGGACCACCACGATCGTCGAGCCCGAGGTGTACAGCCCCGCCCCCTGAGCCGCCGGGCGTGATGAAGGCGTAACCGTCACCGGGCACCGGTACGGTGCGCTGGCCTAAAGGTCATGAACCGGGGCTGGGACGGGGGTATTTGACCTTTAGGCCGGTCAAGCCCGCACCCACCGGGGGAGCGCCACGGCCTCCTCGCCTTCGCCCAGGCGCTGGAACACCACGCGCACAGGCTGCCCAATCTCAATCGAGTAGGGGTCGACCGAGTTGATGGGTTGATATTCCGAAGCCACCAGGTTGCCGACCATGCGGATCGTCGGGTCCTCGTCCAGCTCGACCACGATGACGTTGTAGGGGGCGAACTCCTGGTAGGCGGGGAGAAGCGGCGCGTGGGGCACGACGAACGACCACACCCGACCCCGGCCCGAGACGGCGTTCCAGTTGTGTGCGAACGACTGGCACCAGGGGCACATGGGTCGAGGTGGGAACCGGAGCCGCCCGCACTCGCCGCATGCCTGCACCCGGAGTTCGCCCGCCGCGCACCCGTCCCAGAACGGCCGCGAGTCGTCGTCGAGCTCGGGCAGGAGGATCCCCTCGATCATCGCTTCTGCCCTTTTGCGCCCGGCCGGTGCGGACGAACCGGGCACAAGCGAGCGGCACCGGGTGACTTATGTCCGATGACGCCGCGAATCGCCGGTGCACTAGGGCAAAAGCGAGGAGTCATCGGGCCGCCGTCAGGAGGAGGGCGCCGGTGGGGACGCCCTCGCCGCTCGTCACGAGGCACACCTCGGCCCCCTCGACCTGGTTGATGGCCTGGCCCCGGATCTGGCGCGCACCCTCCGTGATCAGGTTGAACCCGTGGACGTAGGCCTCCGACATTCCCCCGCCCGACGTGTTGGTCGGCAGGCGCCCGTTGGGCCACTCCAGGGCGCCGTCGTCGGTGAACGGTCCGCCCTCGCCCTTGGCGCAGAAGCCGTAGCCCTGCAACGACAAGGGCACGAGGGGCGAGAAGGCGTCGTAGATCTGGGCGACGTCGACGTCGCCGGGACCCACATCGGCCAGCGACCACAGCCGGCGCGCGCAGGCCCAGGCCGGCCCTTCGAGCGGGTCGTCGCCGAAGTAGTTCGTCATCACCTGGTGCTGGCGGTTGATCGACTGGGCAAAGGCGTGGATGGAGACGGGCGGCTGGGGGCAGTGGCGGGCCCGGTCGGAGCGAACGATCACGACGGCGCTGGCGCCGTCGGTCTCCAAGCAGTTGTCGAACAAGCACAGGGGCTCGCTGATCCAGCGGGCATCCGTGTAGTCCTGGCGGGTCATCTCCTTGCCGTACATCTGGGCACTCGGGTTGCGATTGGCGTGGGCCCGGAAGGCGAGGGCCACGTTGGCGAGGTGGTCTCGGGTCCAGCCGTATTCGTGCATGGCCCGGCGGGCGAGCATCGCCACCTCGTCGACCGGGCGGAGCAGGCCGAACGGGCGACTCCACTGGGGATGCCCGCTGACGCGCTGGCCGACGCCCGCCCACGGGCGGGACGTGCGGGCTCCGCGCTTTCTCGACCGCCACGCCACGGCAACGTCGCATTGTCCTGTGGCCACGGCCATGGCGGCGTTCCCCACCACGCCGCACCCGGCGCCTCCGCCGTAGCCGACCTGGGAGAACCACGTGACGTCGCCGAGGCCCAGGTTGCGGGCGATGTCGAACTCCTCGACGTTCTCCATCGTGTAGGAGGAGAGGCCGTTCACCTCCGACGGGTTGATCCCGGCGTCGTCGAGGGCGGCCTTGATGGCGGTGAGGGCGAGTTGTTTCTCTGAGGGCTCGAGTGCCTTGGCGAACTCGGTCTGGCCGATGCCGACGATGCAGGTCGCGTCCTTCACAAACGCCGGAGAGTCGACCATCGGTGAGGGTCTATCGGGCGACCACGAGGGCGTCGAGGGCGACGGCGCCCTTGGTCCGCACCACGAGCGGGTTGATGTCGAGTTCGGCCAAGGATCCGGCGTGGTCGAGGGCCAGCCGCTGAACCTTCAGGATGACGTCGACCAGCGCCCCGAGGTCTGCCTTCGCCCGGCCGCGGGCGCCCGCCAGGAGCGGGAAGCCCTGTACCTCCCGGATCATGCGCCCGGCCTCGGCCCGGTCAAAGGGGGGGACGCGGAAGGTCACGTCGTGCAGGACCTCGACGAAGATCCCGCCCAGGCCGAACATGATGGTGGGCCCAAAGAGGTCATCCTGGCTGACGCCGACGACACACTCGACGCCACCCTCGACCATCTCCGAGACGATCACCCCCTCGACCTGGGCCCGGGGCGCCTTCTCGGCGACCGTGTCCATCAGCTCGCCGTAGGCGCGCTTCACCTCGCCGGCCGAGCTCAGGCCGACCCTCACGAGCCCGAGGTCGCTCTTGTGGAGGAGGTCGGGCGACGACGCCTTGAGGACGACCGGGAATCCCGTCTTCGCCGCCGCCCGGGCGGCCTCGGCGGAAGAAGTCACGAGCGTGTCCCGGGTGACCGGGATGCCGTAGGCGGTGAGCACCTCCTTCGAGCGCCACTCCGACATCGCCCCGGGCGTGGCGAGCAACGCGTCGACCCCACCCGCGACGGCCGACCTTCGAAGCACCGGCTTCTCGAATGGGGAGCGGTACCGGCCGAGGAACTCGTGGTAGTCGAAGTAGGCCTTCACCGCGCCCACGCAGTTCGAGAAGGTGCGGAACACCGGGAGGTTCGACTTCAAGAGCACCTCGGTGTACGCCTCACCGTCGGACGTGGGGGAGCCCCAGATCACGCAGATGGGTTTGTGGGTCTTCTGCTGGGCGGCCACCAGGTCGCGGGCCAACGGCAGGCTCATGCTCGCCAGCGCCCCGGTGATGGGGCAGATGACGAGGTCGACGTTGGGGTCGTTGATGATGGCGTCGAGGATCTTGGGTCCCCGCTCGTCGGCCGACGGTGCCCCACCGTTGTCGACGGGGTTGGAGACGCGCAGGTACGTGGGGATCCACTGGTGCAGCTTCTTCTGGGTGGCGGGGGTCAGGTCGGGGAGGCGCAGCCCGGCGGCGGCGGCCATGTCGGCCATGTGGGCGCCCGTGCCGCCGGAGATGGCATAGATGCAGACGCCAGGTTTCCGCTCTGAGCGCCCGCTCGGGCCGGGGCCCCGGGGTGGTGCGGCCCGGGCGAGCATCATCGACGTGTCCTGCAATTCGTCGAGCCCGTCGACTCGGATGACCCCGAACTGCCGGAAGGCTGCCGAGACGACGGCGTCGGAACCGGTGAGGTGGCCCGTGTGGGACTTGGCCATCGACCGGCCTTCGTCGGTGCGGCCGACCTTGACGATGACGAGGGGCTTGCCCTGCCGGGCGGCGTGGTCGGCGGCGAGCATGAAGCTGCGGCCGTTCTTGAAGCCCTCGACGTAGGCGGCGATGACGCCGACGTCGGGGAGGTCGGCGAAGTAGCGGGCGAAGTCGGCGAACTCGAGGTCGACCTCGTTCCCCGTGGGTGCCCAGTGCGACATGTTGAGGCCCAGATCCTGGGCCTGGAAGATGGGCCGACCCTGGTGCCCGCTCTGGGTGATGAGCGCCAGCGCCCGTCCCGGGTTGCCCTCGGGGTAGACCTCAAAGGCGTTGAGGTTGGTGTTGGGCCCGAGGAGGTGGGTGTCGCCCTCGGCGACCAGGCCTTCCAGGCGGGCCTGGAGTTCCTCCCCTTCGGGCCCGACCTCGGCGAAGCCGGCGGCGAAGATCACGGCGAAGGCCGGCTTCTTCTCGAGGACGGCCTCGAAGGCCTCGACCGCCTGACCGACGAGGATCACGGCGAGATCAAGGTCGCCAGGGACGTCGGCGACGCTGTCGAAGGAGGGGACGCCGTCGATCGTGTCGCGGTTGGGGTTGACCGGGTGCACGGTGGCGCCCCATGCCTCGCCCCAGTCGCGGATCTTGCGCCACATGGCGGTGTTGGGGCGGGCGCTGGTGTCGGACGCGCCGATGACGGCCACCGATTTCGGCCGGAAGAATCGCTCGAGATCGATGTCGCGCAGGGCGACCGGGCGTCCGCTGACGTCGAGCCGTGGCTGGTTCCCCATGAGAGCGGGATCGTATCCTGACGCCCACGTCAGGTTTCCATGGAGGTCGGATGGACGCAGTCGAAGCGATCAGAGCCCGCCGGTCCATCGGTCGCCTCGGAGAACCAGCGCCTTCGCACGACGACCTCAAGGTCATCCTCGAGGCGGCGGCCTGCGCGCCCGACCACGATTCGCTGCGCCCGTTCAAGTTCGTCGTGCTCGAGGACGACGGGATGGACGCCTTCGGCAAGGTCCTTGCCGACGCCTATCTCGCCCGCTGCGAGGAGGCAGGCAAGGACCCGGAGCCGGCGAAACACGAGAAGGAGCTGACCAAGCTCCGCCGGGCACCCATGGTCGTGGTCGTGTGCGCGGTTCGGAGGCCGTCGGAGAAGATCCCGTGGGTCGAACAGCGCGACGCCGCCGTGGCCGCGGCCCAGAACGTGCTTCTCGCCGCCACCGCCTTGGGTTACGGCTCGATGTGGCGCACGGGTGACCCCGCCTACGACCCGCGCGTGCGAAGTGCGCTCGGCCTGGGCAGTGAAGACGACGTCGTCGGGTTCCTCTACCTGGGGACCCCGACCGACGCGGCCCGCAAGGCGCCGAACGACCCCGCCCTCGACGGCCTCGTGGAGCGCTACCAGCCCTGACTCCCCGAACTTTGGGTCTTTGCGCGGGCATAGCCCACGCGAAGATCCAAAGTTTGTGAATCAGGCGGGGGCGCGGGTGACGGCGATGCCTTCGCCGCGCATCGACCGCAGGAACCACCACGCGGAGATGCCGATGGCGCTGCCGCTCAGGGCCCACCCGGTTACCGTCTTGGCCAAGAGGTAGACCCCGATCGACTGACTCATGAGCAACCACACCGTGGTGGCGGCGTTGGCCAGGAACACGAAGCCCCAGAGCACCGAGATGCGGGCAAAGAACACCTGCACATGCGGGTGGGCCATGAACGCTTCGGGGAGCGGGCAGAAGTCGACGGCGAGGTGTTGGGCCAGCGGGCGCCCGGCGGGAACGGACATCAAGAAGGTGCCGGCCACGGCGACAGTTCCCAGCGACGGCTGGAGGAAGTAGACGAAGGTGCTGCCGCTGGCGAGGGCGACGACGGTGCGTGCCGTCAGGCCGAAGGCGCCGAGGAGCAGGATCCCCGGGACGCGCCGGCCCGTTACGAGCCGGAAGCCGATGGCGCCGTACGACCACACGAGGGCGGCGCCGAGCGCACCCCAGACGCCGATCGCCCACATGGCGCCGTAGAAGACCGCCAGCGGGGCGAGCGTGGCCTCGACCACGTTGGGCAAGGCGTGTCGAACAAGCGCGCGGAGCTTGGGGATCTCGATGCTCACCGGCGGCATGGTTCCTTGTCGGCGCTGGGCAGGCAGGTCTTGACGCCCATCATGGGTGCCCCAGAAGTCGATTCAGCAAGCGGGGATCTCCCGGCCAGGCGGCGCGGAGCGATTCAGGCGGTGTGTGCCGGGCTGCGTACCGCAGTGCAAACGCTACGACGACGAGGTCGTCGAGGACCCCGACCACGGGGATGAACTCGGGGATGAGGTCGATGGGAGAGAAGGCCCAGAGGCCGGCGAAGGCCAGCACGAGTTTGACCCGCCGGGGCACGCTCGGATCTCGCATCAGACGCTTGACCGTGACCACCGCGTGCGGGATGAAGAGCACGGCCTCTCGTGCAACCCCGGGTGGCAGCCGGCGGGCGAGGAGGAAGACGCCGAGCCACGCGGCGCCGACGAACGCCACGGCGCCAACCACCCAGCGGGCCCATCCCATCGTGGATCAGCGGGGCCGGAGCACCGGTGGCTCCGGGCACGCTCCCGCCTCGACGTTGAGGCCGGGGATGGCGGGCACGACGCCCAGGAGCGGGGCCATCGCTTCCAGCCGGGCGCGGTTGGTGGTTTCGGTCAGGTCGGGCTCCGCTGGCCATCCGGCGATGACCAGGACGGGCTCGAAGCCGCGGGCGCGAGCAGCCTCCAGGGTGAGGGCGGTGTGGTTGAGGGTGCCGAGCGTCGGGCGAGCCACCACCACCAGCTCGGCGCCGAGCATCCGCGCAAAGCCCGCCATGTCGACGGAGTCGGAGAGGGGCACGAGCAGGCCCCCGGCCCCCTCCACGACGAGATCGTCGACCTCCGCCGCCAGATCGAGGGCCCGGGTGGCGAGCGCGTCGGCGTCCACCTTCTCGCCCGCCACCTCCGCCGCCACAGCCGGGGCAAGCGGGTCGGGGAATCGCAGGCCCTCGACCGCCGTGACCTCGGCTGCGGCCCGCACGAAGTCGGCGTCACCTGGCTCAGCGGGGCCGACGCCGGTCTGGACCGGCTTGAAGTAGATGACCGATCGGCCGTCCGCGACCGAGGCCCGTACGAGGGCGGCGGCCGCTACCGTCTTGCCCACGCCGGTGTCGGTGCCGGTGACGAAGCGAATGGTCAAGGTGCGCAGGCAGCGAAGGCGTCGACGGCGCGGCGGAGATGGTCGTCGGTGTGGCTCGCCATGACGGTGCATCGGAGGCGGGAGGTGCCGGGAGCGACGGTGGGGGGCCGGATGGCCGGAACGAGAACGCCCAGATCGAGGAGCCGAGCGGCGAGGTCGACCGCGACCTGGGCCTCGCCCACCATCACCGGAACCACGGCGGCGTCGGGTGCCAGCGCCTCGTATCCGAGGAGGCGCAGCTCGTCGTGCAGGCGTAGGGCCCGGTCGCGAACCCGTTCCGGCCGCCCTGGTTCCAACGTCAACAGGTCGAGCGCGGCCAGAGCTGCGGCCGCCACGGGCGCCGGCATGGCCGTGTCGAAAATGAATGCCCGCGCCCGGTTGCGCAGGTAGTCGCAGAGCGATGCCGACCCGGCGACGAACCCCCCGGCGGACCCGAGGGCCTTCGACAGGGTGCCCATGACGACCGGTACCCGATCCTCCATGCGGAAGTGGGCCACCGCGCCCCGCCCCTCGGGCCCTACGACGCCGGTGGCGTGGGCCTCGTCGACCATGAGGATGGCCCGGTACGCCTCGCACACATCGGCGAGGTCGGGGAGGGGCGCCAGGTCGCCGTCCATGGAGAAGACCGAGTCGGTCACCACGAGCGCACGGTCGCCGGCGTGGTCGCGGCGCCAGTCAGAGAGGAGCTTCTCGAGCTGGTCGACGTCGCGGTGGGGGTAGACGTGGACGCCGGCCCTCGACAGCCGGCACCCGTCGATGATGGAGGCGTGATTCAGCTCGTCGGAGAACACGGCGTCGGCGGGCCCGACGAGCGCCGAGATCGTGCCGAGGTTGGCGAGGTAGCCGGAGGAGAACAGCACGGCGTCGGCCTGACCCTTCAACTCGGCCAGGCGCCGCTCCAGCTCGTCGTGGAGCGTGACGCCCCCGCTGATGAGGCGGGCAGACCCTGCACCGACCCCCCACTCGTCGGCCGCCTGTTTGGCGGCGGCCACGACCCGCGGGTGGTTGGCGAGACCGAGATAGTTGTTGGACGCCAGCAGCACGAGCCGGCGACCGTCGAGCACGACCTCGGGATCCTGGGCCGACGAGAGCGAGCGCACCCGGCGCCGGAGCGACGCGGCGTCGAGCCCGGCCAGCTCCTCGTCGAGGAAGTCGAGGGGATCGGTCATGGCGAACTCCCCACTGCGGCGCACGCTTCGTCGATCGCTTCGGCCACGGCCCGGACCAGCGTGTTGAGCTGCTGCTCCGACATGGCGAGGGGCGGCATCAGCACCACCACGTCGCCCAGGGGCCGCACGATCACTCCCTTGGGGCGGGCCCGGCGTGCCACCTCGGCCCCCGTCTGGAGGGCCTCGTCGAACTCCGCCTTGGTTTGCTTGTCCGCCACCAGCTCGATCCCGACCATGAAGCCCCGCTGGCGGATGTCGCCCACGTTGGGGTGGCGGCGGAGCGGCTCCAACAGCTCGCGCAACAGCTCGATCTTGGGTTCAAGCCCCTCGAGGGTGCGTTCCTCCTCGAAGACGGCCAGGTTGGCGAGCGCCGCCGCGCAGCACAGCGGGTTCGCGGAGTACGAGTGGCCGTGGTACAGGGTCTTGTGCTCCTCGGGGGCCCCAAGGAAGGCGTCGAAGACGGCCTCTGTGGCGAGGGTGGCGGACAGCGGCAGGTAGCCCCCGGTGATGCCCTTGGCGAGGCACATGATGTCGGGCTCCACGCCGTCGATCTCCGACGCGAACATCCGTCCCGTGCGCCCGAAGCCGGTGGCCACCTCGTCCACGACCAACAGGACTCCATGGCGGCGGACGATCTCGGCGACGCGGGCCAGGTGCCCGTCGGGGGCGGTGATCATCCCGGCGGCGCCCTGCACGAGTGGCTCCACCACCACGGCCGCCACCCGGTCTCCCTCGCGGGCGAGGAGCGGCTCCAGCTCGTCGGCGCAGGCGATGTCGCACGAGGGGTACTCCTTGCCGAGCGGGCACCGGTAGCAGTAGGGCGCCGGCAGCTCGGCGGTGGCGAAGAGCAGCGGGCGGTAGCTGTCGTGAAAGCGCTCGATGCCCCCGATGGACACGGCGCCGATTGTGTCGCCGTGGTAGGCGTGCTGGAGGCGCACGAAGCGGTCGCGCTCCTGGCCCTGGTTGCGCCAGTAGGAGTACGCCATCTTCAGGGCCACCTCGACGGCGGCGGCGCCGTTCTCGGAGAAGAAGACCCGGGTCAGATCCCCAGGGGCGATGGCGACGAGGCGGGCGGCAAGTTCGATGGCCGGGGGGTGGGTGAGGCCGAGGAAGGTTGAGTGGGCAACGGCGTCGAGTTGTTCGCGGATGGCGGCGTCGATGGCTGGGTGGCCGTGGCCGTGGATGTTGACCCACAGCGACGAGACCCCGTCGAGGTAGCGGTTGCCGTCGGTGTCGATCAGCTCGCAGCCCTCACCCCGCTCGATGACGAGCGGGTCGTCGTTGAGCCAGACGGACATCGGGGTGAACGGGTGCCAGACGTGGGCCTGGTCGAGCTTCCGGTAGTCCCCGGTGGCGTTCACTCGACGTTCAACGGGATCCGGGTGCGGGGAGGGCGGGCGGGCAGGGCGTGGGTGCCGTCGGCGGCGACTACGTAGCGACCCTCTCCCGGGCCGTCGGCGACCGGCATGCCGAGGGCGTCGAGGAGGGCGATGTCCTCTTCCGGCGTCCGGCCCAGGGTGGTGAGGTAGTTGCCGATGATGAGGGCGTTGGCTCCGGCGTAGAGCCCCATGGCCTGGAGTTCGCCGAGCACCAGCTCGCGGCCCCCGGCGAGGCGGATCCACGCCGCGGGCATCACGAGCCGAAAGAGGGCGATGGCTTGCAGGGCTTCGCGTGATGAGAGCACCGGGGTCGCAGCCAGCGGCGTGCCCGGCCGCGGGTTGAGGAAGTTGACCGGCACCTCGCACGGGTCGAGCGCCGCCAGCTCGAAGGCGAAGTCGATGCGCTCCTCGAGCGTCTCGCCCATGCCCATGATCCCGCCGCAGCACAGCTCCATCCCCGTCGACTTGGCGAGCAGCGCCGTCTCGACCCGGTCGTCGTAGGTGTGCGTCGTGCAGATCCGGGGGAACATCGAGCGAGGGGCCTCGAGGTTGTGGTTGTAGCGACGGACGCCGTGCGTGGCGAGGCGCTGCGCTTGCTCGGGGGTCAGGAGCCCGAGGGAGCACGCGACCTCCAGCCCCGTCTCGGCGTGGACGGCGTCAACGGCGTCGATGACGCGATCCAATAGGCGCTCCGACGGGCCCCGCACGGCGACCACGATGCAGAACTGGGTGGCCCCGGCGTCACGGGAGTCGCGTGCCGCGGCGACGACCTCCTCGACGTCGAGGAAGGGGTACACGTCGACCCCGGTGTCGAAGTGCGCGGACTGCGAGCAGAAGGCACAGTCCTCGGCGCACGCTCCCGACTTGGCGTTGATCAGGCTCTCGAGCTCGACCTCAGGGCCGCGGTATTCGAGCCGCACCTTGTGGGCGAGGGCGATGAGGTCGGGCAGGTCGTCGAGGGGGAGACGCGCGACGGCGAGCACCTCTTCTTTGGTTAGCGGGCGGCGCTCTTCGAGCAGCGCGCGTTCGGCGGCCGCGAGCGGCATCCGGTCTCCTTGGGACGGGGGCGGATCGGGCGAAGGCTATCGACCGGTCCGCCCCGCACCCAAGGTCGGGACCCGCCGGTCTGTTGACCGAAGTGGCCGCCGGCGCGTTTCACGCCGCGCAATCGTCGTGATTCGGGTGGCTGGGGGCTCGATCACGACAACTGCGCGGCAGGAAACTGCGAGCGCCGGGTTGGCGAAGGATGCGCGGTCATGGGCGCTCGATTGAAGCCATGATCGCCGTGGCAGTCTCCGTCGGCGCTTCGACGGGGATCATGTGACCAACGTGAGTGAGTTCGACAAAGCGCCCGTCGGCCGCGATCTCGGCGATCATCCGAGCGTGCTCGGGTGGCGTGACGCGGTCTCGACTGCCAGCGATCGAGGTAACCGGCACTGGAATCGCGCCAACTCGGTTGGTGAGATCTGACCCTTCAAGTAGGGCGGTGATGTAGCGGCGTCGCGTTTCGGGCAAGCACTGGGCAGCGGTCGCCCAGGTCATATCGATCGCTTCATCTGTCGGATCGGGCCCGAACGCTCCTCTTCGGACGAGCATCTTTCCCGGCCAGCGAGTCGCCTGGAGGCGCGCGGCCGTTGGTGAGCCAGCCCAGCGCAGCATCGCCCGCGTGCGCGCACTCTCGAGCCTCGCTGTCGTCCCAAGCGTTGTGATTGATCGGGCTCGCTCGTCGAGAAACTCAGGATCGATCGCCAAGAGGGCGTAGCCACCCGTTGAGTGCCCGGCCAGAGATACCTCTTCGAGCCCAAGCTGGGTGACCACCTCAACGACATCGTTGGCGAGACGCTCGACGGTGACCGTCCCCGGACCTGACGACTCACCGTGGCCTCGCTGATCGAACGTCACCACCTGACAGCCAAACGCAAGAAGCTCGGCCGAGACGCCATTCCATGTCTCCCGGCCCCCGGCCAGCGCGTGACAAAGCAGCACCGATGCGCCAGCAGCCTCGCCAGCCATATCGACTGCGAGTCGTTCACCATCTGAGGTCACGACAAACTCCGCCACGGCCTCATGATGCCGTCGCCAAGCCAAGGACGACAGCGCAAGACGTGCCGCACTGCTCGGATAATCGGATTGGGGAATCCGATCGAGATCAGGTGACCTGAGTGTCTGCTCGACGGATGCGCCCAGCCACCAGTCCGCTACTCGCGGGTGGCGTCGACAACGGTGATGTCGGGCCAGCGCGCTTGCGGGTTCTTCCGAGCAGAGGGCTGCGTAGTCGTCGACGGTGAGCCACCGGGTTCCGCGCGTCACGCCGGTTCGCGCACCACCGCGATGGATGACCGGCGCCGACAGAAACTCGCCCGCCACGCCGACCTACGTCGTCGTCGCGTTCGCGGCCGGCGGCCGGTGCCCGCGGATCAGACCGGCGGCGGCTCGACCCGCTCGATCGTGTCGACGCGATCGAGGGACCGGTCGAAGGAGGCGATGTTGCCGACCCCGGTGCTCTCGGCACAGGCGACGAGGTAGGCCTCGGCGAAGTCGATCCCATCGGTTTCGTACACCTCGGCCGCTCGCAGCAGCAGCGCGGGATCGACGCAGACGATCGAGTCGAAGGCGAGCAGCGAGCGCAGCGCTTCGGCGACATCGGCTCGGGGTGCCTCGTAGAACGACTCCAGGACGTACACCGTCTCGGCCGCCACCAGATCAGTGAGCAACAGCTCCCGCTCCTGTCGGAGGTAGGCGGTCGCCCGTGCCCCCATCTCGGGCGGGTCGCCTGTCAGATGACGGACCAGGACGTTCGTGTCGATGAACGCGCTCAACGCCGCGCCGAGGCTCGGTCGGACCTCGTACGCCGGATGACCTCATCCCAGGCCACGTTGCGTTTCGCCGCGGGCACCCGGATCGTGCCCGCCAGATCGAGGAAGTCCGGCGTACGAGCCAGAACAGCCCGATCGCCCTCGACGCGGAAGACGACCTCGTCTCCCTCCTTGATGCCGAGCGCATCACGAACTGCCTTCGGGACCGTCACCTGCCCCTTCGACGTGACCTTCGCGGCAGCGTCCACGACCACCTCCTTACTCTCGTATCGAGGTAAGGATACCAGTAGTGCGACGGGTCGCCTGGCCCCTATCGACGGATCAGTGGCCCCGTCCGGCGATCCCGAGAGAGCACCGGCGGGGAACCACCTCACTGGGGCGCGGGCCAGCTTTCTCCGGTGGTGCCGTCCTCGACTCCGCCGTGGTCGAGCCACCCGTGGATGGGGAGCCACTTCGTCGCCAAGGCGGCGGCTTGCGCGAACTGGTCCTCCCTGAGACCCCAGCCGCAAGTCACATGAGGCATCCACTCACCCTCAGCGAGGAACGGCCAGGTCCCGGTCCCGAGCGGCCCGACGAGTTGGTGGACGCGCCGCTGTTCGACAAGAAGCTCCCGGTTGGGAACGCACGCGAGAAAGAGCACCCCGCCCGGGAATAGGCCGATGGACTCGATCCGCAACCGGATCGGCTTGCTCGGGACTGCCCCGACGGCGTCAAGGGCCGCTTGCACTGGCAGCTCGTTTGCGACCGACAGAGAGATGTGAGGCTGGTGCAGGCGATGGGTGTGCGTGCTGCACGACGGCAGCGCTGCCGTGGCCAACGCATCCCAGAATCCTCGGATCGCCGCCGACCCGTCGGCATCCGGCCACAACACGAAGCCGCGGCTCACGCGAGGGCCCGAGGTCGACGGTCCTCAGCTGCGACACGCCAGTGATCTGTCACGGAGCGGCGGGTCAGCAGTCCATCGCAGCCCGGAGCGCCCGGCATGCCTCGGCGAGCCGGGATGGTTCGAGGGCGCACTGCCGTTCGACGAGGTATCCCTTCGGGACGACCCGAAGGTTGTCGAAGCCGGCCGCACACTCGGTAGGCATCCCGTCGTCCGCCCCCAGCCGCAGCTCGGTCGGGATGTTGCGGATGGTTCGCGTGACGGGAGCGGCAAGCACGCTGTTGAGGACCGGGATGGCGGCCGAGCGGCTCATCACCAGGAAGGGCCGGCGCCCAACACCCTCGATCTCACCCCACCACACCTCTCCACGACGGGGATCGGTCACCAAGGCTCCTCGACGATCGCGTCTCGCAGCGACGCGATCGCTGCCTGTTGGTCGGCTGGCGTCGGCGGAAGGCGCCGGTACCCCTCGACCACTGCACTGTCCGTTCGCCGACGGCGATCGAGTTCGAACACGGCCTCGATCCCGGCGCGGACGGCGGCAGCTCGGCTCTTGTAGACGCCCCGCGCCACGAGATCATCGAGCACGACCAGCAGCTCATCGGGCAGCCGGACTGCGATTTGTTCGGTAGCCATCCCGAACAGCATACCAATAGTGATCAGCAAAACGGTATGCGTTTGCATCCCGCCTCAGGACCTCGGGTGCCGGCCGGCCTCATCCCCGGCCCCGGCTTCGGTCCGCAGGTCAGTCGACGAGCTGGTCGAGCAGCCAGTTCGGCCCGACGACCTCCGCGCCGGCGGCTCGGACCCGTTGGGCCAGTTCACGGTCGGCCGTGACCACGACCACGTCACGATTGGCGGCGGCGATGGCGGCGATGGTGTCGTCGCCCTCACCGGGCGCATGCACGACCTCGACGCCGTCCACGTCCGCCTCATCGGCTCCGGCCCGGGCTCGGCCCTCGAGCACGATGGTCACGGGTGGGCCCAGCCGTCCCGCGGTCACCGTCGCCCGCACTCGCTCTGTGAAGCCTTGTGCCGCACCTGGCCGATCGCGCCACCAGCCGGTTGGGCGAGACCCGATCACATTGGCGGCGTCGATCAGCAGCATCCGAACAGGGTCGCGCAGTCCCACGTCGTCGGCTCGTTCACCATCATCACGGCAGATCAAGGATCACCGCGATCGTCTCGCGGAGTTGCGCCAGCACGCCGGCGCCAACATTGCCGCGGACCTCGAGGATCCGGCCGCGGGAGACGGCTCTGAGGTGTTGGCACTGGGCGGCGGAAACGTCGTCGAGGCCGTTGGCCTCATCCGGCTCGATGACGATCTCCGAGTGAAACCGACGAATGGTCGTCGTGAGCGGGACGACGTGAATGACCGACGCGCCTGCGTCGAGGATGCGCTGGGCCGTCACCAGGACCGCGGGGCGGCGAATGCCAGCCTCTCGACCCTGCGGCACGCCCAGCTCGAGGTCAACGACATCACCTGACGTCGGCATCGAGCCAGGTGCCCTCGTCTTCACCCGACGGGGCGCTCAACTCCTCGCCGATGCGGTCCTGGCGGAGCGCGCGGACGGCGAGCGAGACCGTGTTGCCCACCGTCGTGTTCATCTCGGCTGCGAGGCGCTTGAGCTCCTGGTGGGTGGCAGCGTCGATCCTGACACTCGTGCTCTGCATGCAGATCAGCATACAGCCCCCTCGTGTCTTCCGCGGAAGACGCCTTCACCCGGTCCCAGACGCACAAGTGTCACTCCCGCCAGCTACAATAAGCGTATATCAGTTCGTTCTATTCAAGACAGGAGAAGGCCATGGACACGCTTGTCGTAGAGCCCGGGGTGTCGCCCGGGGTACTGGAGGCGGTCCCGCTGGAGCGCATCGAGGCCGAGATCACCGAGCTGGCCGCTCACTTGGCCGCCGCCGAGGCCCGCTGGCTGGCCCTCATCGGAGAGTTCGACCGCCGAGAGGGCTACGCGGTGTGGGGATGTCGATCCACTGCCGTCTGGCTGAACTGGCGCTGCGGGCTCTCCATGCCCGCCGCCCACGAGCGGGTGCGTGTGGCGAGGGCGCTCTCGGACCTTCCGGTCACCCGGGCGGCGTTCTTCTCAGGCGAGCTCTCCTACTCCAAGGTGCGGGCCATCACCCGGGTGGCCACCGCCGAATCCGAATCCGATCTGGTTGACGTGGCCCGGGCCTCTACCGCGGCCCAGCTCGAGCGCATCACGAAGGGCGTGGCCGCTGTGGAGCGCACCCTGCGAGAGGAGGCCCGCAGGCACCACCACGAACGGGCGCTCAGCGTGATCGAGCACGACGACGGCTCGGGCACCATCGTCGTCCACCTGCCTCCCGAGCGCCTGGCCCTGGCCCGGGCTGCCCTCGAATCGGTGGCCGAGACCATGGCCATCGCCGACTTCGTTTCCGAGATCGACTCTTCCGCGGAAGACGCCACCGACACGCCGTCCGACCCCTGGTCGGCCCGCATGGTCGACGCCTTCTGTCGCCTGGCCGAGATGGCCCTCGACTCTTCCGCGGAAGAGCGCTCGTTCTCGGAGCGCTTCTTGGTGAACGTGCACCTTGACCTGCGGGCCCTCCTGGAGGACGAGGATGAGGCCGGCTGCCTCGGGAACGGCACCGCCCTGTCCTCCGAGACGCTGGACCGACTCCTCTGCGACGGCTCGTGCGTGCCCGTGATCCAGATCGACGGGGTGCCGGTCCACTCGGGCGAGAAGGCGCCCGCCATTCCGAGGGCGATGCGCCGGGCCCTTCGAGCCCGGGACCAGGGGTGCCGGTTCCCCGGCTGCACGAACACGAAGTGGGTCGACGCCCACCACGTGATCTGGCGCTCTCGGGGTGGGCCGACCGAGTTGTGGAACCTTCTGGAGCTGTGCCGCTTCCATCACACCTCGGTCCACGCCAGGGGGTTCGTGGCCGAACGCAGAGACGACGAGTTCGTCTTCTTCCGCCCCGACGGCACCCCCGTCCCTCCTGTCTGCGAGCCGGCGAGGGCCGAGGGGCGCTCCATCTCCGAGCGGAACCTGGAGCTGGGCCTCGACATCCACCCCGAGACCATCGTCAGCCGCTGGGACGGCAGCGTCCTCGACCGGTTCGGGCTCTCGGGCGCCGTCGACTCGCTCCTTCGGCTCCGGGGCGTGGATCTCAGGTGAGGGTCACGCCACCCGCCCTACGCCGGCAGGTCGACGACGAGCGTCCTGAGCGCCCAGTCGCAGACCTTGTAAACGCCGTCGTAGGCGAACTGCTTCACGCAGCCGTCCTCGGCGGGGTCGAGGTAGGGGTGGATGACCACGTGCAGGTTCAAGGTGTAGGTGCCCGTGGCGGGGTTGTTGATCGGGCAGTTCAGGTTCCCCCAGTCGGTGACGGGGTAGTCCCACTCCACATCGGCGTCGGCGCAGCTGCCGCTCGGTCCTGAGAAGCTGGCGCTCCAGTTCACGAAGTCGGCGCCGAGGCCGGGCGATGGGATCCGGCACCCACCGTCGGTCGACCCCGTGATCTTCGTGATGTTGCGCAGGTTCGGCCCGCCCGGTCCGGTCAGCGTCTGCTCGCCGGGCGACTCGAGGATCTTCATGTCGCTCCAGCAGGGGTGGGCCTGCACGTGGCGGGTCCGGTTCCCTACGTCCGCGTCGTGATTGGCGCCCGCGGGGGCGGCGAAGACGAGGCTGACGAGGGGGACGAGGACGATCAGTCGGATGGTGCGCATGTCCGTGTTCCTTCCGCTTCGACGTTGCAGGCTTCACGCCGAAGGGAAGGAAAAGTCACGCGCTGGCGGGGGTGATCCAGGTGACCTTGGTGTGGCCGTTGGGCAGACGTTCGACCTTCACGTTCTCGTCCTGGCCCGCACCCTGCTGACACTTCTTCGGGTTCCGGCACGGTGTGCCGCCGCCGGGTGCCGTGTCGTCGTGGGCGTAGAGGGAGTTGAGTTGGTCGTAGTCGTGCTGGTTGGGCTGGTCGTAGTCGGTGTTGAACAGCCCCCACGAGTCGTTCATGCACGACCTCGCCTGGGGCTTCTTCTGGTGGCCGAGGCCGAGGGTGTGCCCGACCTCCTGGCACATGACGTGGAGTCGAGCCGTGTCGTTGTCGTACGTCGGCGTCAGGAAGTAGCTGTCGTTGACCTGAACGGTGCCCTGAGCGATGTGGCCGCCGCTGTCGAACCAGACCGTCGCCAGACCGAGCCAGCCGTTCTCGCCATACTCGCCATTGCACACCTCGACCCGCCCCGCGACCGGCGAGCAGGCGGCGTCCGACGCCCCCGCGCCGGCCGCCACGTCGACGTACGTCGTGTCCCACTGCCCGTCGACCACGACGAGGAGCCCGTCCCACGTCCCGCCGACGTTGTCCCCGAGGCTCACGGTGACGGGCCCCGGCCCGGAAGGCCAGTGGTAGCCATTCCAGGAATGACTCGCCGCCGCCGGCTCGCCGCCCACCGCGATCACCGCCGCGACCATCGTCGCCAGGAAAACTCGGCGTCGTACGTGCATGGTCTCGCCCCCCAGGTCGTGCCCGTCGTCACCGTAAGTCGGGAACCGGGTCGGGGTCGAGGGTGCATCCGGCGCGGATTCGTTCAAGCGGGCAGACTTCGGCGCACGACCTGACGAGGGGGAGTGACGATGGCACGAGTACTGATCACGGGGTGTTCGACGGGGTTCGGCCGGGCGGCGGCCATCGAGCTGACCCAGCGCGGGCACGAGGTCATCGCGACGGCGCGGCGGCCCGGGACGCTCGACGACATCGACGTGAAGGAGCGCGTGGCGCTCGACGTCACCGATGATGCGTCCGTCGCGGCAGCCGTCGAGGTCGCCGGCGACGTCGACGTGCTGGTGAACAACGCGGGGGTCAGCATGCGCGGTCCCGTCGAGGGCGTGCCCATGGAGGCGATCCGGGCGCTCTTCGAGACGAACGTGTTCGGGGTCATCCGCCTCCTCCACGCCGTCGTTCCCGGCATGCGCGAGCGGGGCGGCGGCACGGTTGTGAACGTGTCCTCGGTGGCGGGCCGGATCGGCCTCCCGCTCTCTGGCTCCTACTCGGCGTCGAAGTTCGCCCTCGAAGCCCTGTCTGAGACGCTCCACTACGAGATGGGCCGGTTCGGCATCCGGGTGGTCATCATCGAGCCCGGCTACTTCGCCACGAACATCAGCGAGTCCGCACCGCAGTACAACGTCGAGGGCTTGTACGCCCCGCTCTTCGAGCAGATGAGCAAGGCCGACGAGCAGCTTCTCGGCGGCGAGCGCCCGGGGCCGGAAGTGGTAGCGGTCGCCATCGCCGACGCCATCGAGGCGGAAGAGACGCCGCTGCGGATCCCGGTTGGCGCCGACGCCGAGCTGGCCACGGCCACCCGGGCTGGCTTGGGCGACGCCGAGTTCGAAGCGATCATGCGCCAGTCCCTCGGCATCGACTGGTGAGCCAGTTGCTCGCCGCTAACTGGTGACGCGCGTCGCCGGCCTGCTCCTGACCGGCGGGGCCAGCCGCCGCCTGGGTCGCGACAAGGCCGCCGTCGTCCTCGACGGGCTCTCCCTGGCCGAGCACGCCGCCGCCGTCCTCGCCAACGTGTGCTTCCCCTGCCTGGAGGTCGGGCCGGGGCGCAGCCCCCTTCCCGCGATCCAGGAGGTCCCGCCCGGTTCCGGCCCCCTCGCGGCCCTCGTCGCCGGTGGGCATGCACTCCGCGTCGAGCACGGGCACGATGGGCCCGTGCTCCTCCTCGCCTGCGACATGCCCCGGGTGACGGCTGGACTGCTGGAACTCATCGTCAACGCCGACACCACCGACAGCGTCGTCCCCGAGGGGGGTGGAAGGCTCCAGCCTCTCTGCGCGCGTTACTCACCCGAGGCCATGGCCGTGGCGGGGGAGCTGGTGGCGGCGGGTGAGGCGTCGATGCACGCGCTGCTGGACCGGGTCCCCTGCCGGCGGTGTTCCGAGGCCGACTGGTCGCGGGTGGCTCCCGCCGACGCCTTCTCCGACATCGACACCCCGGGCGACCTGGAGGCGCTGCGTGGGGACTGATCGAGTCGAGCACCACGAAGCCCGCACACGTACGGCGCGGGTGCGGATCGTCTCGCAACGGCCGGGTGGCGCCGCCGAGCGCGTTGACCGGCTCGCCACCGAGGAACCCATGGAGATCCGCGTGGGCGGCCTGGGCGGAGAACCTGAGGCCCTGGTCGTCACGATGCGCACTCCGGGCGACGACTTCGACCTCGCCGCCGGCTTCCTCGCGACCGAGGGCCTCGTGGCCGCCCCGGGCGAGATCGAGTCGATCGCCTACTGCGTGGGCCCCGACGGCGCCCAGGAGTACAACGTGGTCACGGTGCGCCTGCGCCGGGAGTGGGATCCTGAGCTGCGGCGTCACTTCCTGGCCACGTCGAGCTGCGGCGTATGCGGCAAGGCGTCGATCGCTGACGTCGAGGTCCGCTGCGCCCCGGTGGAGCGCGGCGCCGCCCGCCCGGCGTCGCAGATTTCGGCCTTCCCCGGCCTCCTGCGGGGCGCCCAGGCCGTCTTCGAGGAGACGGGCGGGCTCCACGCCGCTGGGCTGTTCGACGCCTCCGGAGAGTTGGTGGCGGTGCGGGAAGACGTGGGCCGCCACAACGCCGTCGACAAAGTGGCCGGCGAGCAGTTCCTGGCCGGACGGTTCCCGCTGTCGGGCTACGCCCTCATGGTCTCGGGGAGGGCGAGCTTCGAGATCGTGCAGAAGGCCGCCGTCGCCGGGATCCCGGTGGTGTGCGCGGTATCGGCGCCGTCGAGCCTGGCCGTGGAGGCCGGAGCTCGCCTGGGCGTCACCGTGGTGGGATTCGTGCGCGACGGCTCGTTCAACGTGTACAGCCACCCCGAGCAGGTCGATCTGGGCTGATGGGGCAGAAGCACCGGGGCACGATCAAGGCGCCGAAGCGGATGCGGCACGACCTGTGGGTCGGCTGGAAGCCGTACGGGCTTGGCGAGACGAAGCCCAACGCCTACGCCGAGATGCTGCGGACGGTTTGGGAGAACCGCCGCCACCCGCTCTACGCCTGGCGAATTCTCCGCCGGGGCGTTTGCGACGGCTGCGCCCTCGGCGTGGCGGGGACGCGCGACTGGACGATCAGCGGCGTCCACCTGTGCACGACCCGGCTCAGCCTCCTGCGGGTCAACACCATGGGGCCGATCAAGAAGCGCTCCCTCCGGGAGGTCGCCCCGCTCCGGCAGATGACGGGCGCCGAGCTGCGTGACCTCGGGCGCCTGGCCTGGCCCATGGTCCGGCGCCGGGGGGAAGCGGGCTTCCGCCGGGTGTCGTGGGACGAGGCCCTGGATCTCGTGGCGGGGCGGATCCGCGCCGCCGGGCCCGAGCGTTTCGGCCTCTATCTCACGAGCCGGGGCCTGACGAACGAGGTGTACTACGCCGCCCAGAAGGCAGTGCGGGCGATGGGGTCCAACAACGTCGACAACGCCGCCCGCGTCTGCCACGCGCCCTCGACCGCAATCCTGAAGCGGTCCGTGGGCGCCGCCGCCACCACGATCTCGTACTCCGACCTGTTCCGGTCCGACCTCATCGTGCTGTTCGGCTCCGACGTCGCCAACGCCCAGCCCGTCTTCATGAAGTACCTGTATCTGGCGCGCAAGGCCGGGACGAAGGTGGCGGTCGTCAACCCGTACCGCGAGCCGGGCCTGGAGCGCTACTGGGTGCCGAGCAACGTCGAGAGTGCCCTGTTCGGCACCCGCATGACCGACGAGTTCTTCTCGATCCACACCGGCGGCGACGTGGCGTTCGTGAACGGCGTGCTCAAGCTCCTCATCGAGGACGGCGGAGCCGACGACGAGTTCATCCGCGGCCACACGGCCGGGTTCGACGACCTGCGGGCAGTGCTGGACGCCGCGTCGTTCGCGGACCTCGAGCGCGATTCGGGTGCGTCGGTCGACGACATGCGGCGCTTCGCCGCCCTGTATCGCGAGTCGAGGGCGGCGATCTTCGTGTGGTCGATGGGGATCACCCAGCACGCCTTCGGCTCCGACAACGTGCAGGCCATCGTCAACCTCGCCCTGGCCCGCGGCAACGTCGGGCGGGAGGGGGCGGGGCTCATGCCCATCCGGGGGCACTCGGGTGTCCAGGGCGGGGCCGAGATGGGGGCCTACGCCACCGTGCTCCCGGGAGGGATTCCGGTGGACCCGGCCTCGGCCTCGGAGCTCGGCGAGCGGTACGGGTTTCCGATCGGCGACCGACCCGGCCTGACGGCCTCCGAGATGGTCGAGGCCGCCGGGCGCGGCGACCTCGACGTGCTCTGGTCGAGCGGCGGGAACTTCCTCGACGTGCTGCCCGACCCCCCTGCCGTGCACCGTGCCCTGGAGCGGGTCCCGCTCCGGGTGCACCAGGACATCGTGGTGACGAGCCAGATGCTGGTCGATCCCGCGGACACCGTCGTTCTG
>JACPCJ010000087.1 GCA_016179865.1 Actinomycetota bacterium | reverse complement strand
CGCTCGAGTTCGGTCCGGTCTTCGCCGCTGATCTGAAGGGGATGTAGTCGCATGTCCACATCAAATCACATCACTGTGATTTACGCGGTGATCCACTAGGAGCCGCCGGTCGGGATCCCCGCCGTGACCAAGAACTCCCAGGTCTGGCCCCGATCGTCGGTGATGGTGCCGGTCGGGGGCTCGGGGTCTCCCTTGGAGAAGCGGGTTTCGAAGGTCGACTTCCCTTCCGGTCCGCCGGTTCCGGTTACCGCCCCGCCCGGCCCGCTTGTCCCCTTCAGGGGTCCCGAGAAGGTCAGCTCGGACCCATCCTGGTTCCATCCGTAGGTGAAGTCTCCGCTCACCGTGCCGGTGTCGGTGTCAAGGCGCAGGGTGATGCGATTTTCCCGGGCTGGATACTGGTCGACGGGCGTCTTCGTGAACTGGCCCGCGAACACCACCGTGCCCTCGGGCACCGATGGGGTCGTCACCCCCGGGCCCGTGGTTGCTGGCGCCGCCGTGATCGAGGGCGCGGCCGTCGTGGAAGGTCCCTCGGATTCGTCGTCGGAGCCCCCTCCGGCGACGGCGAGCGCGGTGCTACCGAGCACGACGGCCGCTCCGACGCCGCCCGCTACCAGCCAGCGGCGGCGGCCGGGCCCCTCGTCTGAAGGGGCCAGAGGCTGGCGCGTGGCGACGGCTGACTCCTCAGCCGAGGCGGGAGCAGTGACCGCCGAATCGGCGGGGTGTTCGGCGAGCATCCCGAGGGCGGCCTTGGCCGCACCTTCGGGGATGGCGTGCTTGGGATGGGCGTCGAGGGCCACCGGGCGACCGGTCTCGGCGCCGATCATGTCGGCCACGAGCGGGATCCGGGATGTCCCCCCGACGAGCAGCACCTTGGTAACGGCGTCCATATCCAACCCGGTCGAGCGCACGGCGCGGCCCAGGCTCTCGATGGTCTCGGTCACCCGGGGGCGGATCATGCTTTCGAACTCGGCGCGGGTGATGCGAACCTCGGTGTGGAGATTCGGGAGGATCACGGGGATGTCGGCGTCGGTATCGGTCGACAGGGCTTCCTTGGCTCGGCGGCAGTCCTCGCGAAGCCGGGCCAGCGCGTTGGCGGTCGTGGGTTCGGAGCGATCCAGTTCGTCGATGGCGCCGCCGAGTGCATCGCGCACGAACGTGAGGATCGCTTGGTCGAAGTCGATCCCGCCCAGCCGTTCCATTCCCTCGGGCGTGCCGAGCATCTCGAAACCGGTCTCGGTGGTGCGGAGCACGGCGGCGTCGAACGTCCCTCCACCGAAGTCGTAGACGGCGAGCACGCTGCCCGGATCGAGCCGATCCTGCCCGGCGTAGTGGAGGGCGGCGGCCTCCGGCTCGGCGAGGAATTCGACCTCGCCCACGTCGGCCAGGCGGGTGGCCTCTCGCATGAGGTCGAGCTTGAAGGGCCCGTAGTTGGCCGGGTGCGTCACGACCACGACGTCGGGCTCCGCTCCTCGTTGCTGTGACACGGTGCGGACGACGTGCCTGAGTAAGTGGGCGGTGAGGGTTTCCGCGCCGTACGGGGTTCCACCGAGGATGATGGGGGTCGGATCACCGAGGCGCCGCTTGAACTCACGCGCCACCCGGGTTGGCTCGGTGACCGCCCGCCGTTCGGCGGCCTCGCCGACGAGGATCTCGCCGTCATCGCGTACTAGGACGACGGAGGGAACCACGGCGGCCGAGTGACCGAGGGTGGCGATGTCGACGCGACCGCCGCCGTCGCCGGGGGTGCCGATGGCGGCGGCGGAGTACGTCGTGCCGAGGTCGACTCCGATCGTGTATCTCACCGCGCTGCTCCGCTCCGAGCGCTCACCGGCGCTCAGGTGGAGCGCCTCGGCCGGGGCCATATGGTAGGAGAACACCGGATGGACAACGGCAACCCTCGCCCCGGGCCCGATCTCGGTCCGGCCCTCGACGCCGTCTCGACTGAGGTGGGCGCGGCGGGGCGTTCTGACCTGCTCGCTCGCCTCAGCGCCATCCGGGCCCGGTCGCAACGCCCGACCACCGTGGTGGTCGTCGTCGGCGAGTTCAAGCAGGGGAAGTCCGCCCTCGTGAACGGCCTCCTCGGGGTCGACGTTTGCCCGGTCGACGACTCCCTCGCCACTTCGGTGGTGACCGTCGTGAGTTATGGGGACGAGCCGGAGGTTTCCGTTCGGCGGCGCACCGTCGAGGGCGCCCTCGAGAGCGTGCCCGCGCCCTTCGACGCCCTCCAGGACCTGATCGTCGAGCCGTCCGCGGACGGCGTCGTTCCCGAGCGGGTCGACATCCGGGTCCCGGCCGAGATCCTCGCCGAGGGGATGGTCCTCGTCGACACCCCCGGCATCGGCGGGCTGCACAGTGCGCACGGAGCCGCCACCAGAGCGTTCCTGCCCTACGCCGATGCGTTGGTGTACGTGTCGGACGCGGGCGCCGAGCTGGCGGCCACCGAGGTGGCGTTCCTTGCCGACGCCGCCGCCCTGTGCCCCGACGTGCTCTTCGCCCTCACCAAGACCGACCTCTTCCCGGAATGGCGGAGGGTTTCCGATCTCGACGCCGAGCACCTGCGGCGCGCCGGGCACGAGCCGCCGATCCTTCCCGTCTCGCACCCGGTGGTGCAGGAAGCCCTGGCCACGGGCGACCCGGCGACGCACGACGAAAGCGGGTACCCGGCGCTGGCCGGGAAGCTCGCCTCGGTGGGGGGTCGAGCCAAGACGGCGTCGACGGGGCGGGCCGTCGCCGAGTCGCGATGGATCATCGGCCAGGTCGTGGCGGCAGATCGAGAGGAGCTGGTGGCGCTGTCCGACCCGTCGGCGACCGAGTCGAAGATCGAGGAATTGCGGGCGGCATCCGAACGCGTGGACGCGCTCTCTGACGCCAACGCCCAGTGGCAGCGGACGGTGACCGATGGGTTCGGCGACCTCAGCCACGACGTCACCCACGCCTTTCGGGCCGCAATCCGGAGCGCCGACCAGGCCGTGGATGAGGGGCTCGAGCGGGCGAGGAAGCGGGAAGAGATCGAGGCGGTGGTCGCCCGCCTCCAAGATGACGTGGCCGCCGCGGTGCACGGGGCCTTCGAGAGCTTGAACCAGGGCGTGGAGCGACTCGGCGCTTCGGTTGCCGACCTGCTCGCCGAGGATGCCCAGGCCGTGAACGCGCCGGGGTTCCTCGCTGGCGTTGGCGAAGCCGCCACCTCCGGATGGTCGGCCGTCGAAGTCGAGAAGCTCATCGAGCGAGGGGGGAGAGGCGACGTCCTCGCCGCGGTTCGGGGCGCGCAGGGCGGAATTGTGATGCTGGCCGTGATGGGCGGCCTCCTCCCGGCCGCGGCCGCGTCGGTGGTCGCGGCGACGCCTTTCCTCCTCGGGGCCGGCATCGTCTTCGGAACCAAGGGCATCGCCGATGTCAGAGATCGCCGAGCCCAGCAGGCTCGCCAGAAGGCACGCCAGACGCTGAAGCGGGTACTCGACGACGTGCAGTTCCAGGTGGGGGCGGAGCTGACCGAAGCCCTCCGGCTCGCCCAGCGCCATCTCCGCGACGAGGTCGGCGGCCGCCTGCTCGAGCTGTCCGCCACGACGAAGGAGGCCGTGGGTCGTCTCGCCCATGCCGCCAAGGCCGACGCCGCCGATCACCGCCGCCGCATCGAGGAGCTGACGGCCAGGGTGGCCCGACTGGAGGTCCTGGACGAGGGGCTGGCGGCGATGTCCACCGCCGGCGGGGAAGCAGGTGCGACGTGAGCGCCGGCGCAGCCGAAACGGCGCTCCGGGCGGCGTGGGAGCGAGCGGCCCAGCTCGTGGCCGGCACCCCCCTCGAAGCCCGCGTCGCCGCGGTGCGAGATCGACTCGACGGCCCCCTGCGGGTGGCGCTGGCCGGTCGGCTGAAGGCCGGAAAGTCGACGCTGCTGAACGCCCTGGTCGGGGAGCGGGTGGCACCCACCGACGCCGGGGAGTGCACACGCCTCGTGACCTGGTACCAGGAGGGGCTGCGCTACCGCGTGCGGGCGTCCCTGGTCGGCGGGGGCGAGCAGGAGCTCCGGTTCGACCGGAGCGAGCGGGCCATCGACATCGACCTCGACGGCGTCGACCCCGCAGGCGTTGATCGCCTCGTCGTGGAGTGGCCGTCGAGCCGGCTGTCGGACCTCACGCTGATCGACACCCCGGGGCTGGCGTCCAACGACGAGACCGTCTCCGAGCGAACCCGCGACGCCCTGGGGGTGGGGCGTGAGGGAGCACCCGACGCCGACGCCGTCGTCTATCTGATGCGCCACGTCCACCACACCGACGCCGACTTCCTCGAAGCGTTCGTCGACCCGAGCGTCGGCACCCCGGTGAACACCGTTGGGGTGCTCTCACGCGCCGACGAGATCGGCTCCGGCCGCCTCGACGCCATGGAGTCGGCGGGCCGGATCGCGGAGCGCCTGGCGGCGGACCCGCGGATCGCGGCCCTGTGTTCGACCGTGGTGGCGGTGGCCGGGCTCGTGGCCGAGACCGGCCAGACGCTCACCGAGTCGGAGTTCCGGTCCATGCGGGCGGTGGCGGCCCTCCCTCCCGACGAGCGGAGTCGCCTCCTGCTGACGGCGGATCGGTTCGTCGGGGCCGACATCGAGGGCACGAGTCGAGACGACCGTCGCCGCCTACTGGCCCGCCTCGGCGGGTTCGGCCTCCGCTTCGCCGCCGAGCAGATCGCAGCAGGCGCCGCGTCCACGACGGCGGAGCTGGCTTCGGCTTTGGTAGAGGTGTCGGGGTTTGCGCAGCTCCAAGCCGTGCTCCGGGACCGAATCGAGCCGCGAGCCCGGGCGCTGAAGGTTCGCTCGGTTCTCCTGGAACTCGGGGCCGTCGTCGGCGAGCTATCGGCGACAGACACGGTCGGAGCCGCTCAGCTCGAGCGGTTGCTGGAAGAGGCGCGGGCTTCGTCGCACGAATTCGCCGAGCTGCGGGCCTCTCACCTGGTGATGGCGGGTTACACCGACTTGAGTGCCGCCGAGGCCGCCGATCTCCTGCAGCTTCTCACCGCGCCTACGCCCGCCGAGCGCCTTGGTCTCGACGCCTCGCGGGGGCTCGACGCGGTTTCGACCGAAGCCCTCTCCGCCGTCGAGCGCTGGCGCCAGCGGGGCGCCGACCCCCTGAGCGACCCGCTGACGGTCGAGGCCTGCGAGGTCGCGGCCCGGAGCGCCGAGGGGCTCTACGCTGGGGCGAACCCGACATAGGGAACGAACACCCCCCACCCGCTCAGGCGGCGCCTCCGAAGCGCCGACAACCTGACGAGGTTTCTGTGAAGTCCGGTCGGTCGACTGCTCTCCTTGGCGTCTGACCAAACAGGACGCAGGAGGAAACGAGATGGCCAGGAAGCCCCGTCCCCAGAACAACCCCCAGCCCAACGCCATCGTGTCGTCCGGTGACGACGCCGCCGGCGTCAGCAGCGGTCAGCGCACTATGGATCCGGTGACGGGTGAAATCGCCATGGACGCCGCCACCCCCGGCTTGGTGCAAGGCGCCGTTCGGCACGACGCGGTCGACCCGGTGTCGTTCGACGCCGGCCCCCAGGCGGAGCACAGCTTGGACGAGGTCACCTTCACCCTCGACGGGAAGGGCACGGACCTCGGTGGCGTCGTGCAGACCAACGACGCCGAGTCGGTGCACCTCTACATGAACGACGAGCCCCACCCGCCCATGGACGGCGTGATCCGCGACACCGACGTCATCGACGGCGGTCTCAACAACGTCGCCGCCGGCGACGTGAACGGCGACGGGCTCATGACCGACGGGAAGTCCTTCCCGGTCAAGGGCGACCTCGACCCCGGCGACAGCTTCGAAGAGGTGTCCATCGGCGTGGCCGACGCCGGAACCGACGACTTCCTCAAGATCGAGGGTGTGGCCGACGAAGTGCTCGCCCAGGTCAACGGCGACGGGACGGCCGACCTGGCCGCCAACCAGGCCGAGGTCGTGGCCGAGGCAGCGGGCGACCCTGGCGGCGTCGCCGACGTTCCCGACCTCAGCGACGAACTCATCATCGTGGTGTGCAACGACGACCCCACGAAGGACGACATCACCGCCGAGGACGACTGGGAAGACGACCCCAGCGCGTAGACACTTCCAAGGGCGAGCGGCCGGGTCTGACGGTACAGTCGGGCCCGGCCGTGACGCGTCGTCCAGAAGTCGGAGGTATCCCCGTGAGCAAGATCGTGAAGGGTCTCGTTGTCGGAGCACTCGCGGGTGGGGCGATTTCCTGGTACCGGGCGTACCGGCAGGGCGAGCCCGCCGCCGACGCCGCCAAAACGGCGGCCAAGACCGGCGCCGTCGTGGGGGCGGCGGGAGGGCTGGCCGTCGGGATCGTGCTCGAGCGTCGGGAGCGGCGCCGGCTGTCTCGCAAGGTGATGGCCCAGGCGCGCCTGCGCGACGTGGCCGGTCAGGCCGCCGCCGCCGCCGTGGCGGCGGGCGAGCTGGCCCGGCCAGCGGTGGAACGGGCGATCGAGCGAGCCAAGCCGTACGCGAAGACAGCGGCCCAAGCGGCCCTTCAGAGCGGGCAACAAGCAGCAACCAAGACGGCCGAATACGCCCGGGACGCCGCCACGAGGGCGAAGCCCGTCATGCAGAGCGCCCTCGAGCAGGCCGGCCCGATCGCCCGCCAGGCGGGCGAGAAGGCAGCCCAGCTCGGCCAGCAGGTGGGCCACCAGGCGGCCGAGCGCGTCCGCACCCTCGCCGCGTAGCCCTTTCTCCAGCGTCTGCGTCGCGTTACGGCGCGCATACGCGCTTCACGCGACACGGACGCTGGATACGGCCCGAGGCTGGCAGGCACGGGCTCGTACACTGACCGGCCATGTCCGGTCCGCCCGACTTCCCCAAGGCTTACGACCCGGGTCCCCCCGAGGCGCGCTGGTACCAGGAGTGGGAGCAGGCGGGCGCCTTCCGTCCCGAGATCAACCCCGACGGCGAGCCGTTCTGCATCGTCATTCCCCCGCCCAACGTCACGGGGTCGCTCCACATGGGGCACGCCTTTGAGCACGCCCTGATCGACGCCACCATCCGGCACAAGCGCATGCAGGGGTACGCCACGCTCTGGCTTCCCGGGACCGACCATGCCGGAATCGCCACCCAGAACGTCGTAGAACGCGAGTTGGCGAAGGAGGGCGTTGACCGCCACCAGCTTGGCCGCCAGTCGTTTCTCGAGCGGGTGTGGAGCTGGAAGGAGCAGTCCGGGGGCCAGATCACCGAGCAGATGCGTCGCATGGGGAGTTCGTGCGACTGGACGCGCGAGCGCTTCACCATGGACGAGGGCCTGTCCCGGGCCGTCCGGCTCGTCTTCGTCGGCCTGTTCGAGGACGACCTGGTCTACCGGGCCAACCGGATCATCAACTGGTGCCCCCGATGCCACACCGCCCTCTCCGACATCGAGGTGGAGCACGAGGACGTCGAGGGGGAGCTGTGCTACTTCCGCTACCCGCTCGCCGACGGATCCGGGGGGGTGACCGTCGCCACCACGAGGGCCGAGACCATGCTCGGGGACACCGCCGTCGCCGTGAACCCGGCTGACGACCGTTACCGCGATCTGGTGGGCAAGACGCTGAGGCACCCGTTCTCCGACCGTGAAATGCCGATCGTCGCCGACGACGTCGTCGACCCCGAGTTCGGGACGGGCGCCGTCAAGGTCACGCCGGCGCACGACCCCAACGACTTCGACATCGCCCAGCGCCACGGGCTTCCGGCGATCGACATCTTCGACGAGAGCGCCTTCATCACCGAGGCCGGAGGCGAGCGCTTCGTGGGCCAGGACCGGTTTTCGGCCCGGGTCTCGGTGAAGGAAGCCTTGGAGGACGAGCGGCTCCTCGAAAAGGTCGAGACCCACCACCACGCGGTCGGCCACTGCTACCGCTGCCACACCGTGGTCGAGCCCCGCCTGTCGCTCCAGTGGTTCGTGCGGGTCCAGCCGCTCACGGTCCCGGCCATCGACGCGGTCAGGGGCGATCGCACGCGGTTCATCCCGAAGCGGTGGGACAAGCTGTATTTCGACTGGATGGAGAACCTGCGGGACTGGTGCATCAGCCGCCAGATCTGGTGGGGCCATCGCATTCCGGCGTGGTACTGCCCCGACGGGCACGTCACGGTGGCCATGGACGACGCCGTCGCCTGCACCCAGTGCGGGTCGGGCGAGATCGTGCAGGACGAGGACGTGTTGGACACGTGGTTCTCCAGCGCCCTGTGGCCGTTCACCACCCTCGGCTGGCCCGACGAGACGGACGACCTCCGTCGCTTCTACCCGAACACGGTCCTCCACACCGGCTTCGACATCATCACGTTCTGGGTCGCCCGCATGATGCAGATGGGCCTTCAGTTCGCCGGCGACGTGCCCTTTCACGAGGTTGCGATCCACGGGCTTGTGCGCGACGCCGATGGTCGCAAGATGTCGAAGAGCTTTGGCAACGTCATCGACCCCCTCGAGCTGGCTGACCGCTACGGCGCCGACGCCCTCCGGTTCGCGTTGACCCGCGCCGCCAGCCCCGGGCAGGACGTTCCCCTCGCCGAGGAGTGGGTCGAGGGCGCGCGGAACTTCCTGAACAAGCTCTGGAACTCGGCCCGCTTCGTGTCGCAGAGTCTCGACGGGCGGACCGTGGCCGAGATCGACACGACCGAACTCCCGGCCGACCTCGCCCTGGCCGACCAGTGGATCCTGTCCCGCCTCGGATGGGTCATCGACACGGTGGACAGCGGCTTTGCGGGCTACGACTTCGCCGACGCCCTTCGCGAGCTGTACGCGTTCACATGGGGGGAGTTCTGCGACTGGTACATCGAGCTGGCCAAGCTGCCGCTGGCGAGCGACGGGCCGGAGCGAGACCGGACCCAGCTGGTCCTCGGTCGTGTCCTGTCGAGTGTGGTGCGGCTGCTCCACCCCGTCGTGCCCTTCGCGACCGAGGAGCTGTGGCACCGGCTGGGAGGCGACGGGTTGTGTGCGCTCGCCCCCTGGCCGAGGGCCAAGGCCTACCGGCCGGCACCCGACGCCGAGGCGGCGATGGAGGCCGTGATCGAGGTGGTCTCGGCGATTCGCCGCTTCCGCTCCGAGCACACGATCCCCCCGTCGCGGAAGTTCACCGCCTACGTCGTGCCGGCCGACGAGGGCCAGCAGGCGACCCTGAAGTCGGTGGAGCAGGAGATCACGACGCTCGCCGGCCTCGACGCCGTCGTGTTCGAGGCGGGCCGTCCACCGCGAGAGAACGAGCAGCGCATGGTGGCCGCGGGGGCCGAGGTCGTGGTCCCCTTCGAGGGACTCATCGACCTGGCGGCGGCGACGGGCCAGCTCGACCGGCAGATCAAGAAGCTGACGGCCGACTTGGAGCGCACCCGGCAGAAGCTCGCCAACGACGGCTTCGTCGCCAAGGCGCCGGCGGAGGTCATCGAGAAGGAGCGGCGCCGGGAGGCCGAGACGGCCGAAGCCCTCGAGGCTCTTCGAGCGCAGCGGGCGCTCCTTGCGACCGGGGAGCCCAAGTGATGCCGTCCGACATCCGGGCCTGGCTCAACGGCCACGTCAACCTCGAGACGGGGCCGTCCTCGGGTGTCCAGGGCGAGCTGCGGGATTCCCTCGGGCTTCCCCAGCGCGTTGCCGCCCCGACCCTCGACCGCATCTCTTACCTCGTCGACCTGCTCGGCTCGCCTCAGACCGCGTACCCGGTCGTGCACGTCACGGGGACCAACGGCAAGACCAGCACTTCGCGTATGACCGCGGCGCTCCTCGCCGCCCGGGGGCTGTCGGTCGGCCTCTACACGAGCCCCCACCTCCAGCGTGTGGAGGAGCGCCTGGCGTGGAACGGCCAGCCGATCGACGATGAAGGCCTCGACGCCGTGCTCTCCGAGATCGCCCTCGTTGAAGACCAGCTCGACGAGCTGCCGAGCTACTTCGAGATCCTGACCGCCGCCGCCTTCACCTGGTTCGCCGAGGTGGCGGTGGACGTCGCCGTGGTCGAGGTCGGCCTGGGAGGCACATGGGACGCCACCAACGTGGTCGACGCCGCCGTCGCCGTGGTCACCAACATCGGCGTCGACCACGTCGAGTACCTCGGGCCCACCCGGCACGGCATCGCCAAGGAGAAGGCCGGGATCATCAAGGACGGTTCGGCGGTCGTCCTCGGCGAGACCGACCCCGAGATCACGCCGGTGTTCTTCGAGGGAGCGCGGCCGTCGTCCGTCGTGCGTCGAGAGCACGACTTCGGGGTCCGGTCCAACGTCATGGCGCACAACGGCCGCCTGGTGACCCTCTACTCGTCGGGGCGCGACTACGAGGATCTGTTCCTGCCCTTCCACGGCGCCCACCAGGCCGACAATGCCGCTTGTGCGGTGGCGGCGGCCGAGGGCTTCTTCGGTGGAGAGCCCTTCGACCCCGACGTGGTGCAGGAGGCTCTGGCGGGCCTCGAGCTTCCGGGCCGCCTGGAGATCGTCGGGCGGCATCCCCTCGTGATCCTCGACGGAGCACACAACGCCGAGGGCGCGAAGGCACTCCGGGCGGCACTCCGCGAAGAGTTCCCGAGTGACGCCCGGACCCTGGTCGTGGGGATTCTCCGGGAGAAGGAGCCACACGAGATGCTGGAGGCGCTCGGCGCCGTCGAGTGCGAGCGCCTCGTGGCGTGCAGCCCGCCGAGCCTTCGCGCCCTCGACGCCCAGCGTCTCGCCGACGCCGCCAAGAACGTCGGGCTGCCGAGCGGCGCCGTCGAGATCGCCGAGACGGTTCCCGAGGCGGTCGCCCGTGCCCTCGCCGTGACCCCCGAAGACGGCCAGGTCGTCGTGACCGGATCGCTGTACACCGTCGGCGCCGCGCGAGCGGTGCTGGTGAACGACTGACGACAAGGTTGCGGACCATGCGTCGGCTCGTCCTTCCCCTCTGCCTCGCCGTCGGCGTGTCGGTGCTTGCTGTCCCTGCGCCCGCCACCGCCGACGCCACGCCGATCATGGGGCGATCGGTGCTCATCGCTGACCAGATCGCGGCGTGGTTCGAGTCCACCGGGCGCGTAGCCCGCCTGTCGGGGGTAACCGTCAAGCAGCTCGCCCAGCTCTTCCTCGAGGAGGGGGCGGCGGAAGGGGTGCGTGGCGACATCGCCTTCGCACAAGCGATCTTCGAGACGGGCTACTTCCAATTCTCCGCGACGGTTCCCCCCGACCTCCACAACTACGCGGGCATCGGTGCGCCGTCGAGCCCCGTCCGGTTTCCCGACGCCCGCACCGGCGTGCGGGCGCAGATCCAGCACCTGCGGGCGTACGCCGACCCGACCGTCGACGAGACGGGCACGGCGGGCAGCTTGGTCGACCCCCGCTTCTCGCTCGTGAACCCGAAGGGCCAGGCCCGGACGGTCGAGGAGCTGTCGGGCCGGTGGTCGGGAGGCGCGGACTACGGCCAGAAGGTCGTCGCCGTATACCAGCTCATGCGCGACCACGCGGGGCCGACGCTCCGTGATCGGGCGTTGGAGGCCCCGATCATCGGTGCCGCCATCCCGTCCGGGCAGGGCGGGTCGTGGCTCGCCGACCGGGCTGGGGGTGTCTTCGCGCTCGGCGCCAGCTTCCACGGATCGCTGCCGCTCCGCCGCGACCAGGGGGTGGACGTCGGGCGGGCCCCGATCGTTGCCATCGCCAGCACGCGGTCAGGCGCGGGGTACTGGCTGACCGACGAGGCCGGCGGGATTCACGGGTTCGGCGACGCCGTGTACTTCGGGTCGCTTCCGCAACGTCGGGCGGCGATCGGGGCGACGGGAGAGCCCATTGGCGCCGCCCCCGTCGCGAGCATGGCCGTGACCCCGTCGGGCCGCGGGTACTGGCTGGCCGACGAGATCGGCGGCGTGCACACCTTCGGTGACGCCGCCTACGCGGGCTCGCTGCCCCAGCGACGAGCCGCCGCTGGTGGGTCCGGGATCGGCCACGCCCGGATCATCGCCATCGTTCCGACCACGACCGGACTCGGCTACTGGCTGCTCGACGAGATCGGCGGCGTGCACACGTTTGGCGACGCCGGCTACTCGGGTTCGATTCCCGAGCTGCGGGCCCAGGGCCTCGACGTCGGTCGAGCGGACGCGGTGGCGCTCGTGCCCGGGCCCGGCGACACGGGCTACTGGATCATCGACGCCGCCGGGGGCGTGTTCTCCTTCGGGCTGGCCCCGTTCCTGGGTTCCGCGGTCGGCGCCGGGCTCGAGGTCGCCGGCGCCATCCGCCTGGCCGGCGGCTTCGGCTACCGCATTGTCTCGACGGACGGAGCGGTCGTCTCCTATCGATAGGCGCCGGCGCTACCCCACAACCTGATCGAGTTGATCCTCCACCCCAAGCTCGCTCGCCCAGCGGCTGAGGTACTCACGATCGAGTGACTCGCCGATCGCTCGAGCTACCGACTGCACGTCGCGAAGCTGGCGTTCCGACTGGCTGAGGCGCGCCCATTCGAGCTTTGTGAGAATCGTGTCTTCCGGAGTGGCGATGAACACGGGAATCCCAGCAATCTCTGCCCGGCGGCGTCGGTCGAACTCGGTTCGGCTAAAGGCACGGTCCCGCCGGATGATGAGGTCCACCTTCCAGCCGGTCACGGTGTCGATCACGTTGAACGGCTCCCGTCGAGCGAAAGCCTCGCTGTGGTCGCCGACGTAAAAGCGTTCGCGGTCGAGAGCGTTTACAAAGGCATCGAGGTCGCTTTCCGCCGCCGGATCGACTACCACGTCGACGTCTTGGGTGGTTCGCGGCTCCCCGTAGTACGTGCTCGCGACAGAACCGGCAAGCATGTGCGGGATCCCTGCGCGTGTGAGGGTGTCGATGACGGCGCCGAGCGTTTGGGAAAGGCTCAACGCCCGGGGGGTGGATTGAAGGGATCGACGCCGTAGCAGCGCTCGATCAGGATGCGCCTGGCCTCGTCGGGGGTGATCCCTGGGTATTGCGCCTCGATCCCGGCGAGCGTGACTCGCCGCGCCTCTTCCGACATCTCGATCGCCATCCGCACCCGGCCCTCGGGTCCGATCCGCTGCCACACGCGACGTTGCATCTCGAGGGCGTCGGCGGTGGAGTCGAGGAGCATCGGGAACTGATCGTAGTGACGTTGTCCCGCGCCGCTGAGCTTCGTCCTCGATTGCCGACCCCGCGCTCTGGCCGGCGTGCCTGTAGCCTGCCCGCCCGATGAGTGACGGCACGGAGCGCACGCTGGTGTTGTGCAAGCCCGACGCGGTGGAGCGGGGCTTGGTCGGCGAGATCGTGGGCAGGATCGAGGCCAAGGGCCTCCGGATCACCGCCATGCGGATGCTCGAAGTCGACGAAGACCTCGCTCGCCGCCACTACGCCGAGCACGTCGAGAAGCCCTTCTTTCCCGAGCTCCTCGAGTTCATCACCAGCGGCCGCGCGGTGGCGATGCTCGTGGAGGGCACGGAGGCCGTGGCCGTGGTGCGCACACTCATGGGAGCCACCAACCCCCGCGAAGCCGCGCCGGGGGCGGTGCGCGAGGCAGCCGTCTTCTTCCCTGCGTAGCGGGCCAGCCACGGAGCGTCAATCTCCGGCTGGACGCCACCAAGCACGACCCCTACCCTCGTAGAATTCTCGTCTCGGTCGGCCCGCCCTCTCACGACCCGAGGGCTGATTGGCCAGACCGATGAGGAGGCCCCCAGTCCTGTGGCTGAATCGCTCTTTTCTTCGCTAGTCGGCAGGGACATGGCCGTCGATCTCGGCACGGCGAACACGCTCGTCTATGTCCGAGGTCGGGGGATCGTGCTCAACGAGCCGTCGGTAGTCGCCGTCAACACCAAAGACGGCGGCCGGCCTCTCGCGGTCGGAATGGAGGCCAAGCGGATGATCGGGCGCACGCCCGGCCACATCCAGGCCATCCGGCCCCTGAAGGACGGCGTCATCGCCGACTTCGAGATCTGCGAAAAAATGCTCCGGTACTTCATCCAGAAGGTGCACCAGAGCCGGTGGGCCAAGCCCCGCATGGTCATCTGCGTTCCGTCGGGCATCACCGGGGTGGAGCAGCGGGCGGTGCAGGAAGCGGCCGAATACGCGGGCGCCCGCAAGCCCGCGTACATCATCGAGGAGCCGATGGCCGCCGCCATCGGGGCCGGCCTCCCGGTCCACGAGCCGGCCGGCAACATGATCGTCGACATCGGTGGTGGCACCACCGAGGTGGCGGTCATCTCCCTGGGCGGGATCGTCACCAGCGTGTCGATCCGCATCGGAGGAGACGAGCTCGACGACGCCATCATCAACTTCGTGAAGAAGGAGTTCTCGCTGGCGCTCGGTGAACGGACGGCAGAGGAAATCAAGATCGCCCTCGGGAGCGCGTATCCCCTCGAGCAAGAGGTGTACGCCGAGATCCGCGGTCGCGACCTCGTCACCGGCTTGCCGAAGACGGTCGTGGTCTCGACCGCCGAGATCCGCGAGGCCATCGAGGAGCCGGTGGCGGCGGTGGTCGACGCCGTGAAGGACACCCTCGACAGCACGCCACCGGAGCTGGCGGCCGACATCATGGAACGGGGCATCGTGATGACCGGGGGCGGCGCCCTCCTCCACGGGCTCGACGCCCGGCTGGAGGCGGAGACGGGGATGCCGATCATCATCGCCGAGAACCCGCTCTATTCGGTGGCCGTTGGCTCGGGCCAGTGCCTGGAGGAATTCGAGGCGCTGAAGCAGGTCCTGATCTCCTCGTCCTATTCGTAGCCCGAGGGGAACGAGGAGGGACGCCGGCCGGTGGCCGTGTACCGACGAAGCCAGCGCCGAACGGTGCTCGTGCTCCTCGTCCTCACTTCGATCACGCTGGTCACCCTCGACCTGCGCACTGGCGATGCCGGGCCCATCGGGCTCGCCCGGCGTGCGGCTCGTGACGTCTTTGCCCCGATCGAATCGGGGGCCGACTCCGTGTTTCGCCCCCTCGGTGACTTCCTTGACGGGATCACGCAGGCTGGTTCGTTGAAGGCCACGAACCGGTCTCTCCAGCGGCGTGTCGAACAGCTCGAGGGTGAGCTGGCCCGGGCGCGGGGGCTTGATCGCGAAAACGAGGTGCTGCGGAGCCTCCTCGACGTCGGCTACGCCGACGAGGTCGAGGGTGTGGCCGCCCGAGTGGTGTCGTTCGCCCCCAACAACTTCGAATGGACGGTCACGATCGACCGTGGGACGCGGCACGGCGTGAAGGAAGAAATGCCGGTCGTGAGTGGCGAGGGCCTCGTAGGGCGCGTGATCCACGTCAGCGACGCCCGGGCCAAGGTCCTCCTCCTCACCGATCCCCGCATGTCGGTGGGTGTGCGGCTCGCCGGGTCGGGCGAAACGGGCGTGACCACCGGCCTCGCCGGCAAGGACGTCCTCCAGGTCGACCTCGTCGACCCCGACACGCAGGTCGAGGAAGAGGAATTGGCCGTTACGTCGGGGTTGCAGCAGGCCCGCTTCCCACCGGGCATCCCGGTCGGCACGGTGGTTTCGGTCAGCACCCGGCGGGGGGCACTCCAGAAGGATCTGCGGGTGGCGCCGCTCGCCGACCTCGACCGTCTCGAGTTCGTCGAGGTGCTGCTCTGGGCCGACGGCAAGGCGGTCCGAGCTCCGGGGTCGGCCGAAGCGCCTGAACCCACCCCGGCGGACTCCGGCGGGAGCGGACAATGAACCCGCTACGCCGGCGCGCCGGGATGGTCACCTTGCTCCTGGTGGTGTGGCTTGCAGAGACCGCCTTCTTACTGTACGTCCGCCTGTTCGGTGTCGTGCCCGACATCGTCGTCGTGGCGGTGGCGGCGGTGGCGGCCCGGGAAGGGGCGGAGGTCGGGGCGGCCTTCGGCTTCGCGGCCGGGGTGATCGTCGACCTCTTCCTCGAAGTTCCCCTTGGCCTATCGGCGCTGTCGTACACGATCGTCGGGTACGGGATCGGCACGCTGCACACCGGGCTCATGCGGGCCACGTGGTGGACCGGCCCCCTGCTCGGGGGCGCGGCGTCACTGACGGCTGGACTGGTGTTCGTGCTGGTCGGCATCATCCTCGGCCAGGAGCATCTCCTCGCCGTGCGGAGCTTCGTGGTGATCCCGAGTCGCGCCGTGTACGACGCCCTCCTGGCGTTCCTGATCTTCCCCGTCGCCGGCCGCCTCCTCGGCCCGGCGGCCGACGAACTCTCGCCGTACCAGTCATGAATGAAAACAGCCGGCTCCGGATCCTCGTGGTGGGCGCCATCGTGCTGGCACTCTTCAGTGCCCTGTTCGCCCGCCTCTGGTACCTCCAGGTGATCTCGGGTGACTCCTACGCGGCGGCGGCCGAGGGCAACCGTGTCCGCACCGTGGCCCGCGAGGCGCCCCGGGGGCGGATCCTCGACCGACGGGGCCGGGTCCTCGTCGACAACCGCACCGCCAACGTGGTTGCCGTGAGCCGATCCCTGGTCGGTGAGGAGCGGGAGCGAGTCGTTAGCGAGCTGTCGGAGCTGCTGCGGATCCCCGTCCCCGAGATCGAGGACCGCCTCGAGGATTTCCGCTACGCCGACTTTCGACCCATCCCGGTGGCGACCGAGGTCGACGAGGCGACCCTCGTGGCGATCCGTGAGCGCGAGGACGACCTGCCCGGCGTGGAAGCGACGCAGTCGGCCGTGCGCGTCTACCCCCATGGGCACCTCGCCGCCCACGTGCTCGGCTACGTGGGCGAGATCAATGACCAGGAGCTCGAAGACCGCGCCGACGAGGGATACGAGCTCGGCAACACCATCGGGAAGGTGGGGATCGAACGGGCCTACGAGACCGACCTGCGGGGGATCTCCGGAGTCGAGTTCTACGAGGTCGACCGAAGCGGCGAGGTGGTCAGGGAGCTGGGGGAGCGGGAGTCCGAGCAGGGCGATGACGTTCAGCTCGGCGTCGACCTCGACGTGCAGATCGCGGCCGAAGACGCCCTGCTCTCCTTCATCGAGCTCGCCCGTGAGGGCGGCCGCCCGGCGACCGGCGGCGCCGTGGTGGTGCTCGATGCCACCGACGGCACCGTCGTCGCCATGGCGTCGTACCCCACCTTCGAGCCCGCGGGGTTCGTGCACGGCATCAGCACGGAGGTCTGGGAGGAACTCAACAAGCCGGAGCGCAACCTCCCGCTGAACAACCGCGCCATCCAGGGTCTCTATCCGCCGGGCTCGACCTTCAAGCTCGTGACGTCGATCGCGGGGTTGTCGTCGGGGGTCATCACCCCCGAGACGACCATCCTCGACCAGGGATCGATCGAGATCGGCGACCGTCGCTTCCGCAACGCGGGCGGGAAGTCCTACGGCAACGTGGCCCTGCCGCGGGCGCTCACCGTCTCGAGCGACGTGTACTTCTACTCGGCGTCGGCGGCGATCGACGTCCTCGAGGGGCAGGACGAGGAGATCCAGCGCATCGCTCGCCTCTTCGGCTTCGACCAGCCCTCGGGAATCGAGCTGCCGTTCGAGCAGGACGGCCGGGTGCCCGACCGCGAGTGGAAGCGCACCGTGAACGCCGCCAACTCCGACGCCTTCCCGAACGCCACCTGGTACACCGGCGACACGGTCAACATCGGCATCGGCCAGGGCGACCTGTTGGCCACGCCGATCCAGCTCGCCAGCGCCTACGCGACGCTGGGGAACGGCGGGACGGTGTTCAAGCCCCACGTCGGGGCCCGGGTCATCGACCGCTTCGGCGCCGTCGTGCGCGAGGTCGAGGGTCAGCCCGTGAGCGAAGTCACGCCGCTGCAGGAGCATCCCGAGTGGCGTTCCATCATCCTGAGCGGCTTGCAGGGCACGGTGTCGAACCGGGAGGGCACGGCGTTCAACGCCTTCGCCGGCTATTCGGGCCCACCCGTGGCCGCCAAGACGGGGACGTCGCAGACGCGAGGCAGGGAGGACGCGTCGCTGTTCGTGGGAATGTTTCCCGCCAACGCACCCAAGTACGTCGTGGCCGCCATCGTCGAGGAGGGCGGGGCGGGGTCCGACATCGCGGCGCCGGTCGTGCGCCGCGTCATCGAAGAGATCGTGCGCACCGAGGCCGATTCGAGCCTCCCGCCGATCGGCACCCTCATCGCCCCACCCTCGGACACGACGTCGACGACGGCGCCCGTCGCCCCCGAGGACCTCGTGCCCGACGGGCTCGTCCCTGAGCAGGTTCCGGTTCCCGAGCGGAAGCCCGACGGCGAGGACGAGGATCGGGAATGACGACCCCGTCGAGCATCCCGCGCCGCAACGTGAACCCACTCGTGTACGCGGACTGGGTCCTCATCGGCACGTCGATCGTGCTATCGATCATCGGGCTGGTGATGGTGTATTCGGCGACCCAGCACCGTCTCGCCTTCCAGGGCGAGGACCCGAACTACTTCCTCGTACGCCAGGCCAGCTTCCTCGTGCTCGGGCTCGGCCTCATGGCCTTGATGATCTACATCGACTACCGGGTTCTGCGGGACGTGTCGCCGGTCGTGTACGCGGCGACGATCGGCGTGCTGTTCCTCGTCCTCACCCCGCTCGGGATGACCACCCGGGGCTCCCAGGCCCGGTTCGAGCTGGGGATCATCCAGTTCCAGCCGTCGGAGCTGACCAAGATCGTGCTGATCCTGGCGGTGGCGTCGTTCTGCTACCAGTACCGCGGCGATCTCGACGCCTGGCGGCTGGCGCAGGTGTTGGGAATGGCCGCAGTGCCGACCGGACTCATCCTCCTTCAGCCCGACCTGGGAACGGCCCTCGTGGTCGCCTTCACGCTGATGGGGATGCTCCTGGTCGCCGGTGCTCGGCCGCGGCACCTCGGGGTGATCGTGCTGTTCGCGGCAACCCT
>JACPCJ010000086.1 GCA_016179865.1 Actinomycetota bacterium | reverse complement strand
GGCCCTCGCGGGGAGGGTTCCGCTGGGAGCGTTCCACTCGGCGGCGACGAACCTGATCTCGAGTGACACCAACGGCTTCCAGGACGTCTTCGCCCGGCCCTTCCGCAAGCCCGGGGGCTACTTCGTGCTCGACGACAAGGGCGGCATCTTCACCTTCGGCTCGGCGGTCTTCCGAGGCTCAGTGCCGAGCCTGCGCGCCGCCGGGAGCCCGGTCGGCAGCGCCGACATCGTCGACCTCGAGGTCACCCCGAGCGGGAACGGCTACTACGTGCTCGACGACAAGGGCGGCATCTTCACCTTCGGCGACGCCGGCTTCCACGGCTCGGTGCCCGGGCTGCGGGCCTCGGGTGTGCAGATCGGCGACGCGCCAATCCTCGACATGGCCGTCACCCCGACGGGCGGCGGCTACCTGATCCTCGACGCCGCCGGGGGCATCTTCACTTTCGGAGACGCCGTCTTCTTCGGGTCGATCCCGCAGCTCCGGAACTCGGGGGTGAACGTGGGCTCGGCCCAAGGGGTCGACCTCGCCATCACTCCCACCGGTGCCGGCTACCTCATCCTCGACACCATCGGCGGCATCTTCACGTTCGGCGACGCCGTCTTCCAGGGTTCGGTGCCCGGCTTGCGCAGCTCGGGTGTGCAGATCGGCAGCGCCCCCTCGATCCGCCTCGCCATGATGCCGACCGGCAACGGCTACCTGGTGCTCGACGACGTCGGGGGCATGTTCACCTTCGGCGATGCCAACTTCTTCGGGTCCATCCCCGGCCTGCGGAACTCGGGGGTGCAGATCGGCCCCGCCGAGGGTGTCGACCTGGCGCTGACGCCTCTCGGCGCCGGCTACCTCATCCTCGACGACGTCGGCGGCGTCTTCACCTTCGGCGACGGTGAGTTCTTCGGGTCGATCCCGCAGCTCCGGAGCCAGGGCGTCCAGATCGGGCCCAACGAGTCGATCCGCCTCGACCCCGTGGCCACCCTCACCGGCGGCTAACTCACGACCTAGCTCGCTGTTACCCGCGGTAACCGGTCGCCATGGCCGATCCTCGCGAGAAAGCGAAGGCCGGCAAGGTTTCGGTGTCGCGAAATGTCGGCGCGAACCACTTAGCGGAGGTATCGACACCGACGCCATTGACCGCCTCAGCCGAACACAGCTTGGCCTTCTGACGACGCCCCAGTTACATGAAATGGGGGCGACGGACACGTGGATCCGGTCCCAGGTTCGTCGGGGCTACCTCATCCCAGTCCGTCACCTGGTGCTCCGAACCCGCGGGGCCCCGGTGACCCAGGACCAGGCGTGGCTGGCTGCCGTCCTGAGCGCTGAGCGCGGGGCCGTGCTCTCCCACCACTCCGCGGCGGCCGCATGGGGATTCCGCGGGTTCGACCCTCCCGATGCGATCGACGTCATGGTCCCCGGCTGTGCCCCCCGCCTCCGGGGAGTCAGCGGGCACGGCACCCGCCTGCTTCCGGAAAGTCATCAAACGCGCCTCCGGAGGATCCCGATCACGACCGGCGAGCGCACGCTGGTCGACTCAGCGCGTGGTATCCACCCCTGGATTCTGGGCCGGGTCGTGGATGACGGACTCCGCCGAAAGCTGATCAACCTACCGAGGCTCGTGCGTTGCTTCGATGAGGTGCCGTGCTCCGGCCGTCGCCCGAGCAAGTCGATGAAGGAGGTCCTGGACGAGCGGCTCCCGGGCTTCCACCCCGGCGGGAGCGCGGCCGAGCTGGATGTGCTCGCGATCTTGCGCCGGGCGGGGATTCACCCTTTGCCCATCCAGCAGTATCGGGTGACGGTGGACGGGCACAACTACAAGCTCGACTACGCCTGGCCCGACTCCAAGCACGCCATCGAGTTCGACGGCGGCGGCGCGCACGACACGGTGTCGGCCCGCCATGACGACCGGCAGCGCTGGCGGCGTCTCCAGCGCGCCGGGTGGACGATCTGGGCGATCACCGAGCGCACGCCGCCCAACGAGATCATCGCCATCGGCGTCACCGCCACCGTGGAGCTTTCTCGCGAAGACCGGTCCTCATGAACGGTTACCGCGGGTAACAGCCGGGAGGATTTGACCGGCGGCTGGGGGCGGTGACGTTTGGTACGCTTTCCTCAAGTGAGCGCACATTCGTGGCGTGACGCCGCGGGAACCGATCAGCTCGCTTCCCCGTGACCCCCTACCGACTGTCTCATCGCGCCTTGCCCCGCCCGCACCCAGGAGGTGCCCCGTGCCCGCGACCGTGATCGTCGGCACGCAGTGGGGCGACGAAGGGAAGGGCCGCTTCACCGACCTCCTCTCCAAAGAGAGTGAGCTCGTCGTGCGCTACCAGGGAGGCCACAACGCCGGGCACACGATCGTGGCCGACGGCGAGGTACTCCAGCTCCAACTCGTGCCGAGCGGGATCCTCTATCCCTACGTGGTGCCCGTCATCGGCAACGGCGTCGTCGTCGACCCCAAGGTGCTCATCGACGAGCTCGACATGCTGGAGGGCCGGGGCATCGACACCCAACGGCTCCGCCTGTCGGGGAACGCCCACCTGATCATGCCGTACCACCAGGAACTCGACATGGTCTCGGAGCGGTTCTTGGGCAAGAACAAACTCGGGACGACCAAACGAGGGATCGGGCCCGCCTACGCCGACAAGGCCGCCCGGGTGGGCATCCGGATCCAGGACCTCCTCGACGAAAAGATCTTCGCCGAGAAGCTCGACCTCGCACTGCGGGAAAAGAACCAGGTCCTCGCCAAGGTCTACAACCGCCTTCCCCTCGATCGCGACGAACTCCTCGAGCGCTACCTGTCGTACCGGCCCCGGTTGGAGCCGATGATCTGCGACACCGTGGCCCTGATCCACGACGAGCTGGAAACCGGGAAGCGGGTGCTCTTCGAGGGGGCCCAGGCCACCTTCCTCGACCTCGACCACGGCACGTACCCGTTCGTCACCTCGAGCAACCCGACCGCGGGCGGGGCCTGCATCGGCGCCGGCGTCGGCCCGCGCCACCTCGACCGCATCATCGGGGTCACGAAGGCCTACACCACCCGCGTTGGATCCGGGCCCTTCCCCGCCGAGCTCGCTGAGGGCGACGCCGTGGGCGACCTCCTCGTCGAACGCGGCCACGAGTACGGCACCAACACCGGCCGCCGCCGCCGCCCGGGCTGGCTCGACGCCGTCATGCTGCGCCACGCCGTTCGCCTCAACAGCCTGACCGAGGTCGCCCTCACGAAGCTCGACGTGTTGAGCCCGATCCCCGAGGTCAAGGTGTGCGTGGCCTACGAGGTACCGAGCCCATCGGGCGGATGGGAGCGACTCGAAGGGTTCCCCTACCACCAGTCGGTGCTCCACAAGGCCCGGCCGGTGTACGAAACCCTCCCAGGGTGGCAGGCCGAGGTCGAGACCGTGACCGAGTTCGACGACCTTCCCCCGGCGGCGCGCGACTACGTTCGGTTCATCGAACAGTGCGCGGGAGTGCCCGTCTCGTACGTGGCCGTGGGGCCGTCGAGGGAGCAGACGGTCGTCCTTCCCGTCGCGGCGTGAATCGGCCGGTGAGCCGAGTGCAGGGGGCGGGTCTGTGAAGGCGCTGATCGTGGGCTCCGGCGGGCGAGAGCACGCGCTGGCGTGGGCGTTCCGGCGTTCTTCGATGGTGGACGGGCTCTGGGCCGCGCCGGGCAACCCTGGAATCGCAGACCTCGCCGAATGCGTCGATCTCGACACGACGCAATCCGACCTCGTCGCCTCGTGGGCGACGGAGCAGGGGATCGACCTCGTCGTGGTCGGGCCCGAAGCACCCTTGGTCGCCGGGCTGGTCGACGCCTGCGAGGCGCGGGGCGTCGCCGCCTTCGGCCCCCGAGCCGCCGCCGCTCGCCTCGAGGGCTCGAAGGCGTGGATGAAGGAGGTTCTCGACCGGGCCGGCGTGCCCACCGCCCGCTACGCCGCCTTCAGCACGGGCGACGAGGAGGCCGCGTTCGGCTTCCTCGACACCCTGCCGGGGCTCTACGTCGTGAAGACCGACGGGCTGGCGGCGGGCAAGGGCGTCGTGGTCACGGAGTCGCTGGCTGAGGCACGCGACGCCGTCCGGAGCTACCTCTCCGGTGAGGCCTTTGGCGAGGCCGGCACCAGCCTCGTCATCGAGGAGGGGCTCAGCGGCCCCGAGCTGTCGCTCCTCGTGCTGACCGACGGTGAGCGGGCGATCCCCCTCGCCCCGGCGCAGGACTTCAAGCGCATCGGCGACGGCGACGCCGGGCCCAACACGGGCGGGATGGGGGCGTATTCGCCGGTCCCGATTGTTGGCGACGACATCGTTGGAGAGGTCATGACCCGAGCCGTCGAGCCGACCCTCGCCACCTTGCGCGACCTCGACGCCCCCTACCGAGGGGTGCTCTACGCCGGCCTGATGCTCACGGCCGAGGGCCCCAAGATCCTCGAATACAACGTCCGCTTCGGCGACCCGGAAGCCCAGGTCGTGATTCCCCGCCTGGCCTCCGACCTCGCGGCCCACTGCCTGGAGGTGGCGTCCGGGCGGCTCGAGACCCCGCCAGCTTGGCGGCCGGAAGCCTGCGTCACCGTCGTCATGGCGTCGGAGGGTTACCCCGTTCAGCCGCGTACCGGCGATCCCATCGAGGGGGTCGACGACGCCCGTGCCCTCGGTGACGACGTGCTGATCTTCCACGCCGGCACCCAGCGCGAGGGCGACAAGCTCGTGACGGCCGGGGGGCGCGTACTCAACGTCACGGCCACGGGCGGATCGCTCGCCGCCGCTCGGGCCCGCGCCTACGAGGCCGTGAACTGCATCAGCTGGCCCGGGATGCAGTTCCGAACCGACATCGCGGGCGCGGCGACGGGGGAACGGGCGTGATCCCCCGGTATTCGCTCCCCCCCATGGCCGACCTCTTCACGGAGGAGGCGAAGTTCGCCTCTTGGCTCGAAGTCGAGATCCTCGTGGTGGAGGCCCTGGCCGACCTCGGGGTGGTTCCGAACGAGGACGCGATGGCGGTGCGCCAGCGGGCCGGGTTCGACGTTGCGGCCATCGAAGAGCGCGAGCGGGTGACCGAGCACGACGTGGCCGCGTTCGTCGACGTCGTGCAGGACCGGATCGGCCCGCCCGCCGGCGCCTGGGTGCACTTCGGGCTCACCTCGTCGGACGTGGTCGACACGGCCCAGTCGCTCCGACTCATGCGCGCCGCCGAGCTCCTCGCCGAGGCCGCCGCGGCCCGCGAGGCGGTTCTCGTGAGCAGAGCCCGTGAGTTCCGGGACGTCCCAATGATGGGCCGGACTCACGGCATCCACGCCGAGCCGACCACCTTCGGGGCCAAGCTGGCACTCTGGGCGCTCCAGGTGCGTCGCGACCGTGAGCGCCTGGCCCGGGCCCGCCAGGCCGTCGCCGTCGGCAAGCTCTCGGGCGCGGTCGGCACGTACTCCAACATCGACCCGAGGGTCGAGGGCATCGTGTGCGAGCGCCTGGGCCTGGCCCCCGTGCCCGCCACGCAGGTGCTGGCCCGCGACCGGCACGCCGAGTACCTCTACGCCTGCGCCTCCGTGGGGGCGACGGTCGAGGCCATCGCCACCGAGGTCCGCCACCTGGCCCGCACCGAGCTGCGAGAGGTCGAGGAGGGGTTCCAGGAGGGGGCGCAGAAGGGGTCCAGCGCCATGCCCCACAAGCGCAACCCCGTGAAGGCGGAGCAGCTCTGCGGGTTGGCCCGGGTGCTGCGGGGCAACCTCGTGGTGGGGCTCGAGAACGTCGCCCTCTGGCACGAGCGCGACATCTCACATTCGTCGGCCGAGCGCATCGTGCTCGCCGATTCGTCGCTGCTGGCCTACTACGTCCTGGTAAAGGGTGCGGGGCTCATCGAGGCCCTGCGGGTGCATCCTGAGCGGATGCGGCGCAACCTCGAAGCCAGCCACGGCCTCGTCTTCTCGCAGTCGGTCCTGCTGGCACTGGTAGAGGCGGGCATGATTCGCGACGACGCCTACCGGGCCGTGCAGCGAAACGCCATGCGCACCTGGGAGGAGGAGCGTCCCTTCCTCGAGGTGTTGAAGGAGGACGCGGAGATCACCGATCGCCTGGGCGAGGCCGAACTCTCCCGCGCCTTCGATCTCGATCGCATGCTTGCCCACGCCGGACGGGTGTTCGACGCACTCGACTCGCTTCCATCGGAGGTTTCGTGACGACCTTGGAACTTCAACACGTGCGCTCGGGAAAGGTCCGAGACATCTACGACGTCGACCACGACCGGCTCCTGATCGTGGCCTCGGATCGGATTTCAGTGTTCGACGTTGTGCTCGATCAGCCGGTACCGGACAAGGGTCGGGTGCTCACCGGGCTCTCCACCTTCTGGTTTGACCGCACCGCCGACCTCGTCCCAAACCACCTCATCTCGGCTGACCCCACCGACTTCCCGGAGACGGCGGGGTCGGAGGTGGCTGGCCGGGCGATGCTCGTGCGCAGGGCCACGCCGCTCCCGATCGAGTGCGTGGTCCGGGGATACCTCTTCGGGTCGGCCTGGGCCGAGTACGAGGCCTCCGGCACGGTCAACGGCACGCCGATGCCCTCAGGTCTTCGCCGCGCCGAGCAGCTTCCGGCACCGATCTTCACCCCGAGCACCAAGGCCGATCTCGGTGAGCACGACGTGGCGCTCGCGCGTGACGAGGCGATCCTTTTGGTGGGCGAGGAGCGCCACGCCGAGATCGAGCGCGTCTCCATCGAGCTGTACGAGTTCGGGGCCAACCTCGCCGCTCGGCGCGGGATCTTGGTCGCCGATACGAAGTTCGAGTTCGGGGAGATCGACGGGAGCGTCGTGCTCATCGACGAAGTCCTGACCCCCGACTCGTCGCGGTTCTGGCCCGCCGACGAGTACGAGGTCGGCACCTCGCCGCCCAGCTTCGACAAGCAGTTTGTGCGCGACTACTACGACTCCGTTGGCTGGGGCCACGAGCCGCCGCCCCCGCCCTTGCCGGCCGAGGTCGTGGCGGGGACTCGCTCGCGCTACGTCGAAGCCTACGAAAGGATCACCGAGTCATCGTTCGACGAGTGGCACGGCCCGCACGGGTCCTGAGCCTGGCCAGCCTCGCCCTCGCGGGCTTCATGCTCGCGGGCTGCGGGGTGAAGTCCGGTCCCGACGCGGGCACGCTGATCGTTCACGGCAGCGTGGCCGGCGCGGGGGGCATACCCCGGTCGGACGTCGATGTCGTGGCGCGCCATCGTCTCGACGCCGAGGACGTGCAGACGGTCCGGTTGTCAGAGCTCGACAGCCTTGGATTCGCGTGCATCGACGAGCGACCGCCGCGGGCGTGCGGCGGCGGCCAATCGGCTTCGGTCGACGACCAGGGCGTCTTCTCGTTGGAGGTGGGCGACACCGTCGCCGGACCCGTGGTGGCTGGCCCCGAGCCGCTGATCGTGGCGTTGCACGCGCCCCCGGGCTCGGGACAACTCTCGGGGCCGGCGGTGAGTCGGGATGTCCTCCCCGCCGGCGACGGCGTCGACCTCGGTGCGGTCGAGGTGTGGGATCCCGCCCTCCAGATCTCGCCCCTCGCGTCGGGCGACGCCGCCCTCCGATGGGAGCCAGCGGCGCCCGGCGCCATCTCTCAGTACGAGGTCCTGGTCGAGAACTCCAATGGCGACCTCGTGTGGGACGAGACGACGAAGCGGCGCGAGTTGACGCTCTTGCATCAGCACCTTGCGGACACCAAAGGAGCCGTGTCGGTGGTTGCCCTTGGGGCCGATCCGCCCCTGCGGTTCCGCTCCGCCCGCATCCCGTACCGGGCCGACGGGGCCTCGATCGTGGGCGCCGCCGTCGGCGAGGTCGGGTGGCCGAAGCGGCGCACCGTCCCGCCGGAGATGGTCCTCGTTGCCATCGTCAGTTTCATGCTCGCCAGCGTCCTCCTCGTGACGACCACGGCGAGCCGACACCGCCAGCAGATGCGCAGGATCAGTCTCATCTCGGTCAACGGCCGTTTCGGGGCGCGTGGGTAGCATCGGTGGCGTGAAGCGAGTGAAGCGAGTGAAGCGAGCGGGGCCCGAGCGGCCCGGGCCGAAGGCCCAGGAGCGGGAAGCGTGACTCGGTTCGCGGCCCGCATCGAAGTGACCCACCGCCCAGGGATTCTCGATCCCCAGGGGGCGACCATCGAGCGGGCGCTCCCGGCGCTCGGGTGGAGCAACGTCACCGAGGTCGAGGTCGGGAAGAGCATCCACCTCGTGATCGAGGCTTCCGACGAGGAGGCAGCCCGCGCTCAGGTCGACGAGATGTGCCGCCGGCTGCTCACGAACCCCGTCCTGGAGGACTACCGGCTGGAGTTGGATGCCCTGACCGCGGAGCCGGCCGCGTGACCGCCCGAGTGGGCGTGGTCGTGTTTCCGGGGTCGAACTGCGAGCTCGACGTGCGCTCGGCGGTGCGCCTGCTTGGCGGCGAGGCCGACCTGGTCTTCCACACCGAGACCGACCTGTCTGGGTTCGACGCCGTCGCGCTCCCGGGCGGCTTCGCCCACGGCGACTACCTCCGCACGGGCGCCATCGCCCGCTTCTCGCCGGTCATGGACGCCGTCACGCGGTTTGCCGCCGACGGTGGGCCGGTGCTTGGTATCTGCAACGGCTTCCAGGTGCTGACCGAAGCCGGCCTCCTCCCCGGTGCCCTGCAGAAGAACGCCGGGCTGCGCTTCCTTTGCGCCACGGTCCAGGTTCGCGTCGAGACGACATCGTCGGTCCTGACCGGAGAGGCCGCCGTGGGCCAGGTGCTCGCCGTTCCCATCAACCACTTCGAGGGCAACTTCGTCTGCGACGCCGAGACCCTCCAGCGCCTGCGCGACGAGGATCGTGTGGTCTTGCGCTACGTCAAGAACCCGAACGGGAGCCTGGACGCCGTGGCCGGGGTGTGCAACGAGGGTCGCAACGTGGTCGGTCTCATGCCCCACCCGGAGCGGGCGGTCGAGGCCGTGCTGGGATCGGCGGACGGCGCCGTCCTGCTGCGTTCGTTCCTTGCCGCCGGTGCCGGATCTCCCCGGTCTCCCCGGGTCGAGGCCCGGGCATCCTGACCGCCGTGGGGGCGGCGCGGGATCGCCTGCTCGAGGCCTTTCGCGAGTTCGGAATCCAGGAGGGCGAGTTCACGCTCGCGTCGGGCGCCACCTCGAAGTGGTACCTCGATGGGCGTCAGGTGACCTTCCGAGGTGACCTCCAGCCGGTGATCGGCCAGGCCGTTCTCGACGTGCTGGCGGAGGCCGGCGTCGGGCCGGGAGGTTTTGACGCCGTCGGCGGGATGACGCTGGGCGCCGACCCCGTCGCCATCGCCGTGGCGACGGCCAGCGGGGCGCGGGCCTTCAGCGTCCGCAAGGAGCCCAAGGGTCATGGAGTGGGTGGGCGATTCGCCGGCCCGATCTCTCCTGACGACCGCGTGGTGGCCGTCGAAGACACGGTGACGACCGGGGGCTCGTTTCTCAAGGCCATCGACGCCCTCGAGGAGTTCGGCTGCACGATCGTGGCCGCCGTGTGCCTCCTCGACCGGGGCGGCGTGATCGGCGACCTCCTGGCCGCCCGGGGCGTCCGGTTCCACGCCGTCCTCGGCGCCCCCGACGTCGGCTACGAGTTCGGTTCCTGAGCGGACCCTCGCGGAAATCCTTGTGGCGTCTCGGCGGCCAGATGCCGCCGCTCGCTTCGTCCTCGGCCTCGACGCAGCTTGTGGCTGCGCCTTCGGCCTGCGTCCTGCCGAGCGACGACCCCGGCTCGCCGATCCATCCACATGATTTCCGCGAGCGCCCGCTAGAGCCGGACCACCGGAAGCCCCAGCATCTGGGCCACCGAGCACTGCCGATGGTCGCCGGAGACGAAGACGGTGTCGGCCGAGAGGGATTCGGCAGCTGCGAGGTGCACCGCGTCGTAGGCGCGGAGGGCGTAGGCGGCTGCGAGGTCACCCGCTCGGTGAATGAGCGCCCGCGTCAGCGCGACGTCGGAGGTCTCCCCAACCAGGTCTTCGAACGATCGGCGATCGTTCGCACGTTGGGCATCACTCACGCGCCCGCGTTCGGCGGCGCGGGCGAGGGCGGACCGTCCCTCCACGTAGAGCAGCTCGACCGAGGCGCAAGAGTCGGCGAGTTCCCATTCGCGCCGTGCGCGTGCGCTTGCTGGTTCGTCGAGCACAAGAGCGACGACCGAGGACGTGTCGAAATACTTCGCTACCACCCCTCCTGGCGCTCCTCGATGACGTACTGGCTGAGCGGCTTGTCGAGCTTGGGTTCCACGCGCGCCGGCGGAATATGGCGGCGCTTGGGCCGGAGCGGGGGGAGAACCTTCCCCTCGCGGATGAGCCGGTCGAGCGTGGTCTCGCCGCTGGCGGGAAGGATCTTGGCGACGGCGTGCCCGCGGTCGGTGACGACGAGGTCGTTGCCCTCCTGCACGTACTTCAGGTACCGGCTGAGGTGGTTGCGGAGTTCGCGAACGCCGACCTCCATCGGGGCCTCCTTTAGAGGCTGCGCGGATAGGTCACGCTGGTCGTGCGAAACGACTTCCTGGGCAGGCTTCGCCTGCCCAGACGCCCCGCCCGTTTCCTGGAGCGTGCTGCCTATCGGCGCACGCTCTTAATGTGGCGACATTACAGAGCCAAATTGTAGCCACATTGCGCACCGCCCGTCTACGACCCCCCACGGCTGATGCCGGCACGGCGGAGGATCTCGGCGGGGACGCCGGCCTCGCGCCAGGCGGCGTAGCTGATGCGCTTGCGCTCGGCGTACTCCTTGGCGGCCTTGACGAAGCGGTCTTCGAGCTTGGAGAGGTCAACCTTGACGCTGAGCTTCTCGAGCTCGCCCCGCAGGTCGATGCGCTCCTGGGCGAGCTGTACGCGCTCGAGTGGGCGGGCGTTCTTGACGCGTTCACTGATGGCGTCGAGGCGCTTCTGGATCGACTCGGGCGTTCGCCGCCGGCCTCGCTTGGGGCGGTGCTCGTCGAGCGCTTCAAGGTATTCGCGTACGGCCTGACCGAGCTTTCTTCCCTCGGCGAGGGCCTTCTTGTGAGCGTCAGACATTGTGCGGCGGGCAGCGGCCATGTGACTCTCCCGGTCTGGGGATATGGGGAAGTAGCAGCGTGTGCATATTCGTATTAGCGCGTTTCCGCATTTCCGCGCAACTACGACCGCGAACGGATCCCTGGACAAGAGCGGGCTGGCAATAGGCTGCGACGCGATGGAGGACCAACCGTTGCACCGCCAACTCGGCCTCAGCGACGACGAGTTCGACCGCATCCGCGACCTTCTCGGGCGTGATCCCAGCGACCTCGAACTGGCCATGTATGGCGTGATGTGGAGCGAGCACTGCTCCTACAAGTCGTCGGCGGTGCACCTGGGGCGCTTGCCGACCGAGGCTCCCTGGGTGCTCGTCGGGCCCGGCGAGGGCGCGGGCGTCATCGACGTTGGTGACGGGCTGGCGGTGGCCGTCCGCATCGAGAGCCACAATCACCCCTCCGCCGTCGAGCCCTACCAGGGCGCCGCAACGGGGGTCGGCGGGATCATCCGCGATGTGTTCTCCATGGGGGCCCGCCCGATCGCTCTCATGGATCCACTTCGCTTCGGCTCCCTTGACGAACCCCGAAATCGCTTCTTGTTCGAGGGGGTCGTGTCGGGAATCAGCGGATATGGAAATGCCGTTGGGGTTCCGACCGTGGGCGGTGAGGTCGTGTTCGATCCGTGTTATGCAGAGAACCCGCTCGTCAACGTGCTGTGCATCGGCGTACTCCCGGTCGAGCGGCTCGTCCTCGCCCGCGCCCAGACCGTCGGCGGCCTCGCCGTGTTACTGGGAGCGTCGACGGGGCGCGACGGCATCGGCGGAGCCAGCGTGCTGGCGTCGGCAGGGTTCGAAGAGGGGAGCGAAGAGAAGCGACCGTCGGTCCAGGTGGGCGACCCGTTCGAGGAGAAGAAGCTCATCGAGGCGTGCCTCGAACTCCTCGAGCGCGGCCTCGCCGAGGGGGTGCAGGACCTCGGCGCCGCCGGCCTCTCATGCGCCTGTTCGGAGACCGCCGCCAAGGGGGGACACGGCATCGACGTCGACGTGGCCCGGGTGAGCCACCGGGAGCCCGGGATGGATCCGGCGGAGCTGATGACGTCCGAGAGCCAGGAGCGGATGCTCGCCATCATCCGACCTGACGCCCTCGGGGACGTTCTCGAACTCTGCGGCCGCTGGGAGATCTCGGCCACCGTCGTCGGGCGGGTGACCGAGTCCGGGCGGATGCGGGTCTACGACGGTCTCTTCGACGCCGTTGGCGTCCCCGGGTCGAACCCCCCGCCGGCCCGCGGCGACGCACCGACGGCCCCGTCGTCTGACGCGCCTCCGATCGCCGATCTTCCGGTTGCGAGTTTGGGCGAGGGCCCCCGCTACCGGCGCCCCGTCGCCCGGCCCGAGGGCCAAGATGCGCTTCAGGCATCCGACCCGTGGATGGCGCTGGCCGACCGCTTCCCGGCCAGCGCCGACCTGTCGGGTGAGGTGTTGGCCCTCCTGGGCACGCCCACCATCGCCGACAAGTCGTGGGTGTGGAGCCAGTACGACCACCAGCTCTTCCTGAACACCGTGGCCGGGCCTGGGGGCGACGCCGCCGTCTTGCGCCTCCGTGACCCCGAGCGGGGCGTCGACACCGGGCGGGCCCTGGCGATCTCGACCGACGGCAAGGGGCGGTTCTGCCGCCTCGAGCCGCGGTCCGGGGGCCGCCTGGTCGTGCTCGAGGCCGCCCGCAACGTGGCTTGCACCGGCGCTGTTCCCAAGGCACTCGTGAACTGCCTGAACTTCGGCAACCCCGAGCACCCCGAGGTGATGTGGCAGTTCGCCGAGGTGGTCGAGGGGATGAGCCAGGCCTGTGAGGCTCTCGGAATCCCGGTCATCGGCGGGAACGTCAGCTTCTACAACGAGTCGTATGGGTCGGACATCGACCCCACGCCCGTCGTCGGCGTGATCGGGGTGATTGATCCCTTTGAGGGCGACGTTCCGGGCTTGTCGGCCTCCGAGGGTGAACACCTGGTTGTGCTCGGCCCGACGGCTCTCGACCTGGGCGGATCCGAGTGGGCGGCCGTGGTCCACGGCCTCGATGGGGGTGTGCCGCCGGCCGCCGATATCGAGCTCGCCCGGCGCCTCCACGACCTCGTGGCGTCGCTCGTTCGGGGGCGGGTCGTCGGCGGAGTGCACGACTGCTCCGACGGAGGGCTCGCCGTGTGCCTGGCCGAGATGGCGGTGGGGGGGGAGGTCGGGGCCCGGGTCGAATTGTCACTGGCGCCGGGTGCCGGCGGGCTCGTCCCGGCGGCGGCCCTGTTCTCCGAATCGGCGAACCGGGTGGTTGTGGCCGTGGCCGCCGACCGGGTGGGTGAGGTCCTGGCGGCGGCGCAGGCGGCGTCGGTGCCCGCGGCAGACGTGGGCGTGGCGGGCGGGGACCGCTTCGTCGTCGAGGGTTGCGTCGACCTCGCCCTGGCCGACGTGGACGCCGCCTGGCGCGACGCCATTCCGTCGCTCATGGAGGCGGTTCCGGCTCAGGCCGCGGGCTGAGCCCACCCCACCGCAAGAACCGCCGCTATCTGTCACGACGCGCCGTTACGCGACATTCCATGACAGCAACTGGCCGACGGGACGGCTCAGGGTCCGCTTCCCGACGAGTAGCGCCCGTACTCCACCTCCATGGCGTCGAGGCCCAGGCTGGCGAATTCCGCCACGACGGCGTCCAGATCGTCGCCCGTGCGGTCCAGCGACAGTGGGTGAGCCAGCACGGTGACGGCGCCCGAGGCGTGGGCGAGTTGGATGGCCTCGGCGGGCGCGAGCCGGGCTCGCTCCACGTAGGCCGAACGCCCCCGGGCGAGCCAGCGATCGAACGCCTCGTCGATCGAGGCCACGAGGCCCTTCTCCTTCAGGACGGCGGCCACGTGGGGCCGGCCCACGGACCCCCCGCCCGCACGCACGAGGACCTCGTCGAGGGTGATGTCGAGCCCCTCGGCTCGGAGGACTTCGACGATGCGCACGTTGCGGTCGTCCCGACCCCGCTGCAAGTCGGAGAGACGGTCTTGCAGGGGCCCGGCGTCGCCGTCGAGGAAGAGCACCACCAGGTGGCACGTCCCCCGGTCGACCTCGCACGAGATCTCGCAGCCGGGAACGAGCCGCAACCCGAGATCGGCGGCGGCCGTCGAGGCCTCGGGGAGGCCCCCCAAGGTGTCATGGTCCGTTAAGGCAATGGCGCTCAAGCCCGCCTCGTGGGCGGCGTGGACGAGGGCCTGGGGGTTGTCGGTGCCGTCGGAGGCCGTTGAGTGGGTGTGGAGGTCGATCATCAGGACCCCCCGCCGGAAGCACTGACTACATACTGCGTCGGCACTTGCCACGGTACGTGGCAGAAACGTACGCTGTTGGTGGGTGGGTACCTGTTCGTCCCGATCTCACCAAGATCGGATGGGCGTGGTAGCAGGTTCACGAAGGGTGTCCGTTCGGCAGGACTATGGGCATTCCGTGGCGAACCTTAGGGGTACAACGGACGGGCAATCCTGGCACCGGGGGGGCTCCGCATGGCCATTCGTGTGCCGCTTGAAGCACACGATTCCGACGACGACGCTGACGGGCACGGCATCAGCGCGAACGTCGCGTTCTCAGAACTCTGGCAGCACCGCGCAGCCCTTCGCGACATCTGCCAGCGGATCGTCGGCGACGCCGCCACCGCCGACGACGTCGTCCAGGAGACCTACCTGCGGGCGCTGCGCAACCTCGACCGCCTCGAGCGCCGTCCCACGCTCATGCCGTGGCTGGCCACCGTGGCTCGCCGCCGCAGCATTGACGAGCTGCGACGCCGCCAGTACCAGCGCCCGGTCGATGCCATGCCCGACGAGTCGACCCGCCCCGAGTTCGACCCGGGTGAAGCGGCTGGCGTCAGCGAGACCGTTTCCCGGGTGCGTGAGGCCCTCACTGCGCTGACCGATCGGGAACGCGAGCTTCTCACGCGCCAGGTGAACCAAGGGCTTTCCCTCTCCGAGCTGGCCGCCCTCGACAATTCAAGCGTCGCTTCGGTCCGCTCGGTGCTCTCGCGGGCTCGCACGAAGCTGCGCGACGCCCTCACTGACGCTGGTGCCCGAATCGCCATCCCGCTCGCTGGGTTCGGAGGCCGCTTCCGGGACCGGATCCGTGCCCGCGTGGGGGACAAGGTCGGCGCCATGGCGGCCCGGGCGGAGCGGGTGGTCGTGCTTCCCGGGGGTGTGGCCCAGGTTGCCGAGACCGCCACCGCCGCCCTCACTGCCGCCGTCATCGCCATCGGCGGCCTCGGCCCGGCTACCGCTGCGGCGGCATCCGGTGGAACATCGACAGACCAAGTCGCGGTGAGCGGTTTGGCCGCCAGCGCCGGTAGTGCCGCCGGTGACTCGGACGCCTCGCCCACGCCGTCGCTCGGGGGCGGCTCGGGCCATCGAGTGGCCGCCGTGGACACGCCTGCTGGCCTTGAGCTGTCCGCCGCGTCTGAGGGGTCGAAGGATTCGAACCACTCGGAGACCCCCGGAGGCGGGAACCCACAGAGCGGCGGCGACGAAGGTGGGCTGCCGAATCCGACCGGTGGGCCGATCCACACTCCGCAGCTTCCGCCCGATCCGGAGCCTGAGCCTGAGCAGCCTGAAGGATCTGACGTCGGATACGTCGGGGGTAGTAAGGACTCCGGCGGTGATGGTGCTGACCCCGAGGGCGGCGCTGGTTCTGAAGACGGAGCCACCTTTGCGCTCGGCACCTATCGCGGGAACTGCATTGACGGGTGCGCTGTGCTGTTCCGGAGCACGGACGGCGGTGCGAACTGGGAGAAGCGTGATGCCACCGGGCTCGACGACTCGGCGACGACCCTCATCATCGTCGACGACCAGTTCCTGTTTGCTCACGGCCCCGATGGCCTGCAGCGTTCTTCGAACGGAGGGGCATCATTCGAGTCGATCGGGGAGGCGGAGTTCGGTGACCCGGCGACGCGAGTTCCAGATTTCGACGCCGATCCTCGGATCTTCTTCGGCGGGATCACGCCGATGGCGTACGACGCTCGGACGGGGATGTCGACTCCCCTGACGCTGACGGGGCTTGGAACGGACACCAAGAGGTTTGCCTTCGACCCGGCCTTTGGCACCACCAAGCGGCTTTTCGCGGCGACGGTAGCCGTGACCCCGGATGGGTTGGTGCCGGCGGTGCACACTTGCATCAACGGCGACTGCACGCAGTCTGTGCCCCTCTCATTCATCAGCGGCGTTCCCACGGGGATTCATGTGTCCTCCAGTTTCGGGGCACCGCTCGGGGGTGAGCTCGACCAGAACGTGTTCGCCTGGGGGAACGGAGCGTTCTACCGATCGGGCGACGGCGGGGAGTCGTTCGTCTACGTGGACGATGACGATCTGGATGCCCGCATCGCCAACATCAGCGACGACGGCGCCGGCACCTACTACGCGGCAGCGACAGGTTCGGGCGCCACGGGCGTCCTTCGGTCGACTGATGCTGGGCGCTCTTGGATCAAGCTCGGTGCAGGCACTTCACTCGCTGACGGAGCTGCCTGGGTCACGGCTCTGGGCGACGGCAGGGTGATCGCGGCGCCCATCGGGGGGCCGGAGGGCCATGGCGGCATCCTCTGCTCGAGCGACCGAGGTGGGTCCTGGTCACCTCGCTGCGGCGACTGACCGGTCTGTACAGCCCGCTCGGGCCGTGCGAAACTTCCCGTATCCGGACATTCCTGCATTTGTGCGCAGGACACCATCGCTCGACTGGCGAAGCAGTGTTCCGGCTGGCCGACGAACGGACGCGATGGACGTGAAGAGACTCGCTGCGGCTCTGGTGATCGGGGGGCTGGCTGCGGCCGTCCCCGCGGGCCCGGCGCATGCTGAGCGAGCAAACATCGCCGTCGCGTGCGATGGCTTTGACCTCAGTCCTCATCCGCAGTTTCCCGATACGCGGCTCGTTGGGACCGGGGTTTGCGCGGTCGTACGCCAGGGAGGCCAGGTGAGTGACCGGTATTTCGATCCTGATCCCACTCAGGGCGATCTCACAGCCTCGACAGTCGTCGACCTCGAACTTCGATTCGCGGCCGAGTCGATGGTTTGCAGCGGTACCGGCACGGCCTCGACCGACGATGCGATGGTCTTTGTGAAGGTCCACGAAGCCGGCGCCCGACTTCCCGACGGGTCGCGCGCGGACCTCTCGTTCCAGGTTCTCGAGTCCTCGTTCAAGAGTGTCGCCGGCGCCGGCAAGGCCGAGTTTGGGATTGAGGGCCATGAGCTTCCGCCCACGAACGACCCGTTCCGTGGAGCAGTTGCGGTTACCGGAGCGTTCGAGCACTCCGGTTCATGCCCTGGCGGGAGCTGGGTCGGCGACTGGACCCTCGGCGATCCGGTCTTTGACGAGACGACCGCGTCACTGCCGTCCTGAGGGCTTGCCCTGGGTGGGGACGGACCCATCGGGTCCCCCCTCTGACGCTGATCAGACGGCGTCGGTCCAGGTGATCGTCGCTGAGGCGTCGAACTCCGTAGCGGGGGCGAAGTTGTCAGTCGGGCTGAGGCCGCATTCCCCACGGGCGTCGGCGAGTGTCATGACGCCTCTTCCGACCTGACCGGTCGAGTTGTCCCGCAGCATCTCCCAGACCAGCTCCGTCCCCACGTGCTGGGTGCTGAGCCCGACCAGGAAACGAGTGGTGCCGCCGACGGTGACGGTCAAGTTCAGCGGACCGCGTGAATAGCCGCAGTAGGGCCCTACATTGAATATCCCGTCGAGAAAGGATCCCCAGGCCGAGACGGTGCACGGCTGACCCGCATTCACGCTCCCCACGTGAGCGGCCGCGCCTCCGCTGCTGTCGAATGCCGTGCAGGTTGCCAGGTCAAGGGGGTGCGACGTCTGGTCGAGCCGCCAGTCGGTCTGGCCGAAGAAGCGCTGTGTGGGTCTTGGGCACGGAGTGCTGCCACAGGCCGGCGACACCGGTGCCCACATTCCTACCCGGTACGAACTCGGCATGACATTGCCGTTGTCGTCGAGGTCGTTCCAGAGCGTGATTCGGCCGCTAAAGACGATCGTGGTCGAATCAGCCGCCGCAGCTCGGTGAACGGGTGCGACGATCCCGGCCAGGGCCAGTGCTGCCACGATGACGGCCAGTCTGCGCATCCCGTCCTCCGGTTCGTGCCTATGTGCTCAGGCGCGCGCCGAGAAGGGTGGCGCTCGTCCTGCGTGGGTCTTCGTTGTTATTACGGGCGAACCCTCGTCGCGTCGCGGAGAAAAGGCCGATTTTGTGGGGTTCGCTGAGCAGTTTCTGAAGGGCTTCGGTGAGGACGAGCGAGGATCAGGCTTCGAGGCCCAACGGCTCGATCAGGCGGAACATGACCTTGTCTCCCTCAGCGTCGGACTCCAAGGTCCACACGACATCACGGAGGCGGAGCGGCGACTCCTCGAGGATGGCGGCTTCTGGGATCGAGTCGAGTCCTCGCTCGGCGAACCGACGAAGCCCTTGACTCGGGCGAAGGGATCAGAGAGCGACTCGTAGCTTCCCGGGCAGGGCTACGGAACGGGTGTCCAGGTCACCGTGGCCGACACGTCGAGCTCGGTGGCCGGGGCGACCCCGTCGGGAGGGTCGAGGCCGCAGCGCCCCCGAGGCTCGGCGAGCGTCATGGTGGCGGTGCCGTCGATCGTGATCGTGAACTTCGCCGGCCCCCGGCTGTAGCCGCAGTACGGCCCGAGGGTGCCGACCCCGTCGAGGAACGAGCCCCACGCCGACACGTCGCGACTCGAAGAGTGCCCGTCCAAGACTCGACAAACGCCTGTAAGATGGCTCGCAAAGTGCTATGTCTCAGACCTGAAATCCGCCTGAACGGGAGGCCCGGGGTGGCGATCGTCCGCCGTCACGCGACTGAGCAGGTGCACGAACGACTCCGCACAACACGTGTTGTCGTCGTGAACGGCCCGCGCCAGGCTGGAAAGACGACGCTGGCCAGGCTCGTCCACGACGAGTTGGGGGGCACGTTCGCCACCCTTGACGATCCCGCCAACCTTCTCGCCTGCCGGGAGGATCCGCGCACGTTCCTCGATCGGGATCGGCCGGTGATCGTGGACGAGTTCCAGCGCGCCGGGGACGACCTCCTCCGGATGGTCAAGTTGCTCGTCGACGAAGATCCGAGCCCGGGGCAGTTCCTGCTCACCGGCTCCACCCGCTTTCTGACCGTGCCCACGATCTCCGAGTCGCTGGCGGGGCGCGTCGGGATCATCGACCTGTGGCCCTTGACCCAAGGTGAGATCGGGGAACTCGGGAGCGGCGCCGACGGCTTCCTCGTTCGAGCATTCGAGCCCGAGCCGCTCGCATCCGCGGCACGGATGTCGAGCGCCTCCCTCCCGGCCCGGGGGGACTACCTCGAACTGATCTGCCGGGGCGGTTACCCGGCCGTGCTGGGTCTCGGCGTTCCGGATCGACGGGTGTTCTTCGAGGACTACGTCCGCACGGTGACGCAGCGGGACGTTCCCGAGGTCAGTCGGGTCCGCCACATTGCCGAGCTCCGACGCCTTCTGGAGGCCGTCGCTCGGAGCACCGCCACGGAAGTGCCGGATGCCTCACTGGCCCGGGGGTTGACGATCGACCGGCGGACGCTTCGCGCCAACTACCTCCCCTTGCTCCACACGGTGTACCTGGCCCATGAGGTGCCCGCCTGGTCGCGCCAACTGGCGGCGAGGACAGCCCGGCACCCCAAGAGCTACGTGGCGGACACGGGCGTGGCTGCTCACCTCCTCGGAGCCGATGCCGAACGCCTGGCGCACCCGACGTCACCAACCACCGGGCCTCTGGTGGAGACCTTCGTGGTGGACGAACTCGTTCGCCAGGCGGCGCGGTTCGACGCCCTGGGGGCGCGTCTCTTCCATTACCGGGCGCATGCCGGGATCGAGGTCGACGTGGTGGCGGAGACGCCGGATGGCCGCGTGGTTGGCATCGAGGTGAAGGCCTCGACCACAGTCCGGCGCCGCGACGTTGCGCACCTGGCGACGCTGCGCGACCGGCTCGACGGCCTCACTGACCAGGAGTTTGTACGCGGGGTCGTCCTCTACACAGGGAGCGAAGCGCTGAGCTTGGGCGATCGCCTGGAGGCCCTCCCGATTGCGTGGCTGTGGCTCGTGGCGCCGGCGCCTTTCTGAGCCCGGCAGGTATTTGGGGGGGGACGAGAAGCCGTGTGTCTAATCTTCGATCAGATATAATTCTGATATGAATCCCGTATCAGCCCTGCGCTGCCGCACGGGAACGACTCAGGCCGAGTTGGCGCGGCGGGCGGGCACGTCGCAGCCCACCGTTGCGGCGTACGAAGCCGGGAAGAAGAGCCCCACGCTCCGGACGCTGGCCCGATTGGCTGGGGCTGTCGGACTCGAGGCCGTCGTTGATTTCGTCCCGCCACTGACCCGTGAGGACCGCCGAAGCCTCGCCTTGCATGCGGCGATCGCCAAGCGGCTGTGTGAGGACCCGGACGGCGTTCGCCGTCGGGCGAGGACCAACGTCGAGAGGATGACGCGTGTGCATCCACACGCCCGAGCGGTCCTGGACGAGTGGAGGGAAATCCTTGACGGATCGCCTGAGGACATTCTGCAGGTGCTCGCCGATCCCCGGCCGCACGCTCGCGAGCTGCGGCATGTGACCGCCTTCGCCGGTGTGCTCACCGCGGCCGAGCGAGCCCGCGTCTACAGCGAGTTCCGTCGAGAGAAGGCGTGGTGAGACGAGAGGAGTTCGACCACGCCGTTCGGGCCGCCGGAGCGGTCCTGAGCGCTGACTCGCTTCTTGTCATTGGGAGCCAGGCGATCCACGCTTCGCTCGATAGCGGGCTCCCCGTCGAGGCCGAGCGGTCGGTCGAGGTCGATATCGTCCCCCTGAACGACGCCGAGGGCCAACTCGCCGACCTCATCGACGGGTCGATTGGCGAGGCGTCGATCTTCCACGAATCCTTCGGCTACTACGCCCAGGGCGTATCAGAGACGACCGCAGTCCTTCCCGCGGGATGGCGCGAGCGGCTGGTTCGCTACCAGACGCCGACCACTGGTGGGGTTGTCGCCCTCTGCCTCGAGCCTCACGACCTCTGGATCTCGAAGGCGATTGCCGGTCGCGACAAGGACGTTGAGTTCTGCGCCGCGCTGCTCGCATGGGGCCTCGTCTCTCGTGACGTGCTTGTGGCACGACTGGAGGAGGTCGACGGGGTCGACGGGTCCGTCCGGGCTCGTGTCGCCAAGATGATCGCGGCGGACCGTTTGCCCTGAACTTTGGCGCCGCGCAGTCGTCGTTGAAACTGCGCGAACCGGACATGGCCACGACCACAACGCGGCTTGAAATGCGCGGCCCCGGGGAGTGAGTAGGAGAACGGGCGAGAGCGTCGAACAGAATGTTGTTGGGTGCCGGGGGCGGCCGGTTCGACTACCGACCCGGGGGGTCATCGTTCCGGTAGGCGTCGGACGACCGCCCCCTAGCACCCTCCGTACGCTTCGGTACCGGCCCCCAGATCTGGCGAACCGGCGGCCACCGCACCACCTGCGTCCGCCGCTGCGCCGGTGCCCGTCGCGTACGGGGCCTTGGCGGCCCGCAACGCGGGCCGTTTCTGTATTTACGGGCGAAGACGCCCGATGTCGCGCTCCTCTTCCCTACTGACCTCCTGCCTTGATCCGGGCCAGGGCAGCCTCGAAGGCCGCCTTCGAACGGCGCCGGCGCCACCACAGGACGGCTGCGCCTGGCACCACGAAGAGCAAGGTCCCGCCCGACTCTCGCCCGAAGCTCGCCGGCTGGGCCGTCAGCACGCCCGCCTGCTGGACCGGGGCCCCGGCGACGGGTGCGGGGAAGGGCACGGGGCCACTGGCGGTGCCCTGCCGGGCCTCGGCGAGGGCGGCGGCCAGCCAGGCGTCGAGGTAGGGGGCGGGGGGCACGGGGTCGCCGCCACCGGGGTGGATCTCGAAGTGGAGGTGGGGCATCCCGCCGTCGGCGTTGCCCGAGTTGCCGACCGTGCCCAGCACCTGGCCCGGCTGCACCTGCATCCCCGTGTAGATGGCGGGGGAGATGGTGTCGAGGTGGGCGTAATAGAAGTAGGTGCCGTCGGCCAGCGTCAGGTACACGACGTTGCCGCCGACCGGCGTGCCCATCTGGGCCCGGGTCACCGTGCCCGCCATGGTGGCGATCACCGGCGTGCCCATGGAGGCGAAGATGTCGGTGCCCTCGTGGAGGTGGAAGTAGGGGTTGTAGCGGGGGGCGGCCCAGTCGTCGGTGTACGACGCGGCCCCCGCCACCGGGAACGGGGCGATCACCTGGGCCTGCTGGTCGAAGGGCATGCCCTGGGCGGTGAGTGCGTCGATGACCTCGAGGGTGGAACGCTTGCCGAACCGCGGGGTGTAGGCGGGGAACTCGATCCGCTGGTAATCGGCCACGATGGCGGCCACGTCGATCACCGGGACCTCGATCTGGGCCAGCAGGCTCTCGAGGGTGTTCTCGACGCTGATGCCGAGTACCTCGGCCTCTTCCTTCTCAGGCTCGGCTTTGGGCGCCGTCGTTGTTGAGGTCGGCACTGTCGTCGTGGTGGTCGACGTCGTGCTCGTGGTGGTCGTCGTGCTCGTGGTCGTCGTCGTCGTGGTGATCGTGGCGCCCGTCAGCTCCTCGATCTTCTTGATGGCCTCGTCGAGCTGGGACGGGAGGGTGGTGGGGGTCGTCGTATCGGTCGGCAGGAGGTGGGACACGTCGGGCCCGTCGGACGGGTCTGGAACCTGGGCGGTCCCGGTGCCCGGAGCGACCAAGAGGCCGGCGCTCACGAGCGCGGCCCCAACCGCGCCCATGCCCAGGCGTTGCCAACGTCGGTGTGATCGAAACGACATCCTGACTCCGTTATTCGCTCGGGCCCGGTTGCTGCGGTGGGTGCCCGGCCGTGCGGCCTGACGGGCGGTGGTGCGTCAGCCTAAAGGGAGCCTTGCCCCTTCTTACGTATGAAGGGCGCAGACGTCGCGTTCGTAAGTCCATGTCCCGCCCTACTTCCCAGCCTTCTTCGCCGGCGCCGTCTTCGGCACCCGCTTTGCCTTGCTTGCCCCGTTTGCCGTTGTCGGCGTTTCGGCCTCCTCGACGTGCCCCTCGGCGCCACCGAGGTAGGCGGCGAGAAGATTCGGGTCGTTGCGGAGCTTCTCCGACTTGGCCTCGAGAACCACCTCGCCTTTGCCGAGGACGTAGGCCCGCTGCGCGTGGCGCAGGGCCTGGTGCACGAACTGCTCCACCAGGATCACCGAGCTGCCCTCGCGGTGAATCTGCTCGACCGCGTCGAACAGGATCTGGACGATGAGCGGTGCGAGCCCAAGACTCATCTCGTCCACGAGCAGCAGCCGGGGCGACGACATAAGCGCCCTGCCGAAGACGAGCATCTGCTGCTCGCCCCCCGACATCGTCCCTGCCGCCTGCGCCCGCCGTTCTCCGAGGCGCGGGAACAGGCCGTAGACCCGATCGAGGGCCGCCTTGGGGTGCTTTCCAGTCTGCCGCTGCGGGTTTTCCTCGACTGCGAGATTTGGGAAGAGCTGGCGCCCCTCCGGGACATGTGCGATCCCAAACCGAACGACCTCGTGAGACTTCAGGCCCGCGATGGGCTCGCCGTCGAAGACGATTGCTCCGGCACTTGGAGACACCATTCCCGAGATCGCTCGAAGCGTGGACGACTTGCCGGCGCCATTGGCGCCGAGAAGTGCGACGACCTCGCCCGGCCGGATCGAAAGATTGACTCCCCGAAGAGCCTGGATCTTCCCGTAATGAACGTCCATGCCGCGGACTTCCAGGAGAGTGCCGGCCCTCTGTCTTGGCGAGGCCTGGCGCCGGGCCCCGGCCGACTCGTTCCCATCGCCCGGCCTCGACGCGCCTCTCATGCGGCGCCCGTCACCTGAAGGCGCTTCGTCCTCCGTTGGCGCCCTGTCGACGGCGGACGTCTCCTTGCTGGGGGCGGGCTCGAGCCTGTCTCTAGACGAGACTCCTTCCGCGCGCTGGATCAGCTCTTGGAGTTCGGCTTCTGTGGCAAGCCGTTCCTGAGCAAGCTCACGCTCTCTTCGCTCGAGTTCGCGTTCGCGCTGGGCGAGTGCGCGTTCACGTTCCTCGATCAGGCGTTCCTTTCCGGTGATCGCAGGAGCCTGCATGCGCTGCTTCGCCTTCAGCATCTCAAGCGCGCGCTTGCGACGGTCTTCCTTCGAGAGTCCATCCATGGGGTTGCGGCTCACGGTGCTCCCCAACTCATGGTTAGCCTGATGGACAGCCCAGCGTCATCGACGAGCGACGGGCAGGTGAGGTTTCCCTGCAGCGCCTCGTTGTCGTTGATCTCGACGGTGCAGGGTGTGCGCAACTCGTCGTACATCTTCAGCGCTGCTTCAGCCTCTGCATTCGTCCTTGGATCCCCGAGTGGCGCGTAGACAGCAAAGGCTTGACTGAGCGATTCGACCACCTCACCCTCCTCGGGAATCCGGCTTTCCCGAACGGGAATCTGGTACTTACCTGCACCGTCGAAGCCGCCGAGATCGAAGGCAGCTCGGAACATGGCAGGGCCGTCGCCGATTGTGACGAGGTCGAGCAAACCCAGGTTCATGAATTGAAGGTCCTCTTCGTCGATCACGACGATCTGGAGTTCGACCATGCCCGAGAACGAGAACTCCGAGTCACCCGACACCTCAACCACCAGCTTGCGTTCGGCCGGCCGGCTGATCTCGTTGCCCGCCTGGGCACTCGATCGCGCACTGTCCTGGGCCTTCGTTGCCTCCTCATCGTCCGAACACCCGACAAACCCGAGGGCTGCGACCACCCCAATGACGGAGAGCGCCTTCACGCGCTCTCCTCAACGTCATCGGGCGACTCCCCGAGGTAGGCGGCGATTACGGCGGGATTCCTCTTGATCTCGTCCGGCGTCCCCTGGGCGATCGGAGTGCCCTGGTCGAGCACGTACATGTAGTCGGAGACGCCGGTCACCATCTTCACGTCGTGCTCGATGAGGAGGATCGTCACGCCGAGCGAGCGGATGAATCGCACGAGCTGGGCCAGGCGCTCGGTCTCGGTGTCGTCGAGGCCGGAGGCAGGCTCGTCGAGCATCATGAGCGGAGCGCCGGTGACGAGCGCGCGGGCGATCTCCACCATGCGAAGAACTCCGAACGGCAGGTCGGCCACGCTCCGGTGGGCAACGTCTTCGAGACCGAGAAGCTCGATGACTTCCCGAACCCGCCGCCTCGACTCGTACTCCTGGAACAGCGATGTGCCCGTGAGGAACATGCTTCCGAACAGCCCGCTCTGGTCCGCGAGGTACGTGGCCACGAGAAGGTTGTCGAAGACGTCAAGCTGCGGAAAGAGCTGGATCGCTTGGAACGTGCGCGCGACTCCGAGCCGACTTCGCAGGTGCACTGGGAAGTTCGTCACGTCAAGGCCGTAGAGCTTGACGGTGCCTTCGGCCGGAGTGTTGAAGCCCGCGATCGAGTTGAAGGAGGTTGTCTTCCCAGCGCCATTCGGGCCGATGAGTCCCACGATCTCGCCCTCGCAGACCTTCATCGAGAAGTCGTTGACCGCCGTCAAGCCGCCGAACCGAACGACGACCCCGTCGACCTCGATGAGGGGTCGACGGTCGTCGCGTGTACTCGCCGGAAGGTCTGGGTCGGCGAGCTTGAGGGTTTCCCACGCCATGAGGGCCTCGTCGTCGTCGGCTTCGAGGTCGACGGCGACTTCCTGCTCCGGCTCCTCCTCGGGCTCTTCTGGTGGCCGGAGGGCGGCGGCGAAGTCGATGACCTGGCGAGAGTCGCGGACTTGACGCTGAGCCATTCGGTTGGCCCGGAACCGTTCGATCGGGGCCTGGAGTCGAGAGACGAGACCCTCAACGATCGGCGGGAGTTGCCTCCGCGGGCGTGTGGCGCCACCGACCTCGATGACGGAAGCCTCTGGCGTTTCGGTGTCGACACGGGTGCTGCGGCGAGGCCGCCCGGTGACTTCCGCTACCCCTCTCTCTTCCTTGGTCTCGGGGTCGGGGGGTTCGAGGGGGTCCGAACGACGCCAGGGCAGGAGCCGCCTCAGGACCGGGCCCACCCGGGGCCGGACGTGATGATCGGAAAAATCGACGATGCGCTCCCCAAATGCCCGTCCGATGGCGGCGAGGCCGCCCGGGTAGAGGAGCAGAACAGCAGCGAGGAGGAAGGCCGAGACGAGTTGCAGGTAGGCACCGATCGACGGCACCCGGAAAAAGACTTCTTCGAGCGCAGCGAAGAACACTCCTGCGGCAACGGCACCAGGCAAGCTTGTCAGGCCGCCGACGACTGCGATCGCCAGGAAGAACAGGGACTGGCCGGTGTTGAACTGGTCAGTCGTTACGACCTGAGCGCCGACCATCAGCATGCCCCCGGCAAGGCCGGCGATGGTTCCCGAGATCGCGAAGGCCACAAGCTTGGTGCGCACCACGTCGATCCCGAGGGACGCCGCGGCCATTTCCGAGCCTCGGATGGCGAAGAAGGCCCGCCCGATCTTCCGGTCCCGGAGGCTCGTCATGAAGATGATGGCGGCTCCGACCACCGCCCAGATCAAGTAGTAGTAGGTCCGCCGGCTCGTGAAGTCCAGGTACGGATATCCCCCGGGCTTGCCGATCGGATCGAGGACGATCGAGGAGTGCTTCGTCAGAAACTCCTGCTGGAACAGGAAGGCGTCCGCGGTCCAGGAGAAGATCAGCGTTGCTACGGCGAGGTAGAGACCGCGGACCCGAAGGGCAACCATCCCCAGCAGGGAGGCGAGGAGGGCACCACAGACCGCTCCCGCGAAGGCATTGAACGGGAAGTCGAGTCCCCAGGCCTCGTTGGCGATGCCCGTGACGTACGCCCCGATACCCACGAAGGCGGCGTGGCCCAGTGACACCTGCCCCACCCATCCGGTGAGGACCACGAGCGCTGTCGCGATGAGGGCGTACTGCCCGGCAAGGTTGGCGCGTCCGAGAACGGAGAACGACGTGAAGGGAAGCCACGGGAACACGAGGATCACGGCGAGGACAACGAGCTGCCCACGCGCATACCGCCGGGATTTCACAACCGGATCGGCCGATCGACGAGCACGCTCGGCGCGCAACTCGGCGACGTAGTGTTCGACCCTGCCGAGATCGCCGTCGTTGTGACCGTTTCCGGTCACCCCGTCCACCGCGTCAAGGGGTACGTGCTCGGTTCCGGCGGCGCTCGTGCCCTCGGCGACCGCCCCCTGCCGTGAGGTCACAGCGAACCGGCCCTGACGTCACCAGCGGCGACGATGGTCTCGCCGCGGCTTCCCATCACCATGAAGGTGATGGCAGCCAGGATCAGTTGTGGTCCGCCCTCGATGTCTTCCGTGAAGGGAAGCACGGGTGCGAGCCCTTGCGCGATCCCGACGATCAGAGACCCGACGAGCACGCCGGGCATGCTCCCCATTCCACCGATGAGCGCGGCGACGAACGCGGGGATCGCCTGGAGCGAGAGCGTCGTTGGGTGGATGCTCGTGGCCGCGCCGAGAAGGATCCCGGCGAGCGCCGCTGAGGCACCACCCAATACCCACGCCGCCGACGTCGCGAGGTCGGGATCAACACCCATGAGTCCCGCCGCCGTGCGGTTGTCGGCCGTCCCCCGCATAGCCAGGCCGTAGTCGGTGAACTTGAGGAAGACGAAGAGCGCCGCGCTGACGCCGAGCATGACCACGAAGACGCCGATCTCGGCGTACGAGATCTGTGTCGAGCCGATGTCGATGGCGCCCGCGGGGAAGATCCCGGGGATGCGCTCGCCGCCCGTTCCCCAGAGGCGAGAGGCGACGGCGATGAACAGCCCGAGCGCGGCGACCGTGCCCACGGTCTGGGCTGTCTGTGAAACTGGGCGCAGGGGCCTGACGAAGAATCGCTCCACGAGGTAGCCAAGGGCACCCCCGAAGGCGATCCCGAGCACGAAGGCGATGATCGGCGGGATTCCCCAGTTGGTCATCGAGAAGTAGGCGTAGGCGGAGAACATCGCCTGACCACCGTGGGCCAGGTTGAGGACGCGCGACGCCTGGTAGATGACGACGATTCCGAGACCGAAGATTGCGTACGCGCCCACGAGGGGCATGGACAGCAGGATCGAGGTGATGGCTTCCATGTGCGTTGGCTTCCGGGGCCTACTCGGGGACGACGCCGGGCGTCGGGTCGGGTCTGAAGCCCGTCTGCTTGTCCTCGAAGTCGGAGAACGACCCCGCGGAGTACGTGATCGCGTACGCCCGCGCCCCGGTGTTGGCGAAGTGGTTTCCGGAACGCCAGGTCAGCGTCTCAGCGAAGTCGCTCGTGTAGTCGAGGGAGTCGAGGCGTTCCTTGACGCATTTGCGGGTCAGGTTGGGGCTGCAATCCTCGAGGGTCTTTACGAACACCTTCATCCCCAGGTACGCGCCTTGGAGGAACTGGTTCGTGATGTCGATCGACGGGCTGATGGCCTTGACGTCGCTGATGTACTCGGCGATGCCTGGCTTCGCCGTGTTGGGACCGATCGCCGGGTTGTAGCCCGTCCACACCCAGATTCCGTTGCAGACATCCCCACATCCGCGCGCGAACTTCTCGTTGAAGAGTGGCTGGGCCCCGGCGGTCATCTTGCCCCCCTTGCCGTCTTCCTTGACGGCGGTCCACCACTTGATGCCGGTCTGCGGCTCCAGCAACAGAACCACGACGTCGCATTTCTTCGGGCCTCCGCAGGCGTTTACGAAGGCTTGGGCCTCGTTCTGGTAGCTCTGCTTCTCCGGGTCGAGCTTTTGGGAAGCAACGTCGCCAGGGTCGATGTTGTACTTGTCCTTGAGGTACTTCTTGTAGGCGGCTTCTCCCTCTTCCCCGAACTTGTACTTCTGGTCGTAGACGATTCCGAACTTCTGGGCGCCGAGCTGCGCCTTTCCGTACTCCGCCATGATTCGGACCTGCGAAACCGTGGCGGTTGCGACCGGGCCAACCCACGAAGCGTTTCCTTTGGCGTCGTACTGCTCCTTGCGCATCCCATCGGTTCCGATGACCGGGATGCCGGCCTTTTCTATGACCCCGGCGTCGATGGCATTGCTGAGACCCTCGGAGGAGGGGAGCACCGGGAGCGCGAAGTTTCCGTCGGCGATGAAGTTCTCGATGTTTGTGCGGCCGCGGGCCGCCTCCCACGAGTCGTTCACCGTGGTCAGCTTGAGTTGGCGACCGCAGATCCCGCCGGCGGCGTTGACCTTGTTCACCACCGCCTGCATCCCCGTTGGTGAATCGGAGAGGAAGTTGGATCCGGGGCCGTCGAGAACGACGTTCGCCGCCAGCTTGATGCTGTCCCCGGTCACCCCCGTGTCGGTCTCACCGCCGTTCTTGCCTTCCTTGCACTCCAGGCCCGCCTTTTCACCCGACGCGCCCGAGTTGCCACCGCTCGCACCGCCTGAACCCCCGACGTTGAGCCCTCCTCCGCCCGCGGCGGTCGGACCCGCCGCGGTGGCCGGACCGCTCCCCCCGCCGGATGACACGCCGCCGGAAACGCTCCCACCGGTGTCTTCCGATCCAGGGTCGACGGGGATGAAGCCGCTGGCGGGGCCGGTGCTGGAAGCGGTTTCGGTTGTGGGCTCGATCTGCATGAGCAGGAGGCCGGACAGCGAGGCGCCGAACACGAAGGCCGTGACCACGGTGAACCATGTTGGGCGGTTCCCGCCGGTTGGGAAGGCCGAGTCGGCGGTGGTTGATCTGGGGAACTTCATCGGTTGATCGACTCCATGAGAGGCATCATGACTTCACGACATCACGCGGCTGAGGCCCAGATCAGGAGCCGCCGTCGCCAGGATGCCCAGAGGGGTGAGCCCAACATGCCGAGCGTCGCCCCCAGGACGAGGGCTTGCATTGGATGCCGGAGTGCCCATCTCAAGGCATCGGAGACGGGCCCGAAGAACCCACCCGTTGGCGGTGCTGGCGTATCTACGGTCGCGATTGGGAGCGCGTTGCCCTTGTCGAGTGCGAGCACGACCGGGCCGGCACCCCTTCCGTTCGTGAAGGCGAGGCGAGCAATGTCACCGGGTAGGGCGAGCTCAAAGGCCACTGAGTCGACGACCTGGTAACCGTCGGGCGCCCGCTTCTGGGCCACGATGTACTTGCCGAGCGGAAAGCCTTTCGGAGTTGTGGCCGGTCCGCCGAGGATGCAGTCGCCGGCCGGATCGGTGGTGCAGCTTGCTGTCACTCCCTCCTTGGGCCCAACCGTCCCGTTCCCGTCGCTGTCGGTCACGACCTCGAAGACCCCGCCGGGCAATGGTGCTCCGCTCTGCGCGTCGGCCAGAGTGATCTCGATGAACGCTTCGTTCTTGAGGTTGACGACGTTCACCGTCTGGGCGAAGGACCCCATGGTCACCTTGAGGTCGGGCGCCTTCAGGTAGCCGTTCGGCGTCTTTTTCTCGCTCACCACGTATGAACCAGGCTGGAGGTTGGTCATCGTGCACCGGCCCCCGCCATCCGTCGTGCACGAGGCCGGCGTCGGTCCGCTGACGGTGAACTCGCCGCCGCCGAGTGGGCGTTTGTTCCCGTCCGTCAAGGCAATCGCGAGGGATCCCGGGTCCTTCGGACGCTCGACACACGTGCTGCCCTGGGGTTGACCCTTCACGCAGATGATCCCGTATTGCGAGTTGGCGAGGGTTCCCGCGAACTGGAAGATCTGGCGTTGGCGACCCCAGTTGATGGAGTCGTTGAACAGCATGATCTCAAGGGCTGGCGCGGCGAGGTTGCTGTCGCCGTTGAGGACTTGGTTGTTGATGATGTCGTCCGGATGCCGCTGCACCGCAGCTTGGTACCCCTTGGGTGTCCCAGTCCGGAGAGCCGTGTCCTGTCGGGGAAGTCGGACGGTCCCGCTCGCTCCAAGGCCGCGGTTGATGGCATCGATGAGTGGTCGGATGTCGTCGTCGCTCCGGCAGAGTTGGCAATTGACCTCGCCATTGGGGAAGACGGCACGGACGCCCCAGAACGTTCGCTGGTAGGTGGTCCCGTTGGAGTTCGTGCGGCCCTTGGCGAACGCCTCGGCCACTGCGTGGACGCCGCCAATAAAGATGGTTCCGCGACCGGGAACGGCAATGGTGACGCCACGGACGAGCGATTCGCTGCGGGAAACGGTGCCGCGCTGGGGGTCGAGGTACGTTGTGTTCCAGCTCGTGGCGGACGCCACCGAGATCGTCGATGCCGCGCCTTCAACGGTGTCGACGGCCTGCTGCGTCTGAGGCAAGAGCCCGGTTACGGCGTCCGTCTGGTCAGGCAGCGGCGGAACATTGGGCGCCTCGCTCCGCGCCATCGCCGTCACGGCCTTTGGGTTCGTGCAGTTGACCGTGGCTTCGAAGTTGGCCAGTAGGGGCGCCGCCGCCCCGGTTGCTTCGGCGGTGTTGCTCGGTGAGTCGGGCCGGCATGTCGCCTCGCCGAAGTACCAAGGCTGACGGGCCGGATCGAGGCGATCAAGCACGCCCGGGTTGTCGTCGACGCCGTCACCATTGGTGTCCTCGCCGTTGACCGTGTTGTCGAGCGTGCGGACCGCACCGTCGAGGGTGTTGCCGACCCACTGGTCGAGGATGTTCACGAGCCAGCCACTGTTCCGGAAGGCGTCGCGGTACGTCTCCTTGATCAGCGCGGCTGCCTCCTCGGGCGTTGGAACATGCTGAAGTCCGTTGTCCGGGATCACCGCGCAACGTTCCGGATACTGGATGTCCAGGCGGGTCCCCTCGTCGGCGTCCACCGCGATGGCGGTGGCCCCGAAGCCTGAATTGGAGATCTTTGCCGTGCTGACCTCACCCAGTGAGAGGTCGCGGTCGCGGAAGTAGCAGTTCGGTCGCTCGACCGTGTTCGGGTTGATCGACTGTGACCCGCTCAGACGGTTCGGGACGACGCCGGTGAGCCCCCCGACAAGGAGTTGCCGGAACCCGTATCCGTTTGCCTCGCCCGAGTAATTCACGCCCGTCAGGCCCGGGCTCTCATCGAGTTGGAAGGTCCGGTCCGGATCCTCGGCCGGCGGGGGTTCGGCTGGCGGGTCATCCTCGAGCACAACCCACTCCTGCTGGTTGGCGGCCTGTGCTCCATTGAGAGCGAAGAGCCTGCCGTTGATCGGGTCTCGCGACAGGGTTTTCGGAAGCTTGTCCCCCGGGCCGGCCGGGAGCTGTTCGAAGTTCAGGGCTGAACCGACCTTCGGAGTCCGTCCGTCGATTCGCGCCAGGCCTTGCTTGAGCCCCGCCGCCGACTGCACGTACACACGGCCTGTTCGGGAGTCGATGCCGAGAGAAGTTGGCGGGAAGCTCCCACCCTGTCCGACGGCGTTCAGTCCGACGAAGATCTCGCGGTTGACGTCGAACGAGAGCAAGGCTGGCCCCTGCGGTGCCTGCACACGCACATGGAACCGCCCTGCTCCCGGGTCGCCGAGGTACGCGAACGGCACCCCTGTTCCCGTAAAGGTGGTTTCAGTGCCCGACGGGTCGGCGAGCGTGCTCACGGGGATCTTGACGATGAGCGGGTTTCCCGACGAAAGGCAGGGAAGCCACAGGGAGTCGGTGGTGCGGATGACCGGGACGCTCCCGGCCGCCTTTCCGCCGCCCGCCTGCTGTGGGTATTCCCGCGGGCACGACCGCACCACGCGGTCGATCTTGATCTCGATGGTGTCGGGATCGAACACGACGAGCCGAGTCGGCAATGGCGCGTCCTCTGTGGTCTCGCGCAGTGACAGGACTGCATGTAGCTCGCCGTGGGTGTACGTGAGGCCCTGCGGCTCGTACGGGTCCTGGTTGATCTCACCCAGGTTGACGATCCGCGGGTCGCCGAGGTACTGGTTCGGATCGGGGATCCCGGGGAGGTTATTCAGGCGTGGATCCTCGACGAAGTCGAGGGCGTCATCGACAACCTGCTGGGCGATCTGGTCGGTGTTGATGTCGTTGAGCGAGATGCCGAGCGGCTTGTACGTGATCTGATAGTCGGAGAGCCGATCGGCCTCCCGGATCACGATCATGCCCTGGTGTTTGTCTTCGTCGGTTACCGCGTTGGGGTTCTGGCGCGCGACCGTGTACAACCACATCCGCCGGGTTGCCGGGTCGGTGGCGTGGAGCACCGACCCCCGATCCTTACATTGGGCGAACCACTGGACGCTCTTGATCCCGGCCGGCATCAGAACCCCTCCCTCAACCGCGAGCGACTTGAGGTCGCGGACGAGGAACCCAACCCGGCCATTCGTGAGGGCGTAGGGTTGATAGAGGCGCCCCATTGCCTCACTGACGATGGGGAATCCACCACATTGGTCGTTCCCTTGACCGCCGACGGTGTTTGCGCCGACCGCGGGGCCCACGCCAAACACACTGTTGATGGTGCCGTCGGTCGGGAGCCGCTTGATGTGGGCAATCTCGCGGAAGACGTTCTCGAGCTCTGACCCGAGGTGAGCGTCGGCTCGACCGGGGACGAACGCGAGGGCGCTGGTCACTATCCCGATGACGGCGACGACGCAGGAGAAACGACCCCCCACGAGCGTCTTGCGACTCATCGACTCGGCTCGGTGTTGCCGGTCAGACATCGGCACCTACTTCAAGCTCCGATAAGCGGCGGCGGTGGTTCACCGCAAGCTGCGATGTGTGCGGTGATTTCGGTCCTCACGGACCGGACAGCTTCTCCGCGTGCGGAGCAGTTGTCCGGTCGGTGTGACCGAACCCCGGAGCCGTCTGTGACGGCTCCGGGGTTCAAGTTCATTGCGGCGTCAGTTGCCGGCGCTCGCAACGGCACCGATCACCGTGAAGGTGCTCGCGGGAGCCGAGGCGCAAGCACCCGGAGTCAGGGGACGAGCCTGAACGACACCCCGCACCGCGTGGCTGTGACCGCTGCCGTCGGTGATCGTGCCCTCCAGGGGCAGCGTCCCGCCGGCGCTGGTCGTCCACTGGATGTAGATGTCGTACTCCGTGCCGGCGATTGTGATCGTGTCGGTGTGGCCGACGGGCCCGGCGGAACTGTCGCCGTACGACATTCCGCAGGACGGGCCAACGTGGCCGTTGGTACCGACCAAGCCGTTGGCGTCAATCACGCAGTTGCTGCCGACACCCGGCGTGGCGACCACATTGCCTGGGAACAGGCCACCGGCGCGGCACGACGGCGGAATCTGACCGCCTGCGCCCGGCACCGTGAACTGCCACTCCTGAGCGTCCTGTTCCAGGTCGCCGCCCTCGGGACACCCGGCGGTGTTAATGCGGGTCGGTAGACACAGGCCCTCACCGCCAGGGCCACCGCTCCAGGCTTCACCGACCGTGGCGTCGCCAATGAGTTCAACAACGCCGGCAGCGGTATTGGCCTGAGCCGTTTGCGGAACCGCGGCGGCGATGAGTCCGACGAGGCCCGCAGCAAGAAGAAGCTTGCGCACTTGGGATTCCTTCCTGTCGATCGTGGGCGCCGGGGGCTGTCCACGAGGTTCTCTTTGGTTGTTTTGCGTATCCGGGGACACGCACACCGCCCCCGGTATCACCTTCCTTACGAACGAGTCCGCCACATGTCGCGGCCAAATCCACGAAACTTGCCCGCTCAGCGTGGACCGAATCCGCAGAAAGAAGGCGAACCAGACATCCTGGACTGCCTGAACAGCGCAGTGCTGGCTACGTTCGAGTCAACCGTGCGAAAACCCCCCGGACCACCCCCGAAAGGAGGGATTCTCGCATCTTTCCGTGACGAGTCACAAATAGGAGGCGTTGGGCTTGCTCTCCGTGAGCACGAACCCGTCAGTTTTTGGAAGGACGGATCGTGATCCGAACCTGACAGACCTGTCAGTTTGGGTGAGGTTCAGAACACCGGGTCGGCGGTGGCGTCTTCGGTCAAGGGGATGGACGGGGCGAAGCGGCCGTCGGAACTCGGTCGTACCAGCCGCAGGGCCACGGCCATGGCGGCGGCGTGGGCGCGGTCCTTGGCCGACAGGCGTTCCCGGGCCGAGGCCAGCACGTCCTTGATGTAGTTGGGGGAGTAGCCGAGGCGCTCGGCGATGTCGTCGTTGGTCGACCCCGACGCCACCTCGGCCAGCACCTGAGCCTCGAGGTAGGTCAGGTGGTGCCTCGCCAACGGGCGCACAGCCCCTGGCCCGGCCCACTCGTCGCCTCGGGCGGCGGCCATGCAGGCGGCCACCATGCTCTCGGGCGGGGCCTCCTTCTGGAGGCACAGTCGGGCCCCGGCCGAGATGCAGGCGGCGGCGGCCGAGGGGGTGGCGAAGAGCGTGGCCACGACGACCTCGGGCGGGTTCGGTAGCCGGCGCAGGCGCAGCGTGAGCCCGCAGGCGTCGCCGTCGGGCAGGAACAGGTCGCACAGCACCACGTCGGGCTGCGCTCGCTCCACCAGTTCCAGCGCTTCGGCCACGCTCCCGGCCTGGCCGGCGAGGCCCACGTCGGGGTGGTGCTGGATGAGGTCGGCGAGGGCGGCGCGGGCGAGCGGCTCGTCCTCCACCACGGCGATGCGGATGCGGGGCTCGCCCCGGGTGTCCTCGCGCAGGTCGATGACGTCGGTCAGCTCAGGGTTCATCGGGCTGCCTCCACGGGAGCAGGACGGGACGGGACGCGGGCCACGACTTCCACGCCGGGGGCGCCGTCGTGCAGGTCGAGGGTGCCGCCCACGGGATCGAGCGCCCGGCGGGCCAATTCGAGGCCGAGGCCGGTGCCGGACGGTGCGAACGAGCGTCCGAGGCCGAGCCCGTCGTCACGGACGCGGAGCACGACCTCGTCGTCGCGCAGGTCGAGCGACACGGTGACGCTGGTGGCCTGGGCGTGGCGTTCGACGTTGGCGAGGGCTTCCTGCGCCACCCGGAACAGGGCTTCCTCGACCTTGGGCGGGATGCTCTTGTCGGCGCCGTCGATGGCCAGGCTCACGGCCACCTCGTGGGAGTCCTGGAAGTCGGCCGCCAGGCGTTCCAGCGACGGGAGCAGCCCCCGGTCGTCGACCCGCATCGAGGCCAGGGTGGCGACGGCCCGGCGGAGTCCGGCCAGGCCCGAGCGGG
>JACPCJ010000085.1 GCA_016179865.1 Actinomycetota bacterium | reverse complement strand
GCGAGCGGAGCGAGCGAACCGGCAAGCAGGCCCCCCGCTCGGCGGGGCAGCCGCCGAAGGCGGCGACCCGATGAGCGAGCGGAGCGAGCGAACCGGCAAACAGGCCCCCCGCTCGGCGGGGCAGCCGCCGAAGGCGGCGACCCGATGAGCGAGCGCCTGCGGCGAGAACCACCCCGCTTCCGGCACGTCACGGTGAGTCAGACCGAACGCCGCAGCCCCCGCCTCGTGCGGGTCACGCTCGCGGGCCCCGAGCTGGAGGGCTTCGCGCTCGACCAGCCCGCGGCGAGCGTGCGGCTGCTCCTTCCCTCGCCCGGCGCCGCTGGGCTCGTGGTCCCGGCTTGGAACGGCAACGAATTCCTGCTCCCCGATGGCCGGCGGCCTGTCATCCGCACCTTCACACCGCGCCGGTTCGACACCCGCGCGCTCGGACTTGACCTTGAGATCGTGATCCACGGGGCCGGGGCGGCGTCGGAGTGGGCGGACGGCGCCGAGGCCGGCCAGGCAGCGGCGATCTCGGGGCCGGGCCGGGGTTACGCGATCGATGGCGGGGCGCCGGCGTTCTTCCTTGCCGGAGACGAAACCGCCGTCCCCGCCATCAGTCAGCTCCTCGAGGCGCTGCCCGCCGAGACACCGGTCGAAGTCCACGTCGAGATGGGCGGACCCGAGAGCCGGGTCGCGCTTCCCGATCACCCACGGGCCACCGTCTCATGGCACGACCTGCCCCCCGGCGCCCCACCCGGCGGCGCGCTGTTCGCCGCCGTGCGTGATGTCAACCTGCCCGAGGGCGTGCAGCTATGGGTCGCGGGGGAGGCGGCCGGCATGCAGCGCATTCGCCGCCACCTGTTCGAGGAACGGGGCATTCCTCGTTCTCAGACCGCCGTGCGCGGCTACTGGAAGCACGGCCGCGCCGCCGACAACACGGCCGGCGCCGGCTGACCGGATCTCAGCCAAACGGCTTCATGAACGACCAGAGACCACCTTCGCTGTCGCGGGCGCTGTACTCCCGGTAGCCGTAGGGCTGGTCGACGGGCGGGTAGTCGATGGTGGCCCCCCGTTCCACGGCGTGGCGGTGGTGGGCGTCGACGTCGTCGATCCGTCCCCTCCCGTCCTCACGAACCGGGTGACCACATACGGCCACGGAATGGCGACGAGATCCGCCACTGCGACGACGATGAAGAGGCCGGCGAGGGCCGAGAGACTGATCTGGCCGATGCCCATCTCGGGCTCGGCGCCAGCAGACCGGAGTGGAAGCCAAACCGCCACCAGCCACACGACCTTGTAGAACAGCTGGAGGACCAGCAGCGGCAGCATCGCCAGTGGATTTCGGGCGCCCAAGAGACAGAGGGCGGACAGCGCCGCATAGAAGCTGACGGCGACACCCTCCAATGGCTCCCAGGCCTGGCCCCCGGAGATGATCTTGGGCCATACCTGGAACCCGAGGAACGCAAAGGTGAGGAGGTACGCCCCCCTCAGCAGATTCAGACGGGCCGGCGATACCTGCTCCGACATTTCGGCACCCCCCTGCAGCGGGTTGATCGGCGGGCTGTCTATAACATTGATATATAACGTTGCTATGGCAAGATGTCAAGATGAGCCGCACCGCTGACGCCGGGGTCCGTCTGGCATTGATCGAGACGGCCGCCCGCCTCGTGGCGCAGGAGGGGCCCGACGCCCTCACGACCAGGCGGCTGGCTTCTGAGGTCGGTACGTCGACGATGGCCCTCTACACCCACTTCGAGGGCATGGACGATCTCCTGCGCGCCGTCCGGCTCGAATGGTTCAACCGTCTCTCCAACCACTTGGCCGAGGTGCCGCAGACGGCTGACCCCGTCGCCGACCTCGCCGCGGTGGGATGGGCGTACTTCTTCAGCGCCGTCGAGAACGAGCACATGTTTCGCATCACGGTCGTGGAGCCGTTACCCGACCCCGGCGTCGCCACCCACGCCACCGAGGCTTTTGGGGTGCTCGTGAACTCGGTTCAGCGATGCACGGACGAAGGACGCTTGCGTCCGGGTGACGCCACGGCGCGAGCCCTCCAGATCTGGATGATGGGCAACGGGGTGCTGGTCGCCTGTACGGCGGGGTTCATCACGGTCGACGATGCCATCGACCACTTCTACGAGATGGCGCGGAGCTTGTTGACGACGTTCGGGGACGACCCCGAATCGGCGAAGAAGTCGTTCGCCCGCGGTCGCCGCCGCATGGAGCGCCAGACGAAGTCCCCTCCGCCGGGAACCCCCAGCCCGCGTCTCGGGCACATTGTTGCGACGCCCCCCGCGTGAGACGGGTGCGCGTGCTTCGTCGACGACATCGGCGTCCTCGTCACGCCCGCAGCGGGTTCGAGCCGGTGAGGCCGAGCAGCTCTGCGCTCGCGTAGAGCCGACTCGGCCGGCCGCGCGGCTTCGGCTGCGTAGTCCCGTGCTCGACAAGGACTCCGGCGTCGGCGAGATCGCGAAGGGCGGCGTTCGCCGACTTCAACGCGATCCCGAGCTCGGCCGCGACCATGGGCCCGGTGAGGACCAGGTGGCGTGGCAGCAGGTCGACGGCGCGCCACGCGGCGGCATTGCTCCGCAACCGCCTCGATCCGTGGCGCGGCGCGGCCAGCCGGTCGCGCCACGCGCGCTGCAGCCGTTCCACCGCCACGACGAGATCCTGCTGCGCGCGGCCCGCGCCGGAGACGGCGTCGGCGAACCATCGCACCCACGTGTTGTGGTCGCCCATGCGGAACAGCACGAGCCCTGAGCCATAGCCAGAGACGTCGGCGGCGATGCGCGTGCTCACCGGCGGTGGGATCACCAGCGACAGTCGTCGGACCAGGAGCCACGCGACCAAGACGCGACCGACGCGCCCGTTGCCGTCGGCGAAGGGATGGATGATCTCGAACTGCGCGTGTGCGATGGAGGCCTGACTGACCGGGTCGACGTCGTCGCGGTTCGCGTACGCGACGAGGTCGTCGAGCAGGCCGGGCACCTCATCCGGTGGTGGCGTGACGAGATGCGCGTCGAGCGGCGACGTTCCACCGATCCATCCCTGCTCGTCCCGGACGGCGCCGACGTGTCGCGCCCGCGTCGGGCTTCCCGTCATGAGCGTCCAGTGCCACCGGCACAGGCTCTCGACAGTGAGGGGGCCCGCGTGCGCCTCGTCGATCGCCTCTGTGACCGCAGCGAGGTTCGCTGCGACCCATGCCGCCGCCGATGGTCCGGCATGGGCGTCGTGCTCGGCGAGAACGATGTCCACGACCGGAGCGGTCACACCCTCGATGAACGATGACGCCACGCCTTCTGCTCGCAACAGGAGGCGGGCGAGCGCGGCGTAGTCGTCCGGCATCCTCTCGGCCCCGTGCTCTACCGAAGCCTGGGCTCTCGCGGCACGTGCGACCGTGTCAGGGTCGAGCATGAGGTCGCGCTCGACGAGCTTCGTGGGCACGAACGCGAGTACGCGGCGTCCCCGCCACAGAATGGGGACCTCAACGCCGGCTGGCTTCATTCCATGCCTTTCGTACGCTTACACGCGTAAGTGTACGTTATTGATGGCCGCGGGTTCGCCAGTGGTGGAGGTCACGCCTGGGCGGTGACCACCCACGCGGCGGCGCCGAGGCGGATCCCAACGCCTTCGTGGTACCGATCGCTGAGCTCGCTGCGCACGGTCCGGAGCACGTCATCCCGGCTGTCCCCGTCGACGAACCGGAGCAGCCCTTTCGGCATGCCCATGTCGAGGAGGAAGTCGACTGAGTCGTCGGGGCCGCCTCCACCGCCGAGGATGATCGCGGGAGTGCACGGGTGGCACGCAACCTGTTCGAACCCGGCGGCGTCGAGCAGCGTCGTGATGTCGTCCAGTTGAGCGAGCGCGAACATGCCCGGTCCGCGAGACAGCCCACCGAACTCGGGCAGCTCGACGTGCTTACCGAGCGCATCCGCGATCAGCGTCAACCACTCGTTGGCGGCGAGACCTTGCCAAGACACGAACGTGGCCCGGCCCCCGGCACGCAGCGCCCGTCGGATGTTGGTGAATGCCGCCACGGGGTCGTCGAAGAACATCAACCCGAACTGGCTGATGACCAGATCGAACGTGCCGGCGTCGAACTGGTGAGTCTGCGCGTCTGCGATCACGAACTCGGCGTTGCCGATCCGCGCGTCCTGCGCGCGACGCCGTGCCAGTTCGACGAGCGGCTCCGAAAAGTCGACGCCGGTGACGCGTCCGGCCCGGGTGGCGGCGGCCAGCGTCGACGCGCCGGATCCGCAGCCGACATCGAGCACCACGTGGTGTGCCTCGGGCCTTGCCCATTCCAAGAGTGCCTGGGTGAAGGGCTCGAGCTGACGGTCGTAGCGGTCGGCGTGGTCAACGAAGTGCGCCGATTCCGGCCCGTTCCACGCCTCCGCCTGTTGTTGGTTGGCTAGCACCACGCCTCCTCACCGACGGTTGACGTATCGAAGACCACGACCCGCGTCGGCATGTTCAGCCCGGTTGCGGAACGATGCGGATGTAGGGCTTCGGCTCTTTCCAATCGCCGAAGGTCTGCTTCGCCTCATCGTTCGGAACCGATCCCGCGATGATGACGTCTTCGCCTTGCTTCCAGTTGACCGGCGTGGCCACACGGTGCTTGGCCGTCAGCTGTAGCGAGTCGAGGACGCGGAGCACTTCGTCGAAGTTGCGCCCGGTGGTCATCGGGTACACGAGGATCAACTTGACCTTCTTGTCCGGGCCGATGACGAACACGTTGCGCACGGTCTGGTTGTCGGCCGGCGTCCGTGACTTCGGGTCGCCCGAGGTGCTCGCCGGCAGCATCCCGTACGCCTTGGACACGTTGAAGTCGGCGTCACCGATGATCGGATAGTTGGGGCGAGCTCCCTGTGTCTCCTCGATGTCCTGCGCCCACTTCTCGTGGTCGGTCGTGGCGTCGACAGACAGGCCGATGACCTTCACACCACGCCGTTCGAACTCCGGCTTGAGCTTCGCCATATAGCCGAGCTCGGTCGTGCAGACCGGTGTGAAGTCCTTGGGGTGCGAGAACAGCACCGCCCACGAGTCGCCGATCCAGTCGTGGAACTTGATCTTTCCTTCGGTGGTTTCCGCCTCGAAGTCGGGTGCGGTATCGCCAAGCCCCAGTCCCATGTCACTCCTCCTTGTGGGGTTGCCTTGTTGGTTACTCACGCGTCCACGCGCAGCCTCGGCATGGTGAGTGAGGACAGATCGTCGAAGACGCCGAAATCGCGGGACTCGACGTTCTTCAGGTTCTGGTCGGTCTTGATCGCATTGAAGACCTCGCCCTTGATGTAGCGCTCGTAGGCCTCCTGGTCGTCCCACAGGTACAGACCTCCGTAGGTGTTGGTCTCGGGGTCCCGGAGCCAGACCTTCGCGAGGAGTCCGGGAAGGCTCGCGAACGTCGGCGCGTCCGCCCCGCACGCCTCCCGGAACTGCTCCTCAGTGATGCCATTCAGCCCGAACGTGATCACCTGTGCATGCATTGCGTCTCCCTTCCTCCGCCCCAGACCCATTGCCGGGGTCGCATCGGTGAGAAGGACGATAAGGACGCCGCCCGCACGTGTCATGAGGGACCTCCCTCAGATCCAGCCGGGAACGAGGCCCCGTAATGTGGCGGGCGTGACCGGGTTCTTTGGGCGCACGCATGAGCTCGAAGTGGTTCGCGCTGCGGTTGCTCGGGCGCCGGCGGAGCGACGCCCGACCGCCGTGATCGTGGACGGCGAGCCCGGCGTCGGCAAGAGCAGACTGATCGACGAGGCCGGGAGGGACGTCCGGGCCGATCGGGTTGCGGTCTCCGCATACGAGCCGGAGATGCGCCTGCCCTTCTCTCTCGGCCACGACCTGACCCGTGCGCTCGCGCGCTCCTCGCACGCAGCCGGACAGATCCTGGACCCATTCCTCGCGCCGGAGCCCGGCGGTCCGCGGCCTGACTGGACGTCCGTGTTCGAGGCGGCCCATCGCGCGGCCGGTGTCGGCGACTCACTGCTCATCACGATCGACGACTTCCAGTGGTCGGACGAACGATCTACAGCGCTCCTCCACTACCTGGTGCGCGGGGCCCAGGCCGACGGTGATCCGCTGGCGCTCGTCGTTGGCGGTCGGCGGTCCACGGCCGTGAGCGCGCTGGTCACATCCTTCGAGCGACTACTCGGCGACGGACTGACGCGGGTGACGCTCGGGCCACTCGACCATGACTCGATGGTGGCGCTCGCGCGCGCGGTGAACCCAACCCTGGATCCTCCGACCGCGGCCGCGGTCGCCGACCGGTCCGGCGGCTCTCCGTTCTGGTGCGAACTCCTCGCCGGGGCCCGGAACGTCGACGCCGATGTTGCGCGCATCGTCGCCGACCGTCTCTCGGCGGCGGGCACCGACGCCGCGGTGCTCCTCGAGACGATCGCCGTACTCGGACGCGAAGCGCCGGTCGAGGATCTCATCGCCATCCGAGGCTGGCCGGAGGATCGCCTCACGGCAGCACGGGTGGAGCTCATCGCAGCGGGATTGCTCGTCGAGGAGGGCGGCGCGTTCCGAATCGTCCACGACCTCGTGCGAGCCGCGGTCGATGCCCAACTTCCGGACGAACGGCGGCGCGACATCCACGGTCGGGTCGCGTCTTGGCTGGAGAGCGTCGCCGGCGAGAACGTGACGCTGCTGCTGCGGGCGTCGGAAGCCAAGAATCGGGCGGGGCTGGACCACCTGCCACTTACCCTTCGGATCGTACGGTCACCCATGCGCAGGCTGGTGGGCCTCGACGGGCTCCGGTCGATCGTCGCTCTCACCGACTCGGTGCCGGCCGGGACTCCGCAGGAGCGCGAGCTGCAAGGCGAACTCGCGTCCTTGGCCGCGGAGCTCGGTCAGCAGGGGCTGGCGATGGAGCGTTGGGCGCGCATCGCTGACCGGCTGGGTGAGCCGCGTGATCGCGCGCGCGCCTGGCTGGGTGCATCCGAGGCGGCACAGCAGCTCGAGCGGGCCGATGAAGCGCGCGCACACCTCGAGCGCGCTCGCGGTGCCGGCAGCGACGACCCGGTTCTGCTCCTGGAGCTCCAGGCTGCGGACGCAGCGATCACGCGGTGGCTCGAGCACCGCCCGCAGGAATCGCGGAACGTCACGATCGCCGCGCTCGACGGCGCGCGCGCCCTCGCCGTTTCGACCGGTCCGACGGAGACACTCGAACCACGCTTCCAGAGCGCGTACCAACGCACCCTCGTCCTCGCCTGCGTGGACGCGATGCAGGCGAACGAGCCGGAGGACATGTTGCCGCTGGTCGAGGAGTTGACACGGGTTGCAGCCGGAGCCGGCATCGAGGCATCGCTGCAAGCGCGCCTTCGGCGTGGCTCCGCTCTCATGCACCTGGGACGCCTCGCCGAAGCCGAGGAGCAGCTCGCAGCGGCCTGGTTGGAGGCGCGCCGCGCGTTTCTTCCGGGGATCGCTCTCGACATCGGGTCGTACCTCGTCCAAACGAGCTACCTGCGCGGCCGCCTGATCGAGGCTCAGGAGGTGGCCGAGGAATGTGAGGCGCTCGCGGAACGCATCGGCGAGCCTTCGCGGCCAGCGATGCTCACGCGGATGTGGCGGCTCATCGCCACGATCTCCGCCGGCGACCACGGCGCCGCACTCGCCAACCTTCAGGCACTGTGCGAGGACGAGAGGGATCCTCATCATCGCATCCCGCTCCATCAGGCCATCGCGCGCTGGCGCTCGCGGCTCGACGGAACCGCGAGCGCCGACGAGGTGCACGCGCGGATCGCCGCTGGGCGGAGGGATATGGCGGACGCGCGATGCACCCGATGCGGCCTGGAGTTCGTCAGGGCGGCCACTGAATCGCTGGCGCGCATCGGCGACCTCGCCGAGGCTGTGCGCTGGTTCGAGGAGGCGGAGCACGCGCCGCGGCGGGGCGACCTTCAAGCGTGGGACCATCTACGGGCCCGATCGGCCCTCGCCGCAGCGGGGCGCGGGGATGGTGCCTCGCTTCAAGAAGCCGTCGACAGGGCGGACGGACTGGGGATGCGCATCGAATCGATCTGGGCGCGCACGAGCCTCGCGAGCGCCAACGCGGCCGAGGGCGACACGGCCGGAGCGGAGACGATCCTGTGGGACGCCTCGGCGATCGCCGAGGAAGTGGGGGCCGCGACCGAGCGAGCCCATGTCGACCAGGCCCTGCGCCAGCTGGGCATCCGGACGTGGCGACGCGGGCCCCGCACACGAGCGAGCGGCGACCTCTCCGGCCTGAGCGACCGCGAGCGCGAGATCGCGAATCTCATCGCGAGCGGCGCCAGCAACCCGGACATCGCCCGCACGCTGTTCCTGTCGCGCAAGACGGTCGAGCGACATGTCTCGAACATCCTGGGGAAGCTCGAGGTGAAGAATCGTGCCCAGCTTGCGGCCAGGGTTGCGGCCGGCGACGGAGGTCGCGAGCACTGAGCCGCCGAGTTGACTCATGGCGACGACGCCTGACGATCACACTGGGCCTGCCGTTCATACCCCACGACGCGAAGCACCCTCCACCGACTTCGCTCGCAGCCCTCTACGGCGCCCGACCAGCACATTCGCTTGTCGAGCAGGCCGCATGCCCTCGGAGGGTGAGGCCCTGGTGGAGTGGATGGGCCGCACGCTCGACCATTGGCGCGCCCCGTCGCTTGCCGACACGGTCGACCCGGCGAGAATGTCCCGGTGACCTCGTCCCTCAACAGGATCTTCGCCGAGCCGGCGCTCCGCCGAATGGCGGGGCCCCGCTCGTTCGAGCGTGGGCTCCACTACGCGTGGGACCGGCGGACGAAGAAGCTGCGCGTCGGTGACGACGAGGCATCGGCGGTCGTGCGGGGCACGCATGACTACAAGGTCCGACTCTGGATCGAGGACGGCGGGCCGGGATTCGACTGCTCCTGTCCGATGGGCGAGGCGGGCGAGTTCTGCAAGCACTGCGTCGCCGTCGGGCTCGCGCTCGGTGAGGAGGAGGCTCCACCGTCCTCGGCACGGGCGCCGACGACCGCTGACCTGCGTGAGTATCTCCGGACCCGAGACAAGGACGCGCTCATCGACCTCCTCCTCGACCGGGCCGCGGAGGACGAGTTCCTGCGCGGACGCCTGGAACTCGAAGCAGCGAAGTCGTCAGGCGGTGAGGTCAACCTCGACGCCTACCGCAACGCCATCGACGACGTCATCGTGGTCCACGACTTCGTCAGCTACCGGGAGATGTACGACTACTCGCAGAACGTGGGCGAGGTCATCAACTCGATCCGAGAGCTTCTCGGCGCGGGGCACGCGGAAGAGGTCGTCGCCCTCTGCGAACACGCCCTCGAGGCGTTGGAGGACGCCCTGGGCCGCGTCGATGACTCTGACGGCTCGCTGGGCTGTAATCGCGACGAGTTGGTCGAGCTGCACCACGAGGCCTGCGTGACGTCCCGGCCCGACCCCGTCGCCCTGGCCGAAAGGCTCTTCCACTGGGAGCTCCACTCCGAGTGGGAGACGTTCTACGGAGCGGTTGCCGACTATTCCGACGTGCTCGGGCCAGAGGGGCTCGCCGTGTACCGGAACCTGGCCGACGAGGCTTGGGGGCGAGTTCCCGAGCGCACTGAAGATGACGAGCGGGACTTCTCGAGCTTTCGGTTCCGGATCACGCACATCATGGAGGCCCTGGCACGGGCAGCGGGTGACGTCGACGCCCTCGTCACCGTCATGGCTCGCGACCTCTCGTCCGCCTACGACTACGTGGGGATCGCCGAGGTGCTCCGAGAGGCGGGCCGTCACGACGACGCGCTCGAATGGGCCGAACGGGGCCTCGCCGCGTTTCCGGAGGAGACCGACTCACGGCTCCGCGAGGTCGCTGCCGACGAGTACCACCGCCGTGACCGCCACGACGACGCCATGGCCCTGGCCTGGGCGATGTTCTCCGAGCGCGCCGGGCTCGGCACCTACGAGCGCCTCCACCACCACGCCACGCTCGCCGGTACATGGGACCAGTGGCGGGACAAGGCGCTCGACACCCTCCACAGAGAGGCCGCTGCGGCGAAGGCCGACAAGACCCCTCGCAGTCGGTGGGCGAAACCGCCCGACCACTCGACCCTCGTCGAAGTGTTCCTGTGGGAGGACGACGACGAGGCGGCGTGGGCAGAGGCCCAGGCCGGGGGGTGCTCCGACCGACTATGGATGCGCGTCGCCGCCCTCCGGCAGGGCGAGCATCCGGCCGACGCCCTCCCGATCTACCAGGACCACGTCGAACGGACGATCCAGGTGAAGAAGAACGATGCCTACGCCGAAGCCGTGAAGTGGATGCACGAGATCCGAGACCTGCTCGACCGCCTCGGCCGCGTCGATGAGTTCCCCACCTACGCCGCCGATGTCCGGGCCCGGCACAAGCCGAAGCGCAACCTGATGAAGCTCTTCGACGCCGCCGGCTGGTGAGCGGTCCATGAGCAGCGCGCAGAACTACAGAAAATCTGTAGGTTTCCGTTGGGCGGAGGCGCAGACCTACAGATTCGTCAGAACTCGACGTAGTACCGGGGCCGGAACGACTGGTCCGTGATCCTGACGCTGGCAATCTTGTCGACTCGATAGCTCCGGAGCTGATCGCGGTCGTTTACGACGAAGAGAATGAGGTTCCCATCCTTCGTCCGCCGGAACGCATAGGGCTCAACGATCCGCGGGCCCCATCGCCCGCGGTCGGCTCGGTAGTCGATCTCGATCTTCATACGGTTCGCGCCGGCGAAACGGATCAGTTCGAGCGGTGCGCCGTACCGCCAGGAGGCCATCGCCCTCGGTGGGCTCCACGCCTCATCGACCTCGCCGAACTCGGCCCGGGGAAGCGCCGGCGTCGGGCGCTCGGCACGGAGCCATGCGAAGAGGTCGTCGACTCCCTCCCAGAAGTCCGAGAAGGGCGGGAGGTGCGGGAGTTGGTGGCCGAGCATGTTGTCCCACTCCTGCTCGACCTCATTGCGGAACGGCGACGAGCGGATCGCGTCGGCATCGGGTACGGCGATGCCGACGAAGGCGCACTTCTGGTCGAGGGCCGCCTCGACGGCATGGGCTCTCCCGATCAGGTCCGGATGCCGGTGGACATGGACGACGTCGTAGAGATCCCGGGGCCGGCACCGCTCAGCGAGCGCACGCAGCTTCTCCGCGAACAGCTCGGTGATGGAATATGAGAGGACGCCATCGACCGGAAGCGGTCCGTCGCTGTACGGATGGGCGATGGGGCGCAGGACTGGACTCTCGACGACAACCTCATCGGAGGTCATGTCGAGCTTCACCTTCGCGAGCGAGGGTGAAGCTGTCGGGCCCCGGAACGCGATCCTCCCCTGCGTTGTCGGATTTCCGCGGAGGTTCTGGCGCTGTACGAACGCCCGCTCATCGAGGACGATCTCGATGCCGGCGTGCTCGTAAAGCCACGCTCCGACTTCCTCGAAACGGGGAAGGAGGTCATCGGGAGCTTCCGGCCCGCCATCCATCACCGTGAAGTCGAGGTCTTCCGAGAAGCGATAAGTCTCGTAGTAGCACTTGCGGACGCACGTGCCTCCCTTGAAGACCCAAGTTCTCCCCAGGTCGGGCTCTGCGGCGATGGCGGCGAGCATCCATCCCAGGACGTAGTCCTTCTCGATGACGTCCACGCGTAGCTGCCACTCGCCGCGCAGGTCGAGGAGCTCGCGATTGGGGATCATGACGGTCCTGCCGCCTGGACCTTGACGTTGACGCGCAGGTTCCATTCGCCGGCTCGTTCACCGCGATCCGGTGCGCTCGGATCAAGCAACGAGACGCCCGCGGAGAGCCTCTCCCGGCATGCTTCCGCGAGCCTCTCGTCGCCAAGTCGAAGCTCCCCAGCAAGAAAGCCCAGTCGCTTGAACACCGTGCGGTTGCCGAGCCGGTCGCCATACTCGACGAGCGTCTCCAGCGGATGCTCTTCGAGATACGCGGTGATCATCTCCGCGGCAAGACGGATTCCTCCGCCGAGGCGCGGGTCGTCGAGGACATCGATGACCGTTCGTGCCGGATCGGCCATCCGAAGCCGGTGCTCATGTCGCCAGGCAGTCGCGAGCCCCCAGGCCATCGTCTTCTCGGGGACGTGGGTGAGGAGGTACTCGTGCTCGAGCAGACGTTCACGAGATCGGCGGACCCGGGCCGCGGTCTTGACGACCGTGGACCGGAAGATCTGCTCGGTGAGTCCCCACTGGTTGGCCGCCGTCCAACCCGTGAAGTAGCAGGGGTCCCACACCGCGTCGGCGAGGACGAGAGGGTCTTCCGACCATGCAGACGGATGCTCGACGTCCACAGGAACCGGGATGTAGAGGCCCCGGCGAGCACGCCGGAACCATCCTTCGGAGGTCCACCGCGCCAGCTTCTTGGCCGCGTCGCCACGGTCGATGCCGAGGATGTCGGCGACCTCCTCAGGTGTGACGAGCCGGCCCGCCGTGCGAGTCACGCGCGCCAAGTCCGCTCTGCCGCCTGCTGAGATCCCTCTCACTGATGACATCGTTAATCCCGAAGTTCGCTTGCGACATGAGCAATTGGACTGAGGATATCGCAGGGTGACAGCAGGAGTCCAAGAATTCTCATCTTACATGAAGTTTTGGTGTTCTGGCGTCACCGCGAGGCACGCACCCGCGAGGCCTGGGTAGCGAGTGGATCAGGAGTCCCAGAGGATCGAACGCGAGAGTTACGAAATTCGTAACGCCCACGGCGCGTCCGAGGGGTTGCAGATCGCAGGATGATTCGCTCATCCCGCGGCGTACTACTCCGGTTCCACCTCAAGGAACCACCTCGTGTTGCCCGCGAGGAGTTCGGCGTCACGGTGGGCGTCGTGAACCCGCACCCGCCAAAGCGACGGTCCCTCGTCTTGAAGGGGACCTTCTTCAAGCAACTCCGGCAGTCCGCCCTCGCTGCCTCACAGTTCTTGCCAACGCTCACCGACGACCAGGGGACAATCGTCAAGCCGGCGAATTGGTAGGGGCCCGGACGCGCAGAGACCCGCCGAAGCGGGTCTCGCACCCAGCCGCCGAAGCGACTGGGGGGATACGTACAGATTATCGGCACGGGGCAGGAAAATCGCAAGGACTTCCGCCCCAACGGCCGAGAAAACCGGTTCCGCCACGATCGCTTTGCGCGCGACCAACGCGAAACCGTTAGAAGATCCGTTAGAAGTCGGGCGCGCCAGAGGGGGTGCCGATTCCTCGACACCCCCTCTGACCTGCACTTTCTCTCGTGGCGGGGGCGGGATTTGAACCCGCGACCTTCGGGTTATGAGCCCGACGAGCTACCTGACTGCTCCACCCCGCAGGCGAGAGGGTAGCGGAACGGGCGCGGCCACCCGAACCCGTCTGCCCTCAGGCGGGCGCGGGCGCGAAGAAGGATCGCACCAAGGGCTCGTAGTGCTCGAGGGGAGGCGTCGGGTAGTCGGGGTCGAACGCCGGCATGTCGTACTTGGCAACGAACTCCTCCGTGAGACCGAAGTACTCGTGGCCCCGGAACTGCTCCCGCGCATTCTGGTCAGCGCCGACGTGGTGCCAGAAGTAGTACCCCTGGAAGACGGCGTGCTGCTGAACCATCCAGTGATACGGCTCGGGGACCCACGGCTGCAGGATGGCCGCCGCGATGTCGGCGTGGTTGAGCGGGCCGAGCACGTCGCCGATGTCGTGGAGGAGCGCGCAGGCCAGGTACGCGTCGTCCCGTCCGTCCACCTCGGCGCGATGCGCCGTCTGGAGACTGTGGGTGAGCCGGTCGACGACAAACCCGCCGGATTCGGCGTCGAGCAAATGGAGCTGGCCGAGAAGCCGGTCGGGGAGGGCATCGACGAGGCTGATGTGTTCAGCCGTGATGAGCGCCCAGTCGTCGGCGGTGGACTCGTCCATCCGCGTGAACGTGGCTCGCCG
>JACPCJ010000084.1 GCA_016179865.1 Actinomycetota bacterium | reverse complement strand
GCCACGAGGCCCACGCCGACGTCAACGCCGCTCACAACGTGTTGCGGGCCGGGCTGGCCCGTCGCCTCGAGCGAGAAGCCGGGAGCGCCGCGTGAACCACGCGGATTGTTCACTGGCAGGCCCTAACCTTCCTCGATGAGTTCATTTCACCTTCGGACCCTCGGCTGCCCGAAGAACGCCGTCGACTCCGAGAAGATCGCCGCTGCCCTGCTTGCCGACGGGCTGGCGCCGGTCTCGGACGCCGGTGACGCAGACCTCGTTGTCTTGAACACCTGTGCCTTCGTGGAAGCCGCACGCGAGGAGTCGATCGCCGAGGCGCTGGCGCTGGCGGCGGTCAAGCGCCCCGGATCCCGCCTCGTCGTGACCGGCTGTATGGCCGAGCGCTACGGGGACGAGCTTTCCGCCGCCCTTCCCGAGGTTGACGCCGTGGTCGGCTTCGGCGGCGAGGCCCATCTTCAGGACACCGGGATCGCTGATCCGAAGCGCAAGCCCCTCGGCGTGCGCGACCTCCTCGACCTGCCTCGCCGCGCTCCTGAGCACCCGTGGGCCTACCTGAAGGTGGCCGAGGGGTGCGACCGGGCCTGCGCCTTCTGTGCCATCCCCCAGTTTCGGGGGCGCCAGGTATCGCGGGCGCCCGAGGCGGTCGTGGCCGAGGCGAGCGCGCTGGTCGACGGCGGCGTGGGCGAGCTGGTGCTGGTGGCACAAGACGTCGCCAGCTACGGCCGCGATACCGGAGTGCGGGGGTCGTTGGCGCCGCTCATGGAACGCCTCGACGATCTGGCGAGCGCCGGCCTGGCCCGGCAGCGCCTGCTCTACCTGTATCCGTCCGAGGTCCGCGGGCGGCTCCTGGACGTGATGTGTGAGCTGCCCACCGCGGTGCCGTACTTCGACCTGTCGTTGCAGCACGCGTCGCCGACGCTCCTGCGGAGGATGCGCCGGTGGGGGAGCGGCGACCGCTTCCTCGCCCTGCTCGAAGAGGTGCGGGGGCGCAGGCCTGAGGCCGCGTTCCGGTCGAGCTTCATCGTGGGGTTCCCCGGCGAGACCGAGAACGATCACGACATGCTCATCGAGTTCCTCGAAGGCGCCGAGCTCGACTGGGCGGGGTTCTTTGCGTTTTCGCCCGAGGATGGCACGCCGGCGGCCGGCCTCGAGGGTGCGCCGCCCACCGATCTGGTGGCCGAACGGATTTCCGAGCTGACGGCCCTCCAGGACCGGATCACGCATTCCCGCCGGCATGCCCTCGTGGGGGCCGAGGTGGAGGTGATGGTCGACGGGCCATGCGAGGATCGAAGCGCGGCCGGGGTCCTCGTCGGCCGCACGCACCGCGAGGCGCCGGAGATCGACGGCGTGGTTGAGATCGGCGGCCCCGGGCATGAAGGGTGGGCGCGACCGGGTGCCCTCGTCCGGGCGCTGGTCACGGGGGTGGCGGGGCCCGACTTGGAGGCGCGGGCGGTCGGCGTTCCGGGACGGGCGGCGGTGCCGGCGTGAGCGAGCCGCAGGCGAGCGGGGCAGAAGGGCGAGCGTCAGCGAGCCCGGCGAATTCGCGGCCTGGTCAGGCCGGAGGCCTGGCCCGGCGGCGTAGCCGCCAGGAGCGGGAAACGTGAGCGACGCCGCGATCCCGACGAGGCGCTTCGGGCCCTCGGCGCTCGCTACGACGGCCAACATCATCACCATCGCCCGGCTCGTGCTCGGCGTGCCGTTCCTGGTGTTCGTGGCCGCCGCGGGAGCGTCGTGGACAGCCGTGGCGGGGTGGTTCGCCCTGTCGGTGTCGGATTGGTACGACGGCGTGCTCGCCCGCCGGGAGGGGACGACCCGATTCGGGGCCTTCTTCGATCCCCTGGCCGACAAGGTCATCACGGTCGGGGGCTTCCTGGCCCTGGCCATCGACGGCGTGTTCCCGTGGGTGGCCGTCGCCATCATCGCCACGCGCGAGATCGCCGTTTCCGTGTATCGCACCGTCCAGGGCCGCCGGGGCGTGTCGGTGCCGGCCATGCGGCTCGGCAAGTACAAGACGGCGCTGCAGCTCGTGACGGTCGGCTGGGCGCTCCTGCCCCTCACGGAGGATGCCGAATGGTTGGCGCTCTCGTTCCTGTGGGCGGCGGTGGCGCTCACGATCGTTTCGGCGTGGGAATTGTTGACGCGGCCGGGTGTCGCGCCGGCGGGCGTCGAGGAGGATGCCGGTGCGCTGTGAGGTGCTCGCCGTCGGCACGGAGCTGCTCTTGGGCCAGATCGTCGATACCAACAGTGCCTGGATCGGCGAGGAGCTGGCGCGGGCCGGGATCGAGACGTACCGGCACGTCCGGGTGGGCGACAACCAGGCCCGGATCGTCGATTCGATGCGGTCGCTGCTGGCGTCGTCGGATGCGCTCATCGTTTGTGGGGGCCTGGGGCCGACGCCCGACGACGTGACCCGGGAGGCCATCGCCGAGGTGATGAACGTCGATCTCCACCGTGATCCCGAGATCGTGGAGTTCATCCGGGCCCTCTTCGGGTCGCGAGGCCGGGAGATGTCGGGGAACAACGAGCGCCAGGCCGACGTGCCCGAGGGCGCCACGGTGATTCCCAATCCGATTGGAACCGCACCGGGCCTGCGCTGTCCGATCGGGCACAAGGTCGTGTACGCGGTGCCCGGCGTGCCCTACGAGATGCAGCTCATGATGACCGAGCACGTTCTCCCCGACCTGCTGGAGCGTTCGGGGGAGCGGGCCACCATTCGCTCGCGGACCCTGAAGACCTGGGGTGTCGCCGAGTCGACGCTGGCGGAGATGATCGGCGAGCGGGTCGACGTGCAGACCAACCCCACCATCGCTTTTCTGGCCCGGGGCATCGAGGGGATCGCCGTGCGGGTCACGGCCAAGGCGGCGTCCGAGGCCGGAGCGCAAGAGTTGCTTGAGGCAGAGGAAGTTGCGCTCCGTGCCATCCTCGGCGACCTGGTCTTCGCCGCTGACGACGAGACCATGGAGTCGGTGGTGCTCGGCCTGCTGCGAGAGCGCGGGCTCACGTTGGGCATCGCCGAGTCGCTCACCGGCGGCTTGGTGGGGGCGCGGATCTGCAACGTCCCCGGCGCCAGTGACGTCTTCCGGGGTGCCGTGGTGTCGTATTCCGAAGGGGTCAAGCGGTCGGTGCTCGGCGTGACGGCCGCCACCCAGGTGAGCGAAGAGTGCGCTCGGCAGATGGCCGAGGGAGCCCGAAAGGCCCTCGACGCTGACGTGGGCTTGAGCACGACCGGCGTTGCCGGCCCCGACCCGATGGACGGTGAGCCACCGGGGGTCGTGTACTTCGGGATGCAGATCGGGGACGCGCCCGCCGAAGCGGTGCGTGTGCAACTCCCGGGCGACCGGGAGCGGGTGCGCCAGTTCTCGGCCATCTCGCTGCTGTCGCTGCTCCGCACCCGTCTCGCCGCCATTCCGCCTGATTCCCCCACCCTCCCGCCAGGAGGCTGATCGGTGGCCCGCCTCTTCGTCGCCGTGCGGCCGCCGGTCAAGGTGCTGCGCGCCGTGGAGAAGGCGCTGGGCCCGGCCCGGCGGGCCATGGTCGGGCCCCGGTGGACCACCGATGACCAGTGGCACCTCACGCTCCAGTTCCTGGGTGCGGTGCCCGAGGAGTCCGTGTCGGAGGTGAGCCGTGCGCTGGACGCCGTGTCGAAGGTCCAGGCGTTTCCGGCGCGGATCGGAGGGGGCGGGGCCGTTCCCCGCGTCAGTCGAGCCCGGGTCATCTGGCTCGGCCTCGCGGCGGGAGCGGAGGGGATGGCCGAGCTGGCTCGGGCGGTCGGGATGGCGCTGGCCCCGCTTGGCTTCGAGGCAGAGGAGCGCGACTTCCACGCCCATCTGACGTTGGCGCGCCTGAAGGTCTCGGGTGACGTGACGCCCGCAGTGGCGGCCCTGGGGACCGAGCCCGTCGGCCCGGCGTTCGTGGTTTCCGAGGTCGTCCTCTACGAAAGTCACCTCTCGCCCAAAGGCGCTCGATACGAGGCCGTTTCGGCGGTAGCGCTGGAGGGATAGGGGCGGGGGTCGGCCGTGCCGTCCCCGAACTTGGCTTTTTGCCCTGCGCTCTGTCGTGGCTGAGGGGCCAAATTCGTTGGGGATCCTTGTCCCCGAACACCCGTTCGCCTAGGCTGAATGACGCCCGTGGAATTACGCTCGTGGGATCCAGCGAGAGTAACCGTCACACCCCCTTCGTAGGGTCTGCGGCGTACACCACGACCACCCCAGCCAGGCCGGCGGGGGCGACACCAGGAGGCAGCCGTGGAACGGAACAGCGAAAAGGGCGACAAGAACAGCCCCGACCGGGTGAAGTCGCTCGAGAGCGCCGTCGGGCAGATCGAGAAGAACTTCGGGAAGGGCGCCATCATGAAGCTGGGCGACCAGGCCGGCGTCGGGGTGGCGGCCATCTCTACCGGGGCACTGAGCCTCGACGTGGCCCTCGGCATCGGCGGCCTGCCCCGGGGCCGGATCGTGGAGGTCTTCGGCCCCGAGTCGTCGGGGAAGTCCACCCTCGCCCTCCACGTGGTGGCCGAGGCCCAGCGCAATGGGGGCACGTGCGCCTACATCGACGCCGAGCACGCCCTTGACCCGGTCTACGCGGCGGCCATCGGGGTCGACGTCGACGAGCTGCTGATCTCCCAGCCCGACACGGGGGAGCAGGCCCTGGAGATCGTCGACATCCTGGTGCGCTCCAACGCCATCGACGTGATCGTGATCGATTCGGTGGCCGCCCTCGTCCCCCGGGCCGAGATCGAGGGGGAGATGGGCGCCGCCCACGTCGGCCTCCAGGCCCGCCTCATGAGCCAGGCCCTGCGCAAGCTCACCGCCAATCTCAGCCGGTCCGGGACCATCGCCCTCTTCATCAACCAGCTCCGGGAGAAGATCGGCGTGATGTTCGGGTCACCCGAAACCACGCCGGGCGGGCGGGCGTTGAAGTTCTACTCCTCGGTGCGGCTCGACATCCGGAGGATCGAGTCGATCAAGAGCGGCGCCGAGGTGGTGGGCAACCGGGTGCGGGTCAAGGTGGCGAAGAACAAGACAGCACCGCCCTTCACCCAATGTGAGTTCGAGATCGAGTTCGCCAAGGGCATCAGCCGGGAGGGGGCGGTGCTCGACATGGCGGCCGACCTCGGGATCGTCAAGAAGTCGGGGGCCTGGTACACGTACGACGACGAGCAACTCGGCCAGGGGCGGGAGAACGCCAAGGACTTCCTCCGCGAGAGTCCCGAGTTGATGGTCGAGCTGACCGAGAAGGTGAAGACGTCAGCCGGTCTCGGTGAGCCCGTCGAGGTGGCGGAGATTGACGCCGACATGGGCGCTGACGAGGTCATCGAGCTTCTCGAAGAAGCCGATTCCGAGCACTGAGAGGCTGCGCGGATAGGTCACGTTTCTCCCGCGAGACGACTTCCTGGGCAGGCTGCGCCTGCCCAGACCCGAGCCCATTTTCTGGGAGCGTGCCGCCTATCGGCGGACGCTCTGAGTCCCGAGCGGGGCCGGGCGGATCGTTTGAGCGATCCGTCCGGTTTCAACCGGCCGCAGGAGGGTCGGAGCGTGGTGGAGTCGGTCCCGGTCTGCGCGATTGGCTCAGAACCGGACAGGAGTGGGCAGGAATCACGGTGGCCGCTGTCGAAGGAATGGCATGAGCGTGCGCCGATAGGCGGCACGCTCCAGAAAGCAGGCGGGGTCTGGGCAGGCGAAGCCTGACCAGGCGAGCGCTTGCACAAGGAGCGTGACCTGTCCGCGCAGCGTCTCATAGGGGGCGGGGCGTATGGCGGGCGGTCGATCCAGCCAGAGAAGGGACAGACCCGTGGAAATGCTCAAGGTGTCTTCGAGATCGAGCCCGAACTCGGTCGCGGGCGCCTTGGCCGGGGTTGTCCGCCAATACGGGTCCGCACACATCCAGGTCATCGGTGCCGGCGCCCTGAACCAGGCCGTCAAGGCGATCGCCATCGCCAGGGGCTACGTGGCTCCCTCCGGGATCGACCTGGTCTGTGTCCCGACGTTCGCCGACGTCGAAATTGACGGCGAGTCCCGCACCGCCATCCGGCTCACGGTCGAGAATCGTGACGCCACCGTCGACGTCACCTCACTTGCTCACGAAGAAATCTCGCTCCGCGACGAGCACGCGCGGGAGGACACGTCAGCTCCCGAGTACACCGGCGCCCCCTGAGCCAGCGCCGTCCTAGGGCCCGCGAGCGGGCCCGCTCGTACACTGAAGGTTATGGATCCCTCCCTGCCTGGCGGCGATGCCGCGCGGCGGTACTTCGTGCGCACGTACGGGTGCCAGATGAACGAGCATGACTCGGAACGCATCGCCGGCCTCCTCGAGGCTGACGGGATGGAGCGCTGCGAATCCGAGGACGACGCCGACGTCATCGTCCTCAACACATGCTGCATCCGCGAGAACGCCGACAACCGCCTCTACGGGCACTTGGGTGCCCTCACGCACCTGAAGCGATCTCGACCTGGCCTCCAAATCGCCGTCGCGGGCTGCCTGGCGCAGAAGGATCGCGACGCCATCCAGGAGCGGGCACCGCACGTAGACGCGGTATTCGGCACGCACAACGTGCACCGAGCGGCCGAACTCCTTCGCGAGGCCCGCGAACAGGGCCCGGTCACGGAGATCCTGGAGGAGTTGGCGGAGTTCCCCTCCGCCCTTCCGGCCCGGCGCGACCTGGCGCATTCGGCGTGGGTGGCCATTCAGATCGGATGCGACAACTCGTGCGCCTTTTGCATCGTGCCCGCCGTTCGGGGCCGGGAAGTGAACCGTCGGATGGGCGACATCCTGTCCGAGGTCGAGGCGCTCGGTCGCGATGGGGTCACGGAGATCACGCTGCTCGGCCAAAACGTCAACTCTTACGGCCGCGACCTCGACGCCGGGCAGTGGCGTCCTCGCTTCGCCGAACTCCTCCGCGAGCTCGACGCCATCGAGGGGCTGCGCCGCATCCGCTTCACCTCGCCCCACCCGAAGGACCTGCGGCCGGAGACGATCGCCGCCATGGCGGAGTGCGAGTCGGTGTGCGAGCACCTCCACTTCCCGCTCCAGTCGGGAAGCGACCGGGTCCTGGCCCGCATGCACCGGGGCTACACGGCGGAGCGCTATCTCGACCGGCTCGCTTCGGCCCGCGCCGCCGTGGACGATCTGGCTGTGACCACCGACATCATCGTGGGCTTCCCCGGGGAGAGCGACGCCGACTTCGAGGAGACACTGCGCGTGGTTATGGAGGCGGGCTTCGACTCCGCCTACACCTTCGTCTACTCGCCGCGGTCCGGCACCGAGGCGGCGGGGATGGTCGACGAGTTCGTTCCACCGCAGGTCATCCGGGAGCGGATGGACCGCCTGGTCGAGGTCGTCGAGGGAAGCGCGCTTTCCCGAGCGCGGGCACGGGTCGGTGAGGTCGAGGAAGTGCTCGTCGAGGGGGCGTCGAAGAAGGACCCGGGGGTCCTCACCGGGCGTACCCGGCAGAACAAGCTCGTGCACTTCCGGGCCGACCCCCTCCCTGCTGCCGGTACCTACGGCGAGGCGCGCATCACGGAGGCCGCGCCGCATTTCCTGATGGGCGAGTGGCTCCGACAGACCGCCGCGCCGCGGCACCGAACCAGGATCCCGCTGGCGGTGTCGTCGTCTTGACGGCGGGGCACCTGTTGACTGGAGGACACATCGCCCTCGTGGGCCCGACGGCATCGGGAAAGTCGAGTCTTGCCCTGGCGGCAGCGCGAGTACTCGGCGACGTCGAGATCGTGTCGGTGGACTCCATGCAGGTGTACCGGGGAATGGACATCGGGACGGCGAAGCCGACAGCCGAGGAGCGAGCCGAAATCACCCATCACTGCATCGACCTCGCCGATCCCGCGGAAGAGTGGACGGTTGTTCGGTTTCGGGACGCCGTGCGGGACGCCATCGGGCACGTCGAGGGGCGCGGCCGGCGCGCCCTCCTGGTCGGCGGTACCGGCCTCTACTTCAGAGCCGTCGTCGATCCCCTCGAGTTCCCGGGCGAGGACCGGGCCATTCGGGACGCGGTCGAGCGTGAGGGCAGCACCGAGGCGCTCTACGCCCAGCTCATTGAGGTCGATCCGCGGGCGGCGGCCCGAATCGAGCCGGGGAACCGGCGGCGGGTCGTACGCGCCCTCGAAGTCATGCGCCTCACCGGTCGGGCCTTCTCGTCGTTCGGCCCCGGGCTTGATGAGTACGGCGAACCGGTGTTCCCGGTGCGCGTGGTTGGGGCGCGCTGGCCGCGTGGCATCCTCGCCGAGCGAATTTCAGCCCGTCTCACCGGGATGCGCGAGCGCGGCCTCGTCGACGAGGTGCGCCGGCTCCTCCCCCAAGGCCTGTCGCGCACGGCTCGACAGGCCATCGGCTACGCCGAGGTGATCGACCACCTCGAAGGCCGGTGCACGCTCGACGAGGCGTTTGCGCAGGCCGAGCGGCGAACGAGGCGGTTCGCTCGCCGGCAGCTCAAGTGGTTCGAGCGCGATCCCCGGGTCTCCTGGCTCGACCTCGGCGGCACCCGGTCCGAGAATTCCGAGGACACGCTCGGCGAACTCCTGGAAGCCTGGTCGGCATGCCCCGCGTCCGCCTGACCAAGCTCGAGGCCACCGGGAACGATTTCCTGGTCTTCGTCGACCTGGCGGGTGAACACGCACCCACACCGGAAGAGGTGCGCTCGTTGTGCAACCGCGCCATCGGGGTGGGTGCCGACGGCCTCATCCGGATCCTGCCCGGGCACGACGGTGCCGAGCTGGCCATGGAGCTGACGAACGCCGACGGGGGCCGGGCCGAGATGAGCGGGAACGGGATGCGCTGTCTGGCCGCCCTCGCCCTCCGCGAGGGGCTCGTGTCGGGCCTTCACTTCAGGGTCGCCACCGACGCCGGGATTCGCACCGTCGAGTGGAGCGGGGCGGAGGCGCCCGAGGTGCGGGTCGACATGGGCTCCGTGACCTTCGACCCGGCCGAGATTCCGCTCACCGTCGATTCCGCCTTCGGGTTGACGGCCGAGGTCGACGGGTTCACCTATGAGGGTGACGCCGCCGGCATCGGCAATCCGCATCTGGTCCTCTTTGTGGATGACCCCCTCGCCGTCCCCGTCGAGCGCCACGGCGCCCGCCTCGAACACGACAGCCGCTTCCCGCACCGCGTGAACGTCGAGTTCGTGCACGTCGAGAGTCCCGACCTGATCCGCATGCGGGTATGGGAGCGGGGGGTGGGCGAAACCCGGTCGTGCGGCACGGGCGCGTGCGCCGCGGTCGCCGCTGCCCACCGCCGGGGGCTCGTGGGCGAGCTCGTCAAGGTCGAGGTGCCGGGTGGCACGCTCGTCGTTGAACTGAAGGGGGAGGGGGACGGCACGATCTGGCTCGGCGGCCCCGTCTCGTTCGTCGGTGACGTCGAGGTGACCATCGGGGAGGCAACGGCGTGACGCCGCGCGGCCCACGGGACGGCCACGAGGCGCGGGTCCGGCGCCGGCTGACCGCCACCGAGACCGACTTCGAGGCTCTCCGGCAGCGCGCGGCCGTGGTGGGGGTGGCGACGGGGGCGCAGGGTGCCGAGGAGGCCGAAGCGTCGCTCGACGAGCTGGTGGCGCTCGCCGATACCGCCGGTGCGGAAGTCGTGCACCGGATCCTCCAGAGCCGCGGCGCGCCCGATCCGGCAACGTATGTGGGCCGAGGCAAGCTCGAAGAGCTGGCAGCAGCGTCGCCTGGACTCGACCTCGACCTGGTGATCTTCGACGACGAGCTCACGCCTGCCCAGCAGCGGAACCTGGAGAAGGCGCTGTCGGTCGACGTGGTCGACCGGGTCGCCCTGATCCTTGACATCTTCGCCCAGCACGCCACGACGCGCGAGGGGATGCTCCAGGTCGAGTTGGCCCAGCTCCGTTACCGGCTCCCGAGACTCCGGGGGCGGGGTGTGCAGATGAGCAGGCTGGCCGGCGGCATCGGGACCCGGGGGCCGGGCGAGACCCAGCTTGAGGTCGACCGGCGCCGCATTCAGCGACGCATGGCGCATCTCGAACGTGAGCGGGACAAGCTGGAGCGGACTCGCGAGACGCAGCGCAAGGCTCGGATCCGTCGCGAGATCCCCCTGGTGGCGCTGGTCGGCTACACCAATGCGGGGAAGTCGACGCTGCTGAACGAGCTCACCGGCGCCGGCGTCCTGACCGAGCACCAGCTGTTCACGACGCTTGATCCTCGGGTGCGCAAGCTCCGTCTTCCGGGCGGCGAGGAGGTCCTCCTCGCCGACACCGTGGGATTCGTCAAGAAGCTGCCCCACGAGCTTGTCGAGGCCTTTCGGTCGACGCTGGAGGAGGTGCGGAGCGCGGATTTGCTGCTCCACGTGATCGACGGCGCCGCCCACGGTGTGGAGCGGCACCTTGCGGCGGTGCGCGACGTCTTGGCCGAGATCGGCGCCGACCACGTCCCTGAGCTCTTCGTGGTGAACAAGCTCGACGTGGCGCCGCCGCAGGCGGTGCAAGAGGTCTCGCGCTTGCACGAGGACGTGGTCGGCATCTCTGCCGCCACCGGCGAGGGTGCGGACAAGTTGCTCGAGGCGGTGCAGCGCAAGCTGCGATCGCTCATGGAGATCGTCGAGCTGGCCGTGCCCTGGGATCGAGGCGACATCCTGGCCGGCCTACACCGAGAGGGCGAGGTCCTCGTCGAGCACCACGGTCCCGACGGCGCCCACGTCCGCGCCCGCCTTCCAGACGAGGCCATCGTGCGGTTCGGTCAGTGGATCGTCCAGGAACCAGGGCCCGAGCGACCCTCGGAGCGGAGGGTTGCGGGGTGATGGCGGCGGAGGGTTGGTATCCGCCCCCGTATCCCCAGGACCGCCTCGAGGGCCTGCGGTCGGTGGCGGAGGCAACTGGGGCGGTGGTCGATCTGTCCGTCGGAGATCCGTGCGACCCACTCCCACCCATCGTGGCGGACGCGCTGGCGACAGCACAGGGCCGGGCCGAGCGCTACCCGGCCAGCATCGGCTTCCCCGAAGTGCGCGAGGCGGCGTCGGGGTGGATGCAACGCCGACTCCGCGTGGTCGTGTCCGCGGAACACGTGCGGGCGTGCGTGGGCACCAAAGAGTTCGTCGCCAGCCTGCCCCGGTTCCTCAGCCTCCGCGACCCTGCTCGCGACACGATCCTGTACCCGGCCATCTCGTATCCGACCTACGCGATGGGAGCGACGCTGGCGGGCCTGCGCGCCGTCCCCGTGCCGATGGGGGATGGCTGGCATCTGGATTTCGACGCCGTCGACGAGGCGGACGCTCGTCGGGCTCTTCTCCTTTGGTGCAACGAGCCTGCGAATCCAACCGGCGCCGTGCCCACGGCGGGATGGTTCGAGGAGGTCGTCTCCTGGGGGAGAGCGCGGGGAATCCTGGTGGCGAGCGACGAGTGCTACGTGGAGTTCAGCTCCCTGGAAGGAGTCGGTGACCGGGCCACGGTTCTGGTAGCCGGGCTCGACGGCGTCCTCGCCGTCCACTCGTTATCGAAGCGGTCGAACATGGCGGGGCTCCGGGTGGGCTTCATCGCCGGTGACGCCGGCCTGGTCGAGTACCTGGGCGAGGTTCGCAAGCACGCCGGTCTGATGGCCGCGGGCCCGGTGCAGATGGCAGCCGCGGTTGCGCTGGGCGACGACGCCCACGTCGAGTTGCAGCGGGCGCGCTACGCCGAGCGGCGGCGCCTCTTCCTCGACGCCCTGGCGGGCACGGGGGTTGAACATCAGGGAGGCTCGGGCACGTTCTACCTCTGGCTTGATGATACCGGCGGGCGCGACGGCTGGGAACTGGCGGGCGACCTCGCCAAGGCCGGGATCGTGGCCGCGCCCGGTGACCTCTACGGCGAAGCGCCGGCCCGCCACGTGCGGGTGGCCCTGACGGCGCCGACGAGCGACCTGGGCGTCGCCTGCACCCGCCTCAGGCACGTCCTGGGCGCCGGGTAGCCTGCCCAGCCATGACCGACCTCGCCGGTGAGATCACCCGGCTCTGGGAGGCGCGGGATGTCCTGGATCAGCAGCCTGGCGCCCGCGACCTGGTGTACGAGGCGGTTGATCTTCTGGACCGGGGCGAGGCGCGAGTGGCCGAGATCGTCGACGAACAGGTCGTCGTCAACGCCTGGGCGAAAGAAGCAATCTTGCTCCTGTTCAAGCTGGCCCAGATGGAGACGGTCGAACTCGGACCGTTCGAGTACGCCGACAAGATTCCCTTGAAGCACGGGTATGAGCGAGCGGGGGTGCGCGTGGTGCCGGGAGCGTCGGCTCGTTGGGGCGCCTACCTCGCCCCGAGGGTCGTGCTCATGCCGTCCTACGTCAACATCGGGGCCTACGTCGACGAGGGATCGATGGTCGACACCTGGGCCACCGTGGGCTCCTGTGCCCAGATCGGCAAGCGAGTCCACCTCGCGGGCGGGGTGGGGATCGGTGGCGTCCTTGAGCCTCCGAGCGCCGTGCCGGTCGTGATCGAGGACGACGTCCTCATCGGGAGCCGATGCATGATCACTCAGGGAGCGCGGGTCGAGCGGGGGAGCATCCTCGGCGAAGGGGTGATCCTCAACCGCGGCATCCCCGTCATCGATGCCCAGACCGGCGAGGAGGTGGGCCGGGGCCACGTTCCGCCGTACTCGATCGTGGTGCAGGCGAGCAGGCGTCGCGAGTTCCCGGGCGGGGAGTTCGGTCTGCCGTGCGCGCTGATCATCCGGCGGATGACCGAGGCCGAGCGGGCTGACCGGGAAACGATCAACGACGTGCTCCGCGAGCACGGGGTTGGCACATGACGGATCTCCTTGGTCTCGCGGCCGAGCTGATCGCCATTCCGTCCGTGAGTCGGGAGGAGGCCGCGCTCGCCGACGCGGTCGAAGAGCGACTGCAGGCCAACGACGGCCTGACCATCGAGCGGCTCGACGACAACGTCGTCGCCCGCACGGATGCGGGGCTTCCGCAGCGGATCGTCCTCGCCGGCCATCTCGACACGGTGCCGCCAGCGGGGAATCAGGTTCCGAAGGTCGAGGGCGAGAACCTGTCGGGCCTCGGGGCGGCCGACATGAAGGGGGGGCTGGCCGTCATGCTGGCGCTGGCGGAGCTGGCGGCGGGCGACCTCGCCCATGACGTCACCCTCGTCTTCTACGCCGCCGAAGAGATCGCCGACGAACACAACGGTCTGCGCCACCTGTTCGCGGATCGACCGTCGCTCGTCGAGGGCGACCTGGCCATCCTCCTCGAGCCGACCAATGGCGCCGTCGAGGCGGGTTGCCAGGGAACGCTCCGGGTCCAGGCCACGTTCCGGGGGGCTCGTGCCCACACGGCCCGTCCCTGGCGGGGCGAGAACGCAATTCACAAGGCCGCCCCCGTCCTCGAGCGGGTGGCCGGCTTCGACGCACCCGTCGTCGAGGTCGACGGGCTCCCGTACCGGGAGGCGCTGCAGGTGGTGTACGCCCAGGGGGGCGTGGCCGCGAACGTCGTGCCCGACGAGTTCGCCCTCGTCGTGAACCGCCGGTTCGCTCCCTCGAGGACCCTCGAGCAGGCGGTCGAAGAGGTGCGGGCCATGCTTCGGGGGGCCGACGAGATCGAGGTGCTCGACGGCGCCGGGGCCGCCCCACCCAACCTTTCCGACCCGCTCGTGAAGGGTGCCGTCGAGGCGCTCGGCGGTGAGGTCCGCGCCAAGCTGGGGTGGACCGACGTGGCCCGCTTCGCCGCCAACGGGATCCCGGCGCTCAACTTCGGCCCCGGTGATCCCGAACTGGCCCACACTCCCGGGGAGTTCGTGACCCGAGCCTCGTTGGACGGCTGTTACGACCGCCTGGCGAGCCTCCTGGCTCACTAGTGGTCTCGCGCGTAAATCATTGTGACTTACGCGACCTTCAGGGGTCGGCCGTCGTAGGTCCATGCGAACGGCGCAGCCCGGCGGTTGTAGGCC
>JACPCJ010000083.1 GCA_016179865.1 Actinomycetota bacterium | reverse complement strand
CTCACCGGCTGGCTACCCTGAGCTTGTCGCTCGGTTACGTCATGGCGACCTCCTTGTCGTCATGGCGCCCGAGCTGCTGGGCGCACAAGCAAAGTTCGGAAGGGACGTGAGAGCCGGGGAGGGGATTCGAACCCCTGGCCTGCGCATTACGAGTGCGCTGCTCTACCGGCTGAGCTACCCCGGCGTGGGACCTGCGCTCAGAGCGCGGCGCGGGTCACCGGCGGGCGAGTGTATCCGGGGGACCTGACTGCCCCGGGAGAGACAAAAGCAGGTCTTCGACCAGCAGCCCCCAGTTGAGGACGACGCCCTCGGTGATGGCACGCCGGGCCCGGGCCAGGGCGTCGAGGGCGTCCAGCACCGGCTCGGGTGCCGAGGTCGACGCCATCAGGGCGTCCCGGTAGGCGGCTTCGACGATCGCCAGCCCCTCCGCCAGCGCGTCCGTGCGAGCGCGCCGCTCCACGCGGTCGTGGCGTTCGATCACGGGCTTCAGGATGCGCCGGGCGTCGCGGTCCGCGTACCCCGACACCTCGAGCTCGGCCTCGAGGCCCTCCCGCTCCCCCCGATGCGAGTCCTTGAGGCCTTCGACCGAGCGGTCCAGGGCGTCGCTGATCTCGCCGGCGAGGACGGCGGCGCTGGCGCCCGTCCCGTCGAGTCGCTGCGGCACCATCGAAAACACCTCGACCAGTGGAGCCAGCGGGCCGGCCAGCCGTTGGGCCCGAAACTCGGCCGCCGTCGCCGACGAGAACACCACGACCTGGCAGCGCGAACGCACCGTCGCTGCCAGCTCGTCCGGAGCCGAAGTGACGAGCACGATCACGGCGTGGGCCGGCGGTTCCTCGAGGGTCTTGAGAAGGTGGTTCTGGGCCGCGAGGTTCATGCGTTCGGCCTCGAACACCACCATGACCTTGCGCGGACCTTCGACGGGCGTGAGAAGGACCGGCTCCACCACGGCTTCATGGACGTGTTCAAGGCGAACCTGGGCCTCGGGAACGTCGACCTCGGTCACGTCGGGGTGACGCCCCACCAGGGCCCGCTCGCACGACCGGCAGGCTCCGCAACCCCCACTCGGGCACACGAGGGCGGCGGCGAAGCACCGCACCGCCTCGCTGACCCCACTCCCCGGAGGCCCGACGAACAGGTAGGCGTGGGACGGCGAGGCCGCCGCGCGCTGGAGCAGCTCAACCGCCCGCTCTTGACCCTCGACCCGTTCCCACATCGCCGCTACAGCTCCAAGTGTTTGCTGACGATCTGCCAGATGGCCTCGGCCACCTCTTCGACGGAACCGTGAGCATCGACGAGCACCCACCCGTGCGCCGCCGCCAGCTCACGGTACGCGTCGAGGACGCGCTGGTGGAATGCGGAGCCCTCCCGCTCGAGGCGGTCGCCGGCCGGCCCGGCACGGCGCGTTCGCACCACCTCGTCGGCCGTGTCCAGCACGACGACGAGGTCGGGCTCCAACCCGCCCGTGGCCCAGTCGGAGAGCCGCCAGACCTCTTCCACGCCCAGGCTGCGGGCGACACCCTGGTACGCGAGCGAGGAGGGAACGAACCGGTCGCTCACGACGTCGACGCCCTTCTCGAGCGCGGGGCGCACCACCTCGGCCACGTGCTGAGCGCGGTCGGCGGCGATGAGGAGGGCCTCGGCCCTGGCGTCGAGGGGAGTTCCGAGCACGACTTCGCGGATGGTGGCGCCGACTTCGGTTCCACCAGGCTCGAACGTGACCTCGACTTCACGCCCCGCCTCCCGGAGGCGCTGGGCCAAGAGGAGCACCTGGGTGCTCTTGCCGGTGGCGTCCCCGCCTTCGAGCACGATGAACCGACCCTGCTGCATGACGTCACGCCCCGTTCGCAGGATGCCGCTCGGCGGCCCGGACCCGGTGGACGTCCCGGGTCGCCACGACCCCGGTGACGACCACCAGCGCCGCGCCAAGCCAGAGGGCCAGCCGCACGCCGGGCACCGCCACGTCACCGATGGTGCCGTCGAAGGTGCGACTGGAGAACGATTCCAGGGCTCCGGCGATGAGGGGCCACACCGTGAGCCCAACGACAATGGTGAGGCGGATGACCGTATACAGGGCGGCGAAGGTTCGACCCCGCAGCTCGTCGCTCACGTTCTCGTGGAGAAGGGTGAACCCGGCGACATACCCGCCCCCCGCGGTGAGTCCGAACACGCCCACGAGGGGCACGGCCCACGCCAGACGCTCCACCGAAGACACGGCGAGGATGGCGACCCCGGAGCCCAGCAGCCCGCCGGCGAAGGCCAGCTCCCGCGGGAAGTACTTCTGGACCGTCGACAGCCCGATGACGCCGACGGCCGCACCCACGCCCATCCCGGTCATCAGGAGGCCAAAGCCGGCGCTGTCGGAATGCAGCAGGGACTCGGCGTAGACGGCGCCGAGCGGGATCACGGCGGCGCCGCCCAGAAGCCCGCCACCTAGGCCCACCATCACCGAGCGAACCAGGCGATGCGAAGCCACGAAGCGCAGCCCTTCCTTCAGGTCGCGGACGGCCGCCATCCAGTCGACCCCGTTCCCCTTTGTGTTGCGTTCTCGCTCGGCACGGGGCAGGGCGAGCGTCACGATGAGCAGCCCCGACCCGAGGAACGTGAGGGCGTCGAGCCACAGGGCGAGGAACTCCTGGTCGACATGCACGAAGTCGACGAAGCCGGACTCTCGGAGGCGCTCGGCGACCGCGGCGAGAGACGCGAACAGGGCGGCCCCGATGGGGAAGGTTCCGAACCCGGCTGCCATGCCCAGGGAGTTGGCGGCCACGAGCTTGTCTTCGGGCACCAGGTTGGGGACCGACGCATCCTTGGCCGGAGACCAGAGCAAGGTGAGGACCTCGAGCGCCAGCGAAGCCAGAAAGAGCTGCGCCAGGTTGGTGGCAAACGGCAGCGTGGCCACGACGGCGGCACGGGAGATGTCGCACACCACCATGAGCCGCTTGCGATCGATCCGGTCGGCGACCACGCCGCCCAGGGGGCCGAGTACAAAGCCCGGCAGCATGCGGGCCACCATGACGAGGCTGATGGCGGCCTCGGGGCGATCCGACACGTCGCGGGCAATGGCAATGATGGCCACGAGACCGATCCAGTCGCCGATGCTCGACACGACCTGAGCCAGCCAGAGCCGGAAGTACGACGAGGTGCCAAAGATGCGCCACGTCCGCAACTCGGTGGGGCTGGCGTCGAGGGGGTCGATGGGTCCGCCGCCACGAACCGGGCCCTGGTGCCCGCTAAGAGGGCCGCTCGGGCCCTGCTTCCCGCTCAGCGGGCCGCTCGGGCCCTGGTGCTCGCCCATCAACTCGGAGCAGTCTTGCGCTTCTTGGTCGTTCCTGAGGGCTTCTTCGAGGCCGCGCTCTTCTTCCCGGTCGTCCGCTTCTTGGCCGGGCGCTTTTTCGCCGGCCCCCGGGCCTCCCGCTCGCGAAGCAGGTGGACGGCCTCCTCGATCTCGACCTCCTCGGGCGTCCGCCCCTTCGGGAGGGAGGCGTTCACCACACCATCGGTGACGTAGGGGCCGTAGCGCCCCGCCAAGACGCGCACGGGCGAGCCCGAATCCGGGTGAGCCCCGAGTTCCTTCAGCACCGCCGGCCCGCGGCGCCGGCTCTGCTTCGGCTGGCTGAGGAGGTGGCGCGCGTCGGCCTCGGTGATCGAGAAGAGCTGCTCTTCGCTGTCGAGGCTTCGGGTATCGCTGCCCGCCTTCAGGTAGGGCCCGAAGCGGCCATTCTGCGCCGTGATGTCGTCACCTGCCTCCGTCGTCCCCACCACCCTCGGCAGCGACAGGAGCGCCAACGCCTCGTCGAGCGTGAGCGTGTCGGGCTCCATGCCCTTGAAGAGGCTGGCCGTCTTCGGCTTCGGGACGTCGTCGCCCACCGGGCCGAGCTGCACGTAGGGCCCAAAGCGACCGGTGCGCACGGTTACTTCGAGACCCGACTCGGGGTCGGCACCGAGCACCCGGCCGCCGGCCTTCGCCTGGTCGATGAACTCGAGGGCCTGCCCGACCGTCAGCTCGTCGGGTGGGAGGTCGTCGAGGATCGACGCCTTCTGGTCGTCGTTCTCACCCCGCTGCACGTAGGGCCCGTAGCGGCCCACCCGGACCACCACGACCTCGCCGTCGTGCTCGCCGATCGGGATCGTGCACACCTCGCGGGGCGACACGGCGTCGAGGCGGCCGTCGACCATCTGGCGCAGGCCGACCTGACCGTTCCCGAAGTAGAACTCGCGCAGCCAGGGAGCCAGCTCGATCTGGCCGTTCGCCATGGCGTCGAGGTCTTCTTCCATGCGGGCCGTGAAGCCGTAGTCGACGAACTCGGCGAAGTGGCGCTCGAGGAGCTGGGTCACGGCCATGCCGGTCCACGACGGCACGAGCGCCGTTCCCTTCTTGAACACGTAACCCACCGATTGAATGCGGTCGAGCACCGACGCGTAGGTGGACGGGCGGCCGATGCCCCGACCCTCCAGCTCCTTCACCAAGGAAGCCTCTGTGTACCGGGCTGGCGGTTGGGTGGCGTGGGCCGCAACCTCGATGCCGCGACAGGCGACCCCATCACCCTCTTCGACCGACGGCAGCCGGCGCTCCTGGTCTTCGAGCTCGGCGTCGGGATCGTCGGACCCTTCGACGTACGCCCGGAGAAAACCTGGGAACTCGATGGTCTTGCCGGAGGCGGCGAACACGACGGCGTCGCCCGTCGGTGCCTCGGCGTCGAGGCGGAGCGACAGGCGCTTCCCCCGGGCGTCGGCCATCTGGCACGCGATCGTGCGCTTCCACACCAGTTCGTAGAGGCGGGCCTCGTCGGCGTCGAGGTCGCGGGCAACGTCGTCGGGGTGGCGGAACGCCTCGCCGGCCGGGCGGATGGCCTCGTGAGCCTCCTGGGCGCTCTTCACTTTCTTGGCGTACACCCTCGGCGCGGAGGGCAGGTACTCGTCTCCGTAGCGGGCGCGCACCTCCCGGCGGGCGGCGGCGACGGCCTGTTCCGAGAGCGCGGTGGAGTCGGTGCGCATGTAGGTGATGTATCCCCGCTCATACAGGCGCTGGGCGACGGCCATGGCCCGAGCGGCCGAGAATCGGAGCTTCCGGGCCGCCTCCTGCTGGAGGGTCGACGTGATGAACGGCGGGACGGGCGACTGGCGATAGTCCTTGGCCTCCACCGCCGCCACGGTGAACGCGCAGTGCTCGAGGCCCTCCGAGAGGCCGCTGGCGTCGCTCTCGCCCAGCAAGACGACGTCGGCGCCCTCCTTCAAGGCGCCGGTGTCCGGGTCGAAGTCCCGCCCGGTTGCCACCCGGCGGCCGTCGACCTCCACCAGGTCGGCCGAGAAGCCGACGCCGTGCGCCTCGAAGGCGCCTTGGAGGTCGAAGTACGCCGCCGAGTGAAACGCCATGCGCTCCCGCTCGCGGGCCACGATGAGGCGGGTGGCGACGCTCTGCACTCGTCCGGCGGACAGACCCTGGCGCACCATGCGCCACAGGATCGGGGAAACCTCCCAGCCCACGAGGCGATCGAGGATCCGCCGGGCCTCCTGCGCATCCACGAGCCGGCGGTCGAGGTCGCGCCAGTTCTCGATCGCCTCGCGGATGGCCCGGTCGGTGATTTCGTGGAACACCATGCGCCGGATCGGCACCTGGGGACTCAGCACCTCGATGAGATGCCACGCGATCGATTCGCCCTCGCGGTCCTCGTCGGTGGCGAGGTAAAGCTCGTCGGCGTCGGCCAACAGCGCCTTGAGCTTCTTCACCTGGTCGCGCTTCTCGGGAGGGATGATGTAGATGGGCTTGAAGTCGCTGGTGTAATCGACCCCGCCCGTGCGCTGTGCCCACTCCTCGCCCTTGTAGGCCTTGGGGATCTCCTTCGAACTCCGGGGCAGATCTCGGATGTGGCCGACGCTCGACTCCACCACGAAATCCCCACCGAGGAAGCCCGCGATGGTCCGGGCCTTGGCCGGCGATTCCACGATCACGAGGGGCTTGGGCATGTTTGAACGCTCTTGGTCAAGGGGCCGCAGCAGTGGGCGTCTACCCTAAGCCGCCGTGACCGTGCCACCCGCGCTTGGAATGCTCGCGCCAGTTCTCGGCGCCCTCGACTTCCTCAACCCCGAGAAGCTCATCGACAGCTTCGGGTTGCTGGGCATCCTCCTCGTCATCTTCGCCGAGTCGGGCCTGTTGGTCGGCTTCTTCCTCCCCGGAGACTCGCTGCTCTTCACGGCCGGCCTGCTGGTGTCGCAGGACGTGCTCGACGTGGGGCTGCCCGTGCTGCTCGTGGGCTGCTTCCTGGCAGCCGTGGCCGGGGACCAGGTCGGCTATGTGTTCGGCAACAGGGTGGGCCCGGCGCTGTTCCGGCGCCCCGACTCCCGCATCTTCAAGCAGCGCTACGTGGAGCAGTCACACCAGTTCTTCGAGCGCCACGGTGCCAAGACCATCGTGCTGGCGCGATTCGTCCCCATCGTGCGCACGTTCGCGCCCATCCTCGCCGGCGTCGGCAGCATGCCCTACCGCACCTTCGTGGCCTTCAACGTCGTGGGAGGCCTGATGTGGGCGGTCGGCGTCACCACCATCGGGTTCCTCCTCGGCGAGACGATCCCGAGCATCGATCGCTACCTCCTTCCGGCCATCGGCGTCATCGTGATCCTGTCGGTGCTCCCCGCCGTCCTCGAGATCCTGCGCCAGCGCCGCGAGGCGGCGGGCCTCCCCGTCGAAGAACCCGTCGCCGAGACCCCCGCGTCCTAGGCTCACCCGCCTGTGCCGATCAGTGACCTGCGCACCGACCGCCGCAAGCTGCTGCTGACCGTCGCCGGAGCCGCAGTCGCCATCGCCCTCATCGTCGTGGTCCTAGCCACCGTGCTCGGCGGAGGCGACGGAGAGGGCGACGGGGGGCCACCCCCCGGGGGGACCCTCGCCCTCACCGCGCCTCCCGATACCTCGGGAATCGTCGGGCTCGACGGCCAGCCGGCGCAGCTCACCCCCGCCGATCTCGACGCCATCGTGGCCACGATCGAGGGGTACCTCCGCGACGCCACGATCACGCCCTTGTCGCAGACCCCCGACGAGACGAGCACCACCCAAGCCGGCCCTGCGCCCCTGGCCGCACATTTCGTCGAGGCCCTGACGCCCCGTCTCGGGGGAGACGACGCCCTGACGCTCACTGACGCCCACCTGGGCGTGGCCGAGGACGGCGTGTCGACGGCCAAGGCGACGGCAACGCTGGCCGGGCTCGTGCAGGACGGCGCCGCCCAGTTCGTGAACGCCACCATCGACGTCGTGGTCCTGGCGAAGGGGGTCCCGGCCGAGGACGACGAGGTCACGATCAAGCGTTCCGGAGACCTCGTGCTCCGGCCCGTCGAGGGCGGCTGGAAAATCGCCGCCTACAAGCTGTCGGTCGAACGGGAATTCGGCGACCGCACCGAAGAGTCCCAGGCGGCGTCGCCGGGAGCGCCGTCATGAACCGGCTTCAGTCGCTCCCCACCCGGGCGTGGATCGCGGCCGGGGTGGCACTCGCCGTCGGCCTCGTCGGGTTCTCCGTATCGGGGGTCGGCGCCCAAGAGGGCGAGATCGAGATCCACAAGACCGCCTCCGCCGAGACGTGGGGGTACGCGGACCCCGTCTTCATCGCCATCGTGGGCACCGACGACCGGCCCGGTGTCTCGGGGGCCCGTGCCGACGCCATTCACGTCGTGGGAATTAACCAGGCCCAGCACCTGGGCACGATCATCAACATTCCCCGCGACACGTACGTGGAGCTCCCCGGGCACGGCCGACGCAAGATCAACGAGAGCCACACCCTCGGAAAGGCCGAGTTGGTTGGTCAGACCCTCAGCCAGCTCACCGGGGCCAGCGTCGGGTTCGTGATCACGACCAACTTCGAAGGATTCACCAACATCGTCAACGACAAGGGTGGCGTCGACATCGAGGTTCCCTACGCCATCACCGACTCCTTCTCCGGCGCGAGCGTTCCGGCCGGTGCGGCCCACATGAGCGGGGAGGCCGCCCTCGCCTACTCCCGCGCCCGGCACGGCACTCCCCGCGGCGACTTCAGCCGCACCTCGAACCAAGGGCTGCTTCTCCTGTCAGCCCTCCGCCAGGTTCAGGCCGGAAGTCCGGGACCGAAGGACCTCATCGAGGACGTGGTGGTACTCCTTCGGCACCTGAAGACAACGGCCGGCGTGAGCCCTGCCGACCTCTACCTGCTTGCGGGCCTGGCGGCCTCGATCCCACCCGAGAACATCCTCAGCATCACCATGCCCGGTACCACCGGCTCGGCCGGAGGCGGGTCGGTGGTCTTCCCCACTGACGCCGCCACACCCGTCTTCGCCGACTTCGCCGACGACGGCATCGTGCAGACGCCCCCGGCCGAGGACGGCGCCGGCAACCGCTTCGGCTAACCCGTGTGTGAGTGCTGCGTTGCGGATTCCGCAACGCAGCACTCACACACGGGAAAGAATCACCCCGATGGATCCGTGTGACCTGCTCGACGCGCTCCGGCGCGATGCCGAGTTGGGCGATCGCATCGTTCACGTCGAGCACCTGCCCGCACGCGAGGCCCGCTACGCCGAGCCCAAGGAACCCGTTCTGCCCGCCATCGCCGACGGACTCGCCCGCCGGGGGATCGACGCCCTGTACGCCCACCAAGCGCAGGCACTGGACCTCCTCCGGAGCGGGCACCACCTCGTGCTCGCCACGGGAACGGCGTCGGGCAAGTCTCTCTGCTACCAGATCCCGCTCGTCGAGGCGGCCGTCGAAGGGCGAACTGAGACGGCGCTGATGCTGTTTCCGACGAAGGCGCTGGCCCACGATCAGCTCCGTTCGCTCCGGTCATGGCTCGTACCCCAGCTCGAAGCGGTGACCTACGACGGCGACACCCCGCAAGAGGAACGTTCGGCCCTCCGCGGCCGTGCCCGCGTCGTGTTGACCAACCCCGACATGCTCCACGTCGGGATCCTCCCCAACCACCAGCGGTGGGCGACGTTCCTGTCACGCCTCACCGTCGTCGTGGTCGACGAGCTGCACTCGCTGCGGGGGATCTTCGGCAGCCACGTCGCCCACGTGATCCGCAGGCTCCGCCGCCTGTGTCACCACTACGGCTCGGACCCGGTGTTCTGCTTCTCGAGTGCCACCATCGGAAACCCGGTCGAGCTGGCGTGCGCGCTGAGCGGCCTCGAGGTCGCGCTCATCGACGACGACGCTTCGCCTCAGAGCGCCCGGTGCTTCGGTCTCTGGGAAAGGCCGCTCGTCGACGCCGCTTCGGGAACCCGGGCGTCGGCCAACGCCGACACCGCTCGCCTGCTGGCCCGGCTCACTCGAGAGGGGTTCCAATCGCTGGCCTTCACCCGATCACGGCGGGGCGCCGAGGTCGTCGCCCGGATCAGTCGAGGAATCCTCGAAGAGGACGCCCCCGACCTGGTGCCGAGGGTCGCGGCCTATCGCGGCGGCTACCTCCCCGAGGAGCGCCGGGAGCTGGAGGACCGGTTGGCCACGGGCGACCTCGTGGCCGTGGCCGCCACCAACGCCCTCGAACTGGGGATCGACGTGGGGGGCCTCGACGCCGTCACCCTCAACGGGTTCCCGGGCACGTTGGCGTCGATGTGGCAGCAGGTGGGTCGGGCCGGACGCAGTGGGCGCCGGTCGCTCGCCGTCCTCGTGACCGGGGACGACCAGCTCGACCAGTGGTACGCCGCCCACCCCGGCGAGCTGTTCTCGCGGCCGCCGGAGCCGGCGGTGATCAACCCCCACAACCGCTTCGTGGCCCTCCCCCACCTCGGATGCGCCGCCTTCGAACTGCCCCTCACCGACGCCGACGCCGACTACTTCGGCGACGACCTCGACGAGCACGTCGCCGAGCTGGTGCGCGACGGCGTACTCCGGTTGCGCAACGGCCGCTGCTTCTGGGGGGGCCGCCGGCCGCCGGCGTCGGCGGTGTCGCTCCGTTCTGGGGGCGGCGGCGAGTTCCGCCTCGTCGACTCGGACACGCACGACTTGGTCGGGACCGTCGACGGATCCCGGGTGTTCCAAGTCGCCCACGAGGGGGCCCTGTACCTGCACCAGGGGCGCCAGTACCGGGTCGTCCACCTCGCGCTGGCGGACCGGCTGGCGCGGCTCGAGCCCAGCGACGACGACGAGTACACCCAGACGCGGGAAGACATCGACCTCACCATCGTGAGCACCGACGCCAGGCGGTCGATCGGGCCGGCCCGGGTGCACCTTGGGCGCGTCACCGTGACGACGACCGTGACCGGGTACCAGCGCAAGGAGGTCGGGACGGGCGACGTCATCGAGATCGTCGACCTCGACCTTCCTCCCCGCACCCTCGACACCCGCGCCGTGTGGTACGCCATCCCCGAGGCGACGGTCGACGAGCTCGGACTCGTCGCCGGCACCCTGATCGGCTCCCTGCACGCCGCCGAGCACGGGCTCATCGGGATGCTCCCGCTGTTCGCCATCTGCGACCGTTGGGACGTCGGCGGGCTTTCGATCGCCCTGCACCCCGACACCGGCGAGGCCACGATCTTCGTCTACGACGGCTACCCGGGCGGGGCCGGCATCGCCGACCTCGGATTCGAGCGGGCCGAACAGCACGTCACCGCCACCCGCGACCTCATCGCCGCCTGCCCCTGCGACGGCGGGTGCCCGTCCTGCGTCCAGTCGCCCAAATGCGGGAACTGGAACGAATACCTCGACAAAGAGGCCGCCGTCCGCCTGCTCACCACCCTCGCTCCTGGCTAGTGCCGGATTTCAGGCTCTGAGCGCCGCGCCATCCGGCAAAGGCGAGGGGAATCAGGCGTCGGGGTCGGGCGGCTCACGCGGCTCGAGGAGCTGGCGCCAGTTGGAGATGAAGCTCCCACCCGCGGGGAGGCGGAGCGGGGTCGGACCGGCCCTCGGGAATGTGCCCACCGAGGGTGCACCCGGTGGGCCGACCAGATCGTGGGTGCCGGTTTCTGTCCCCGCCGGCACTGGAAGGGAGCCGTCGCCTGTGGCCAGCGCGAGCGCGCCCGCTCGGTGGCTCAGGTACCGCATCTGCATCGAGAAGACGAAAAGGGCGAGGCCTCCGGCGATGGGGACGAGCGCCAAGCCGAGCCCCCGGGCTGCACCAGCCAGCCCGTCGCCGCCGCCGCTGGGGTCGAGGGGCTTGGCCCCGTACGGGAGGGCCTCCTCGTACCCGGCGTCGACTTCGGTGCGCTCGATCAGACGAGGCGGGAGGTCCCGGTCGTTCTCGCCCCCGCCCGCGCCCGGCGTGGATCCCGAGGTGGGGGTTCCGCCCGAGCCGCCCGTTGTCGGCGTGGTCCCACCCGCGCCTCCGTTCGACGGATTCGTGCCGCCACCAGCGCCGCCAGAACCGGCGTCATCGTCGTCATTGCCGCCGCCGTCGTCGTCTCCTCCAGAGCCCCCACCGCTGGTCTCGAGGACGACGGCGCTCGAGGAGTCGCTAGCGGCAGACGTGAGGGTGACCCCCGTCGAGCTGCCCGCCGGGCGCTGGGCCTTCACCTGGTAGCGATAGGCGCCCGCGCTCGTGACGGTGCGAGTGAGGCTGGTCGTGCTCTTCCCGGTGATGGTGCCGAACTGCGCCCAGTCCGACCCGGCGCAGGTGGACTGGGAGCTGCCCTTGAAGCACTGCTCCACGAGGTACCCGGTGACGTCTGGCTCGGGGCTCTGATCCCAGCGGACCGTCATCTGCTGGGTCCCCGAGTTGAACGATGCCTGGACGTTGGCGGGAGGCAGCGGGTCGTTGTCGAGCCGTACGGTGCGGGTGAAGGTCTCGGTGTGGGGGTCGTCGAGCAGCGTGTCGGCGTTCGTGACCTCCACCTTCAGGATGTACGCCTTGTTCTCGGAGTACCCGAAGTAGTCGGCCTTCGAGGTGTTCGGGAGGCGCGGGTCGTTCGCCGTTGAGTTGGCACATGCGGTCGAATCAGCATCGGCGTGCGTGGTGGGGAGGTAGCGCGTGTCCCAAAGGAACTCGACGGATATCTCGTCGTCCGGCATCGACCCCGCAGCCGGCGAACAGAACGTGCCGACCTCCGTCTGTCCGTCGAACACCTTCAAAATCCAGTCGTTGACCTTCCCGCTGGTAAGCCACGTGGCCGAATGGATCCTGAAGTTGATGCTTGCGTCGCCGCTGAGGCTCGAGTTCTCGTTGCCCGGGCTCGTCCAGGTGACGTCGTAATGCGCGGCCTGGGCGGGGGCAGCGAGGCCGACTAGCAGCGCGGTCAGCGTGAATCCGAACGTGAGAAGGCGCGCCATACGGCGCGTTCCTCGGGGGGTTCCCCCCCACCTCGGCGGTACCCCATCCACCGGCGTCCCGATGGCGGCGCCCGCAACACGCTGCCTCAGGCCCTGCACCGGGCCTCCAATGTCTCGCGTTTGGCGTCGTCTCGCCCGTCTGGCACGCGCTCCCGTCGGGGCACGGGAACACGCACCCATGGACGTATCGGCACGCACGAAGGGCAGCCTGAGGAGCGGTTGGCGGCATTCGGGCAAACCTCACGCACGAATTTGGCTTCTTGCCCGGTGTGATGGTGCGGGGGAAGAAGCCAAGAACGGGACGGAAGGGGACGGAAGGGGACGGCCCGGGTCTGGACGCGCCGGGTGGGGTGACCCCGAAGGATCACCCCACCCGCCGGAGAGGTCTTCTTGAGGGGGACTATTCGTCCCAGTCGTCGTCCCACTCGCCGTCAACGGGGACGGGCTCGAGGCCCGCGTGCGCCCGGCGGTTCAGGTAGTGCACCTGCATGGCGAACACGAGGAGGAGGGCGCCGCCGGCCAGGGGGATCAGGATGGCGCGCTGGCCCTCGCCCTGACCCGACTCGTCGATGGGGAGGCCGCCGATGGCTTCGCCGCTCTCCTGGTAGGGGAGCTTGCTCTCGTAGCCGGGCTCTTCCTCGACGATCCGCTGCACGACCTCGGGCGCCGCCCGCTGGACCCGACGGGTGGGCTGCACCACCGTCTTGGTCACCGTGATGGGCGTCGGCGGGACGGTCTCGGCGGTGGCTTGAGGCTGGCTGGTCGTGGTCTCGGGCGGGTCTTCCTTCACCTCGATCTCGGTGGGGTCGCCCTTGGCGCTGGCGTATTCGGAGACCATGGTCTGGTTGCTGGCGTTGGGCCGAAGCGCCGCCACCCGGTAGCGGTAGATGTTGGGCTTGGTGGCCTCGACCGACGCCGCCGTCGAGCTGACGTCGGCCAGCGTCTTCCACTCGTCACAGGGCTTCGACGACTTGTCGACGATGCACTCCTGGAGGCGGTACTTGCTGACGTCGGGCTCGGTGTTCTTGTTCCACTCGATGGTGATCGTGCTCTTGCCCTTGTCGTAGGACAGCTTCACGCCCGTGGGCGCCTTGGGAGCGTTGCTGACGGCGAGGTCACCGGACGACTCGTCATCAGTGTTGACGCCCTGACCCGGCTGCTGCTCATTGCCGCCGGCGCCCCACGTCTCGGCGGTGACCCGGATCTTGTAGGTGCCGTTCTTTGAGAGGCTTCCGCCCGAAGGCAAGACGCCGTTGCCCTCGCAGTTCTCGTCACCACCGGAGGCCGGCGTCCGCTCCGTGTTCCACTGGAATCTGACCGCCGCGCTTGGCTTCCGGAGCTCCGGGTCCGGCGGAGTACCGAACGGCGAGGGGAAGGTCTGGGTGCAGAACTGACCCACTTCGGTCGAACCGTTGAGCAGCGTGACGGTGTATCGCCTGATGGAATCGGTGGCATCGCTCAGGGCGATGTCGACGCTGACCTCGATCGTTCCCGACACCGCGCCCGCAGCGGGCTTGTTGATCGTGATGCTCAGCGGGTTCTGATTCGGGTTGGGTGGCTGCGGCTCCTGCGCGCGGGCAGCCGAGATGGGGGCCAGGGCGAGCGCCAGGGCTGCGGTGGCGGTGAGTGCGATGAAACGGCGCATTGTCGTGTCCTCTCCGGTTCGCCCGCGGCCGTAGGAATGTCCGTTTCGGGAGGGCCGAGCAGAAGGGCCCGGTTACTGCTGCAGCTCGGCGCGCACGATGAGGCGCTGCTTGGCCGAGCCCTTGGGATGGCACGTCGTGAGCGTGAGGCTCTTCGTTCCCGGCGTGTTGACGATGGGCTGCCAGTCGCGGGCGTCGACGGCGAAGGGATCACGAGTGACGATGTAGGTGTAGTCCTTGAAGGGAGTCGACAGCAGGATCTCGTCCCCCTTCTTCAACTGGTCGTTGTTATGAAAGGGCCGCCCGTAGGTGGTGCGGTGGCCGGCGATGGCGACGTTGCCGTCTTCACCCGGCAGCGGCGTGGCCGGGTAGTGGCCGGCGCCGGCCCGCAGCGCCGAGGCCGACGTCCCCTCGACGACCACGACGTCGACCCCCGTCTTCGGAATGCGCAGCTGGGTAAGGGCGTCGCCCTCGCCCAGATTCCCCTTCTCGTACGCCTCCCGAAGTTCGTCGCTCGCCAGCTCGTCTTCGAGGCGGTCCTGGATGCGGCTCTGCCACAGGTTGGTGGCGAAGGGGTAGGCGAGCATCCCGACGCCGACGACCGCCAGCATCACCGATAGGCCAGAGAGCCCCTTGCGGGCCCAAGCGTTCTGGGTCAGCCACTTCATGCGCGTGTTCCTGCTTCGGTGCTCTACGCGGCGATCGGGTGCGCCGAGCGTACTGCCCCCGCGCACCCGATCAGCCGTCAACCCGAACGTGTTTCGAAGTCACACACCCCGCCGGCGGAGGAAGCCCCGAACCCCGCTCCCCATGAGCAGGAGGGCGCTCGCCGCCATCGGCAGGGCTTCACCAGCACTGGTGCGGGGCAGGGTGCCGCTGAACGGAGCGGCGTCGGGAGACCCGCTGA